>DASYSL010000087.1:0-47049 GCA_036003365.1 Candidatus Eiseniibacteriota bacterium
GCGCGTGCCGCGGCCCTCGGCTACTTTCCCGGCCGCAGCGGCGACGTGATCTTCCTCGCCAAGCCCTTCGCCTTCTTCGGCTCCGGAAATTTCCTGCGCGGCGACCACGGCAGCCCGTATCGCTACGACACGCACGTGCCGCTCATTTTCTTTGGCGCCGGCGTGCGGCGGGCCACGGTGCGCCGGCCGGTGTCGACGCTCGACATCGCGCCCACCGTGTCGGCGCTCTACGGCATCGAGACCCCGGCGCGCTCGCAGGGCACAGCGCTCATCGAGGTGCCGGGCGCCGGCGCGCCCGCCACCGCCCCGCTCAGCGGATCACGGTGAACTTGCCGCGGCTCGTGCCCACAGCGGGCGACTGCACGCTGAAGAGATAGATCCCGCTCACCACGTCCTGCCCGTTTCGCGACACGAGATTCCACGACGCTTGCCCGTCGTCCGGGGTTTCGCGCTGCGCATGCCCGTTGGTCATGAGGTCTTCGGGACGGATCACCTGCACGAGATCGCCGCTCACCGTGTAGATGCGGATCTGCTGCCAATCTCCGGGAAGGTGCAGGAAGTCCACGTGCGTGCCGGTAGGGTCGGTGGCATCGGGACGCAGATCCCAGTCGGCGCGCCCGCGATACGGATTGGGCACGACGTAGGGCGCCCCGGTGGCCGAAGCGGTGGCGGTGGAAGCTCCCTGCGGCACCACGCCGTCGGCCTCGACTGCGGCCTGGCGTCCTTCCTGCTCGGCGACCAGGGTGCCGCGGCCCGTGGAGTCGAATGCGGTGACCGAATAGAAGTAGAGGAATCCATTCTGCGGCGTACGGTCGATGTACGTGTAACGTCCCACCGGGTAGCGCGTCACCGTGAAGTCGTCGAGCGAGGTGTCGCGGCCGCTCGCGGTGATGTAGATCTTGCGGCCGCGCGCCTGGTCGCACACGCCGGGCGCCGACTCCAGGCACGGCACGTCGTTGGGGTAGAGGATCTCGCCCGTGATCCGATTCAGGAACAGGTCCCTGTTCACGACGCTGTCCTGCCCGGCCTCGTTCTTGAGCACCAACGGGTCGAAGGCGGCGGAGTAGAAGTAGTACGTGCCCAAGAGTGACCACAGGTCGTCACTCGGGCCGTTCGAGTTGGCCGGACGCGTCCAGTTCGAGGCGCGCCAGATCTTGTAGCCCTTGAAATCGAAGTCGCCCTGCACCGGATCCGGCGTGGTCTCGCTCTTGTTGTCCCAGTCGAGCGTGACATGGCGGTCGCCCGGCGTGAGGCGGAGCGTCGGATTGGGCGGGGGCGCCGAGGCGCTCCACGGGCGCAGGTAGTAGCTGGGCACCCCGGTGCACTGGTTGCAGTCGAGATCGAACCACGTGCACGTGTTGTCGAGCAGCTGCCGCGACTCGGCGTCATGGCAGTCGGAGAAGCTGGACGGCCCGCCCGGCACCTTCTTGAGGCAAGTTTCGCGGCCGAAGTCCTCGGGGCCGGGCACCTCGATGCCTTCGCGGACCTCATACGAGCCGCGATAGGTGAGCTGGGCGTTGACCGCCATCTGCACGAGCTTCGAATAGCGCTTCTTGAGATCGTCGGGTTGCGCGGTGTAATCGACCTGCTGCGCGCCCAGCGCCCAGGTGAAGGTGATCGCCTCGCCCGGCTGGACGTGCCGGAAAGGGCCGACCGCGGCGAGTCCCGAGTAGTCGTTGATCTCGTTGCGGTCGGGCAGCGGCTGATTGATGAGTCCCGTCTGGTGATCCACGTTGCGCGACTGGGACATGGCGTCATAGCGCTCGGCATCGTTGACCGGAATGCCGCCCTGCGAATACGGAATGCCCGGCTGATAGTACGAGTAGCTGTTCCAGCCCACCCGTCGCGGCGCCCGCTGTCCCGTGGGATCGATGGTGTGTCCGAGCAGCATGCACACCGAGCCGCCGGCGGTCGCGCCCTGGTCACCGTCGTCGTCGACCACGCTGAAGCCGTTCACGTACACGGTGTCGTCGCTGCACAGGCCGTCCTGGTACTCGACGTCGTTGATGTGCAGGTTGCCCGGCTTGTTGCGCGTGCGGATGTAAGGATAGTTGGGGTTGTCGGGATCGTCGGGATTGCCGGCGATCGTGGGATCGGGTCCTTGCGGCACGCGCGGCTCGGGCAGGTCGTCGGCAAAGTAACGGTCGCGGATCACCGGCCCGCAGTCCTGGTCGATGCGGATGCCGACGTACACCGAATCGAGCTCGTGCCCGGACACGTTGGTCACTTGCCACTCGATGCCCACGAAGTCGTTGTCGCCCGGAACCGAGAACGCGTACACGTTCTGCCTGACCTCGAGACCGCGCGGCACGTGCTTCTCCGCGCCCGGGGCGTCGATCGCTTCCCGGGTGTCATCGCGCTCGATGCAGGTGAACTCTTGCTGCGAGATGGCGGCGTAATCCTCGTCCACACGGCCGTCGCCGTCGTTGTCGTAGCCATCGAGCGGATCCTCGTCGGTCTTGTGGTCGCCATCGTCGTCGACCAGCCGGAGCCCGCCCGTGTTGCCCTCGTAGGTTTGGTAGATGCGGTCGCGCTCGTCGAGCGACGCGGGACGCCACTCGAAGGCATTGCTGACCCGACGCTTGAGCGTGGGATCGGTCTGCGTCGGGTCGACGGCGCCGACGTAGATGTAGGCGAAGAACAGATACTCGACGCCGGAAGCCCCCGGCCACTGCCCGGAAGGATCGCTCGAGGTCGCGGTGAAGGGACCGTTGCCCACCGTGCCGATGTTCGTGACCTTCATCCACATGTTGCTGTACGTGGTCACTTTTCCCGGGCCGAAGATCTCGGGCGGTGCCATGGGGCGAAGGCCGCCCGGTCCGGTCACGGGGCGCGCGGCCGCGGCGATCGCGGACGGCGGCGCGGGTTCGTCGAGCCACACCGGGCCCGCCCAAGCGCGCGGGGCGGCGAAAACGAGAGCGAGCAAGAGTCCGAGGGAGAGCCGGCGCATTCGCCCAGAGAGCAAGATCCACCTCCAAGGGAGACACCTGGAAAATAGGCTCTGCCGCGGCGACGGGACGGGCAGTGAAAAAAAGATCGGGCTCCGACCGCAAAGGGTCGGCGCCCGATCGGCTTCGAGAATGCCACATCGAAGCCCCGAGTCAAGCGGATGCCGCGGCGGTGGGGACGAAAGGGACGTGCAGAGGGGTGAACGACGCGAAAAGGACTGCGCCTTCTCGGCCTAGCCATGGCGGGGCCGTCCCACTAGGATGGGCGATGCTCATCCCACCCATCGTGAACGAGACCCGTTAGCTCAGTCTGGTAGAGCTCCTGCCTTTTAAGCAGGGAGTCGCAGGTTCAAATCCTGCACGGGTCACCAGAAACAGGAGAGGCCGCTCCCGCGAGGGAGCGGCCTTCTCGTTCCGTCCGTCCGCCGTGCTGCCTGCGGTTACTTCCCGAAGGAAATGGATCCGGAAGCGATGGTCTCCGGGTTGCTGTGCTCGTACCACACGTTGGCCGAGGCCGTGAGGCGCATGTGTAGCGGGTTGGCGCCGTGGCCCATGCGGAAGCGCAGGCCAGCCTGACCCTGGAGCCCAGGGTGGAAGTGGTTCTTGGTCAGCTCCTGGTCGGCCAACGGCGTGGGCGCCGGGGGAGCCGTGAACGGCACCACGAATTCGTGAGTGGCGGCTCCCGAGCTGTCCGAGAGCACATACCATTGCTGGCGCACCTGGACCTCGTGCGTCCACTGCACGGCCGGGCCGGCGGAGACGAACGGGCTCCAGCTATCTTCGCTCGCCGGCTCGAGATGCAGCTCGACCGCGAACGGGAAGGCGATGTGACGGCGACTGTAGATGGGGATGAAGCTGTCGAACCCGCCTGCGTAGGCGGCGTCGACCTGCGCTTCGTTGTAGCGAGAGTCGTCGTTGAACAGAAGACCGGCCGAGCCCACGAGCGAGAACGCGCCCTCGCGCCACACGCGCTCGCTCCAGCGCACCATGAGACCCGGATCCCAATTGCGATCCTTGAAGTTGCCGACCGGCATGGCGATGCCGAGATCCAGCCAGTGCCGCGGCGACATGTAGGGCTCCTTGATCTGCGTCTGCAGCTCCGCGATCAGGGCCTTCTGATCGAACGACGAGTTCGCGGCCCAGGGATGCGGGTTGTAGACGACCGGCTGGTCGTCGTCGGCGCGCGCCATCGGCGCGGCGGCGATCAGCACCAGCAAGGCAGGGAGGAGCCACCGACGGAACCGCATGTGAAGCCTCCTTGTCGGAACGAGACATCCTTGTGCCCCAAGCGCGGGGGCACATCAAGCCTAGGGATCGGCGTCACATCGCGCAAGAGGGAGCACGCCTCTTGCAGACATCCGCGATCGCGCAAACGCCGACGCCATGGAGTCTTGAAGCGGTTATCGGCCCGCGGCGCGGCGGGCTTGAGAACCGTCGCCGGCTTCGAGGCCTTGGGCCCCGCGGCCGGCGTCCGCCTGAGTCTCCGGCGTTGCAATCTGCGCGCGCCATCTGGTTTGATGGGTGGCGAGTGCGCGGAACCGCCGGTCCGAGGCCGATTCCCCGCCTCCACGCAGGCGAGTTTTTCGGGCAATCCGCCCGCCGGGCGAAAATCGGCCCGAACCGATCGCCGGTCGGCGCATCACAAGGGTAAGGTCGCCCGCTCGCACCCAGCGGGATGCAGGAAAGCGCCGGAGCCCGGTCCGAGGCCGCCGGAGGAGATTCCAGATCGTGAATTGCGACCAGGTCAAGAGTCTCCTCAGCGAGATTCTCGACGAGCAGATCGCCGACGAGCTGATCGCCGAGATCAGGGGCCACCTCGCCGATTGCCCCTCCTGCCACGTCGAAGTCGACACGCTGCAGAAAACCATCCGCATCTATCGCGCCGCCACGCCGCCTTGTCCCACTCTCGGAGCCGACGCCAAGAAACGCCTGCACGCCGTGCTCTCGTACGAGTACCGGAGCGAGAAGCGAACGACGTGAGAGCCGCGCTGATCGGCTTCCCGCGCGGCGGGAAGACGACGATGTTCCAGATCCTGACCGAGAACCGCGAGGCGCCGGCGCGTCGCACCGACGACGCCGTGGGCATGGCCCGCGTGCGTGACACGCGGCTCGACCGTCTCGATCAGCTTTTCCATCCCAAGAAGACGACGCCCGTGTCGCACGAGATCGTCGATCCGATCTCGCCGTTTCCGCGCTCCGGCACGCGCGAGGAAGTGGGCGAGAAGGATCCGTATCCGGCGCTCCGTGCCGCCGATCTCCTCATTCTCGTGCTGCGCGCCTTCGACGAGCCTTCGGTGCCGCATCCTTCGGGCTCGGTCGATCCCGAGCGCGACCGCGCCCAGGTGGAAGACGAGCTCGTGCTCTCCGATCTCGTGCTCGTGGACACGCGCCTCGAGCGCATCCAGAAGATGGAGCGCATCGGCAAGAAGAGCGAGAACCCGGTCGAGGCACCGCTCCTGCGCAAGCTGCACGAGGCACTCGAAGCCGGGAAGGCGATCCGCTCGCTCGAGCTCACCAAGGACGAAGAGAAGACGCTGCGCGGCTACGGCTTCTTGAGCCACAAGCCGCTGCTCGCCGTCTACAACCACGGCGAGGGTGAGGCACCGGCCTTGCCGGCGCGCGGCCCCGGTTTCGCCTCGGTGGCGCTGCCGGCCCGCGCCGAGTGGGAAGTCCTCGGCCTGCCCGAAGAAGAGCGGGCCGCGTTTCGCGCCGAGCTCGGGATCGAAGCGGGCGGCGGCGAGCGCGTGATGCGCTCCGCCGAGGAGCTGATCGGGCTGCTCACCTTCTTCACCGCCGGAGCGCCGGAAGTGCGCGCCTGGCAGGTGATCGCCGGCTCATCGATCGTCGAGGCGGCGGGCAAGATCCACTCCGATCTGGCGCGCGGCTTCATCCGCGCCGAGATCGTGCCCTGGGAGCGCCTGCTCGAAGCCGGCACCTGGGCGCAAGCGCGCGAGAAGGGCTGGATGCGCACCGAGGGACGCGAGTACCGCGTCCAGGAAGGCGATTCGCTCCTCGTTCTCTTCAAGGTGTGATGCAGCGGCTCGCTTCGACTCTGCTTCTGCTCGCCCTCGCGAGCCGAGCCGGGGCGCAGGCGCCACCCGAACCATCCGCTTCGGCACCCTCGTCCATCAGTCAGGAGGAGTGGCACTTCCTCGGGAGCTCGTTTTCGACTCCCGGCGCCACTCTCGACATCGTTTCCATCGGGCGTGACAGCACCGGCGGCCATGGGCGTGTGCGCTACAAGGTGCTGGCGCTCGGATTCCCCACCGGCACCCCGCTCATGCTCTTGGGTTATCCGCTGAGTCTGATGGGGCGCGGCGTCTGCCTCGAGTCGGGTTTTGTCGCCGACTCGACTGGAAGAGTGATCTGCGACGCCGCTTCGCGCGCCGCCACCGACACCTGCGCGGTGTGCACGCTGCCACTCGACCAGATCGTGCTCACGGCCACGGGCTACGCGGAGGGGGAGCCGTATCGCGTGGGCGTCGCCGAGCCGGGCGGGCGCTGGCGCGCCTACGTCGAAACCATCCCGGTGCCGGTGGAGAGCGTCGTCGACTCGATGCGCATCCACCTCGAGATGGTGGATGCCTTCGGCCTGGAATACGCGGTGATTGGCGAAGGCTTCCGGCCTGGCTCGAAGATCGGGATCACGACGCGCTCGGGCGATCACTCGGGCAGCCAGAAGATGATCGTGCCCGCCGACGGAAGCTTTCGCCTGGAAGTGTTGCCGCAAGTGGCCGGCGAGCCGACGGGGTTCACCTCGGTGACCATTGACGTCGGACATCGCCACCTGACGCTCGAGTGGGAGTGGGGACGCGGCGCGTTCAAGCACTGACGTTCAAACACTGAGGTTCAAACACTGACCTTTAACAACCCTCAACGCGCGTCAAGGCGTGTTTGTGAATCATTTCACGAGCTGCCCCCGGGGCGAGCGATGCGACGACGCGTTCATGCCGCTCTCGAACTGCCCCCGAGGGGGAGTGATGAGTGAACGCGCTCGCACCCGCTGGGGGTCGTCCCTTTGACACCGCGTCGTCACGGTTGTTAGCCTCGCATCGACTCCTTCGGGGCGGGGCGCAAGTCCCCACCGGCGGTGACAGCCCGCGAGCCGGCTCCTTCGTCTAAGCGACGGGGCAGGCAGGATCCGGTGCGATTCCGGAGCCGACCGTGAAAGTCGGGATGGGAGAAGGAGACGCAAGCCGATCATCCGTGCCCGGGCCCTGAGCCTGGGCGCGCCGGCTTCGTTGCCCCGTGGGATTCCCGCGGGGCTTTTCCGTTTGAGTGCGCCGCGGATGCGAAGACCGACGGAAGAGGCCCATGCCCGCGCGCGCCAGAGCCCAGGACAAAGCTGCCGAAGATGAGCGGCACCTGCGCGAGGCGCTGGCGCTCGCGGAACGGGGCCGGGGCACGACGCATCCCAATCCCAAGGTGGGTGCGGTCGTCGTGAGCCGGGACCGCGTCGTGGGTCGCGGCTGGCATCGGCGCGCCGGCGGCCCGCACGCCGAGGTCGAAGCGCTGCGCGAGGCGGGGACAGCGGCGCGCGGCGCCACGCTCTACGTGACGCTCGAGCCCTGCAACCATTTCGGACGCACGCCGCCGTGCGTGGACACAGTGGTCGAATCGGGCATCCGGCGCGTCGTGGTCGGGGTCACCGATCCCAATCCGCGCGTGAGCGGCAAAGGCGTGCGCGCGCTGCGCCAGAAGGGTGTCGTCACCGAGGTCGGGCTCCTGGCGCGCGAGGCCAAGGCCCTCAACGCCGGCTACTTCAAGTTTCACGCGCGCGGCTTGCCGTGGGTGACCTTGAAGCTGGCGGCGAGTCTCGACGGCAAGCTCGCGCCCCGGTCGCGTCGCGGCTGGCTCACCGGGAGCGCGGCGGTACGCGCGGCGCACGCGCTGCGCGCCGGACACGACGCGGTGGTGGTGGGAGCCGACACCGTGCGCGTCGACGATCCCGAGCTCACGGTGCGTGCCGCCCCCGGCGACGATCCGCTGCGCGTCGTGGTCAGTGCTTCGCTCGATCTTCCGCTGCGCGCGCGTCTGTTTCGCGCGCCCCTCGCCGCGGGAACCGTGGTGGCCACGGTGGCGCCGGTGGCCCGGCGTGGGGCGTGGGAGAAAAGGCGGCGCGCGCTCGAGGAGTGTGGCGTGCGCGTGTGGACGGCCCCGGGACGCAGCACCCGCGTGCCGCTCGAGCCGCTCTTCGCGTGGCTCGCGGGGCAGGGCGCGCACGACGTGCTCGTCGAGGGCGGCGGACGCCTCGCCGGGAGCCTGCTCGCCGAGCGGCTCGCCGACGACGTGAAGCTCTTCACCGCGCCGCTGGTTCTCGGCGCGGGCGTGGATTGGGCGGAAGGCGTAGCGTTCGAGACCGGCTCGGCGCCCAGGCTCACCGAAGTCACGATCGCGCCCATGGGTCGCGATTGGCTGGTCAGCGGGAGGGTTCACTACGGTGTTCACCGGGATCGTCGAGGAGGTCGGCCGCGTCACCGACGTCGCCGCGCGTGAAGGCCTGGTGCGTTTGCGCGTCGCCTCGGATTCGGTGCGCGCGCGCTTGGGCTTGGGCGCGAGTGTGGCGGTCGACGGCTGCTGTCAGACGGTGACCGCGCTCGACGACGGGAGCTTCACGGTCGAAGTCATGCCGGTGACGCGCGAGCGCACGACGCTGGGAACGCTCGCGCCCGGCACGCCGGTGAATCTCGAAGCGCCCCTGCGCGCCGGCGATCCTCTGGGCGGGCACATCGTGCTCGGCCATGTCGACGGCGTCGGAGAGGTGGTGTCGGTGCGCGCGCACGAAGCTGACCACCGCGTGCGCGTGCGCGTGCCCGCCGACCTCGCGCGCTATTGCGCGGCGCGCGGCTCGGTGGCGGTGGACGGCGTGAGCCTCACGGTGGCCGAGGCGCACGATGACGGCTTCACCGTGGCGCTCATTCCGACGACGCTGGCGCAAACCGTGGCCGGTTCGTATGCGGCGGGCCGAAAGGTGAACGTGGAAGTGGACGTGGTGGCTCGCTATCTGGAGCGGCTCCGGGGCGTGCCGGGAAGGACCGAGAAATGGCAGTGAAGAAAGCGCAGCGAAAGACGCGAGGCCGGAGTGGTGTCCAGGCCGCCAGTACCAAAGGCGCCGAGCTTGCCGCCGACCGCGCCGTCGAGCGCGCGGTGAGCGAGATCAAGCAGGGCGGCATGGTGATCGTGGTCGACGACGAGCACCGCGAGAACGAGGGCGACCTCATCATGGCGGCCGAGAAGGCGACGCCCGAGGCGGTGAACTTCATGGTCACGCACGGCCGTGGACTCCTGTGCGTGCCGCTCGACGAGGACGCTGCCGACCGCCTCGATCTCTTGCCCATGTCGGCGCAGAACACCGCCCTCCACGGCACCTCGTTCACCGTCTCGGTGGATGCCATCCGGGGCACGACCACCGGCATCTCGGCCGCCGACCGCGCGGCCACGGTGCGCCGCCTCGCCGACCCGCGCGCCCTCGCCTCGGACTTCGCTCGTCCCGGCCACGTGTTCCCGCTGCGTGGCGAGGGCGGTGGCGTGCTGCGCCGCGCCGGCCACACCGAGGCGACGCTGGATCTGGTGAAGATGGCGGGCCTACGGCCCGCCGGTCTGCTCTGCGAGATCATGGACGCCGACGGCTCGATGATGCGCATGCCGGCGCTCACGCGTTTCGCCAAGCGCCACGGCCTGCCCGTGATCACCGTGCGCGATCTCATTGCCTACCGGCGCCGCCGCGAGAAGCTCGTGCGCCGGCTGGTGAAGACCACGCTGCCCACGCCCGAGGGCCGCTTCGACCTCTACGTCTACGAAGGCCTGGTCGACGGCGACCATCATGTCGCTCTGACCATGGGCGACGTCGCCTCGCCGGCCCCGGTCCTGGTGCGCGTGCACTCGCAGTGCCTCACGGGCGATGTCTTCGGCTCCGAGCGCTGCGACTGCGGCGAGCAGATGCGGGCCGCGCTGCGCGCTATCGCCGCCGCCGGGCGCGGCGTCTTCCTTTATATGAGGCAGGAGGGACGCGGCATCGGGCTGGCCAACAAGATTCGCGCCTACGCGCTGCAGGATGAGGGCCTCGACACCGTGGAGGCCAACTTGAAGCTCGGGTTCCCGGCCGATCTCCGCGACTACGGCATCGGCGCGCAGATCCTCTGCGACCTGGGGGTGCGCGAGATCCTTCTGCTCACCAACAATCCCCGAAAGGTCGTGGGGCTGGAGGCTTACGGGCTCTCGATCGTGCGCCGCGTGCCCATCGAGATGCCGGCCCGGGCGGCCAATCGAAATTATCTCGTGACCAAACGGGACAAGCTGGGCCATCTTCTCGACCTGCCCGAGGCCCAAGGCCCGAGGCGCAACGGACGCTCGCTCGCGGGCGAGGAGAAGTCGTGAGCCCAGCCGTCCGCCGCCCGGCCGTGCGCGCCAAGCAGCCGCCGCCCGCCCGGGGATCGGCGGCCGGGCTCTCTCTCGTCGTGGTGGCGAGCCGCTTCAACGGCGCCTTCGTCGAGCCTTTGATCGAGGGCGCGCTCACGGCACTCGAGGACCTGGGGCTCGCGCGCGCGCAGGTGCGCGTGGTGCGCGTGCCGGGGGCGTTCGAGCTGCCGCTCGTGGCGCGCGAGGTGGCGCGCCGCTTTCGCCCCGACGGTGTGATCGCCCTGGGTGCGGTGATTCGCGGCGAGACGCCGCACTTCGATTTCGTGGCTGGAGAGACGGCACGAGGACTCATGCAGGCTTCGCTCGACACCGGCATTCCCATGACCTTCGGCGTGGTGACGGCCAACGACACGGCGCAGGCCGAGGCGCGCACGCGCCCGCCGCTCGACCGCGGCGCCGAGGCGGCGCGCGCCTGTGCCGAGACGGCGCGCACGCTCGCCGAGATCCGCGGGTCCTCGCGCCCTGGACGCCGGCGATGAGCGAGACCGGTCCGCGCCGCCACGCCCGCGAGATGCTCCTGCGCGTGCTCTATCAGTCCGAGGTCAACGGCGATGCCTTGGACGTCTCGTGGCGCGAAGTGGCCGACGAGGAGCGGCTGCCGTCGGAGACGCAGGCGTATGCGCAGGATCTGTGCTCGGTGCTCGCCGACCGCTTGAACGAAGTCGACGCCGTCGTGCGCCGCCACCTCGAGCACTGGTCGCTCGAGCGCCTGGGCGCCACCGACCGCGGCGTGCTGCGCCTGGCCACGGCCGAGCTCTTGGCCATGCGCGGCACGCCGGCGCGCGTCGTGCTCGACGAAGCGGTGGAGATCGCGCGGCGCTACGGGCGCGACGAATCGGGCGATTTCGTCAACGGCGTGCTCGACCGTGTGGCGCGCGAGCTCCGGCCGGGCGAGCTGGAGTCGGAAGCGCGCGTGCGCGAAGGGAGGGTGGGCGGGTGATCGTGGCCGTGGTGAGCGACATCCACTCCAACCTCGAAGCTCTCGAGGCGGTGCTGGCCGACGCCGAGAAGCAGGGCTCCTCGAAGCTCTGGTGCCTGGGCGACGTGGTGGGCTACGGCGCCGACCCCAATCCGGTGTGCGACCGGCTGCGCGCCGAGGCGCACGCCGCCGTGGCCGGAAATCACGACTGGGCGGCGAGCGGCAAGATGACGCTCGGCTATTTCAATGCCGCAGCGGCGGCGGCGGCCGAATGGACCACCGGACAGCTCTCGCCTGCGAGCAAGGAGTGGCTCGCATCCTTGCCGCTCGAGCACGTCGAGGACGGCGTGCGCCTGGTGCACGGCTCGCCCTCGGAGCCCGAGGCGTGGCAGTACGTGCTCTCGGTGGCCGAGGCCGAAGGCGAGCTGTCCGCGTTTCCCGAGAGCGTGTGCCTGATCGGGCACTCGCATTTCCCCGGCGCCTTCGAGGGCGACGGCACGCGCGTGCGCTACTCGCGCACCGATCGCGTGCGGCTCCTGCCTTCCTATCGCTATCTGGTGAACGTGGGCTCGGTGGGGCAGCCGCGCGACGGCGATCCACGCGCCTGCTATCTGCTCCTCGACACGGAAAAGCAGGAGATCGTCCACCGCCGCGTGCCCTACGACATCGCCGCCGCGCAGCGGAAGATCCTGGGCGCCGGCCTGCCGCCTTTCTTGGCCACGCGCCTGGCGCAGGGGGCGTAAGGCCGGCGGGGAAGAAAAGTGGGTCCATCGCTCTTTGGACCCACTTCGTCGTTTCAAAACGGGGGATTGGGTCCGCCGGCACTTGGACCCACTTTGTCGTTTCAAAACGGTGAAATGGGTCCGCCGGCCCTTGGACCCACTCGCATGCGCCGGCGCATGCTATGACGCTCCAGTGGCCACGCGATTGACTAGGGGACCCAAGGATCTGGTCACCGCGTCCGAGATGGACCACTCACTCGCCCGCGGGCGAGTGAGTGGTCCACCTGCGCCCACTTGAGCGCCCCCCAGGAACCGCCAGCCCCGACTCGTGTAAGGTAGAGACGGAAGGCCGCCTCCGATTGACGCAGCTTCGCTTCCCACTTATCTTTACGAATTCCTGATGAGTACCGCGCGCGAATCCACCAAAGAGCATTGGCAGCGCTTCTGGTCTGACGGCCGGCAGCTCGAGGACGTGTATTCGAACGGTGACCGGCTCCTGGCCGTGGCCACCGCGGCACGCGACCTCCAAGGCTGCCGCACGCTCGAAGTGGGGGCCGGCACCGGCCGCGATACGCTGGCGCTGATCGAGCGCGGCGCCACCGGCTACGTCGTCGACTACACCTTCGAAGCGCTCGGCCTCACGCGCAAGGCCGCCCTGGCGGCGGGACGCACCGTGAACCTGGTGTGCGCCGACGCCCGCGCCCTGCCTTTCCGCGACGACTCCTTCGGCCTCGTGTTCCATCAGGGCCTGCTCGAGCACTTCCGCGAGCCCGAGCCCATCCTGTCCGAGAACCGCCGCGTGCTCGGCAAGGACGGCGTGCTCATCGTCGACGTGCCGCAGCGCTATCACGCCTGGACCGTGCTCAAGAAGATCCTCATCGCGCTCGACAAGTGGTTCGCCGGCTGGGAAACGCAGTTCAGCCCGCGCGAGCTGGAGAAGCTGGTCGAAGCCGAGTCGCTCGAGGTGCGCCGCACCTACGGCGAGTGGATGGTGCCGAGCCTAGGCTATCGGGCCACGCGCGTCCTGCTCGCCAAGGCGGGCCTCAAGATCTTGCCCATGTATCCGCGCGGACCCGAGTGGTGGAACCGCGGCTGGGACGCGTGGCGCGCCTGGCTCGGACGCCGGCGCTGGGCGCTCTACACGTGTTTCGTCATCGGCGTGGTGGCCGTCAAGCGGCAGGCGGAGAAGTCGAGGATCCGGGGCGCGGCGTGAACGTCCTCGCGCTCAACTGGAGAGATGCGCGCCATCCCGAAGCCGGCGGCGCCGAGGTTCATCTCTACGAGATCCTGGCGCGCTGGGTGAAGCGCGGCGCCACGGTCACCGTGGTGGCCAGCGGCTTTCCCGGCGCCGCGCCCGAGGACGAGCAGAACGGCATGCGCATCCTCCGGCGCGGCTCGTGGTGGAACGGCAACTGGGCGGCCGCCCAGTGCGTGAAGCAAGAGCTCGCCGGCGAGCCTTTCGATCTCGTGGTCGAAGATCTCAACAAGCTGCCGTACTTCTCGCCGCTCTACGCCAAAGCACCCGTGCTGACCATCGTGCCCCATCTCTTCGGCACCACCGCGTTCGCCGAGGCCTCGTGGCCGGTGGCCGCGGCGGTGTGGGCGCACGAGCGGCTCATTCCGGCCATCTACCGCGACAGCCCCTTCCTCGCCATCTCGGAGAGCACGCGCCAGGATCTCGTGGCGCGCGGCATCGCGCGCGAGCGCATTTCCGTCAGCGTGTGCGGGCTCGATCACGAGCGCTACCGGCCGGGCGGCGAGAAGACCGCGCATCCGTCGGTTCTCTACGTCGGACGCTTGCGCCGCTACAAGGGCGTGGACGCGCTGCTCGACGCCTTCGTGCGCGTGCGCGAGCGGCTGCCCGAAGCGCGCCTCACCGTGCTCGGCGACGGTCCGCATCGCACGACCCTCGAGCGCCGCGCCGCCGCACTCCAACTCGGCGACAACGTGACCTTCACCGGCTTCGTGCCGTCGGCCGAGAAGGTGCAGAAGCTCCAGTCGGCGTGGGTGAGCGCATTGCCCTCGCCCAAGGAAGGCTGGGGACTCACGGTGGTGGAATCGAACGCCTGCGGCACGCCGGTGGTGGCGAGCCGCTCGCCCGGACTCGTCGACTCGGTGCGTGACGGCGAGTCCGGCATTCTCGTGCCGCACGGCGATGCCACCGCACTCGCCGACGCGATTCTGTCCGTGTTGACCCGAGAGGAACTGCGCCAGCGCCTGAGCCGGGGGGGACTCGCCTGGGCGCAGCGGTTCACTTGGGAGCGCTGCGCCGACGAGGCCTGGGAAGTCGCCAGGGCCGCGATCGCGCGGGCTCCGCTTCCCGACTTCGCGCCCGGCGGCGCCGTCGACCTGGGCGCGTCCCGGTCGCTCGACGCGCTACCGGAATCCTCCTCCCATGAGGGCCCGAGAGCCCGACCGAGGTCCGCTTGACCACCGAAGTGCTTCGCGATCCTGCCGAGCACTGGGGGACGAAAGCCGTGGCGGCGTTCGTCTTCCTGTTCACGCTCGGCGCCTACACGCTCGGCTGCACGACCAGCTGTCCGTTCTGGGACTCGGGCGAGTTCATCGCCACCTCCAAGGTGCTGGGCATTCCGCATCCCCCGGGCACGCCGCTCTACGTGCTCATCGGACGCCTGTTCGCCATGCTGCCGTTCGGCACCGTGGCCTACCGCGTGAACTGGCTCTCGAGCCTCGCCTCGGCGCTCGCGGTTCTGTTCACGTATCTCCTGACCGTGCGCTACATCCGGCTCTGTCAGGGCGGGCCGGGGCGCGTGCGCACCATGACCGACGAGGTCATCGCCTGGACGGGCGGCGCCGCCGCGGCGTTCTTCATGGCCTTCAGCAACACCTTCTGGGACAGCGCCATCGAGGCCGAGGTCTATTCGCTCTCGTCGTGGATGCAGGTGTTCATCCTGTGGCTGGGTCTCAAATGGTGGGAGGGACTGGAGCGCAAGGAGGGTGACAACCGGCTGCTCGTCGCCTGGTATCTCACCTTCCTGTGCATCGGCATCCACCTCGGCACCTTCCTCGTCATGCCGGGGCTCATGGTGCTGGTCCTGTTCGTGAACTGGCGCTCGCTCTTCAACTGGAAGAACCTGACGTGGGCCGCCGGGCTCGCGGTCGTCGGTGTTTCCGTTCACCTCTACTTGTACTACCGCGCCCACGCCAATCCGCCGGTGAACGAGGGCGACCCCGAAACCTGGCAGGCGCTCAAGGCGCTCATCCTGCGCGAGCAGTACGGCTCACGGCCCATCCTGCCGCGCGTGGCGCCGTGGAGCTACCAGTTCGGGATGTTCTTCCGCTACTTCGTCGACCAGTACGTGATCAACGGCAAGCTCGGCGTCCTCGGCGGCACGATCCCCATCGCCATCGGGCTCTTCGGCGCCGCCATGCAAGGCGTGCGCGAGAAGAAGTCGTTCGCCGTGCAGGCCGTCACCTTCGGCATCACCTCGCTCGGCCTCCTCGTCTACCTGAACTTCACCGACCACGAGGTGCGCGAGCGCGATTACTTCTACACCTCGGCCTTCCAGTTCTTTGCCATCTGGATCGGCATGGGTCTCGCGTTCCTCATCGAGTGGGCGCACGAGCGCTGGCCGGTGTTCGCGCGGAAGGAGGTCATGGCCACCGCCTGCGTCGCGGCCGTGGCGCTCTCGCTGGCTCCGCTCGGGCACTACTGGTTCACGCACGACCGGCGCGGCTTCTACGTGGCGCGCGACTACGCCTACAACATGCTCACGCCGCTCGAGAAGAACGCCTTCGTGTTCACCAACGGCGACAACGACACCTTTCCGCTCTGGTACATCCAGCAGGCCGAGGGCGTGCGCACCGACGTGCGGGTGATCAACCTGTCGCTGCTCAATACCGATTGGTACATCCGCGAGCTGCGCGACGAGGAACCCAAGATTCCGACCTCGATCACCAACGAGCAGCTGGCGTCGGTGCGCGACAACGGCTACCTGCTCGACGCCGTGACCGGCCAGCCCGAGATGGTGAACCACTGGATGGTGCTCGACATCCTGAAGGCCAACCAGAACAAGAAGCCGGCGTACATCGCGGTCACCGTGCCCGACCATCACGGGCTCGACAGCGTCATGGTGGCCGAGGGGCTGGTGCTGCGCGTCTATCCCGACACCATCAAGCAGGGGAACGACGGCGGTTATCTCAGGGGTGCGACTCCCGCCAACGAGCACCTGCTGCCCGCCGGCATCCGGCCCGGGCCGTTCGGCTGGACGGGGCGCAACTGGATGGACTCGGAAAAAATCCGAAAGAATCTCTACGACGTCTTCCTGTACCGCAACCTGTTCGCCAAGGACGGCAGCTACATCACGCACCCGTACAAGGACGACAACGCGCGGCGCCTGGCGCAGAACTACGCCGCCGCGCACCAGCAGCTGGCCTACGAGTACCGCCGCCAGCGCAAGTACGACAACGCCATCGCCGAGCTCGACTACGTGAACCGCATGTATCCCGACTTCTCGCCGGTGGAGGGCGTGAAGGGTCTCTTCATCATGGACTCCGGCGACACGGCCAAGGCGCTCGCCTATTTCGAGGAGCGCGCGCGCACTCATCCCTCGTCGGATCTCTACTATTACTGGGGCGTGGCCCTGGGCTTCCTCGGCCACACCGAGGACGCGGTGCAGAAGCTGCTCAAGGCCGGCGACATGGATCCCCAGGAAACGCAGGCGTACAAGGCGGCGTACGCGCTGCTCATGCAGGCGGGCAAGCGCGACGAAGCCAACAACGTCCTGCAGACATTGATCAACAAGCATCCCGAGGATCCGGAGGTTCAGGCCTACATGCAGGCGACCGACTCCACGCACCACAACTGGAGCGGCGGCGGCCCCTAGAGTCTTGAGCGTCCCGGCTTTGCCCACGCCCGCCCCGCGCTCGGCGACTGCCGCCATCGGGGCGGGCGTGTTTCTGTGCGCGCTCGCCGTCTACACCCTCACCTGCACCCCGAGCTGCCCGTGGTGGGACTCGGGTGAGTTCATCGCCGCTTCCAAGGTGCTGGGCATTCCGCACCCGCCGGGCACGCCGCTCTACGTGCTGGTCGGCCGCCTGTTCGCGCTCCTGCCGTTCGGCACCGTAGCGTGGCGCGTGAACTGGCTCTCGGCGCTCGCCTCGGCGGGCGCGGTGCTGTTCACGTTTCTTCTGGCGGTTCGCCTGATTCGCCTGTGCCAGGGACGTGCGCGCACGCGGGCCGACGAGGTCGCAGCCTGGATGGGCGGCGTGGCCGCCGCCTGCTTCACCGCGTTCAGCCACACCTTCTGGACGAACGCCATCGAGGCCGAGGTCTACGCGCTCTCGTCCCTGGTCCAGGTCGTGATCCTGTACCTGGGGATTCGCTGGTGGGAGGGGCTCGGGCGCGGCGAAGGCGACAACCGGCTCCTCGCCGCCTGGTACCTGTGCTTCCTGTGCGTCGGCGTGCACCTGGGCACGTTCCTCGTGTTGCCGTCGATCGTGCTGCTCGTCGTGCTCGTGAGCCCGCGCTCCCTGTTCGCGCCGCGCAATCTGGCGTGGGCGGCCGGGCTCGCGCTCGCCGGGCTCAGCGTGCACGCCTACTTGATGCTGCGCGCGCACGCCAATCCGCCGGTGAACGAAGGCGATCCGGAGAGCTGGAAGGCGCTCGTCGACCTCGTGCTGCGCCGCCAGTACGGGCCGCGGCCGATCGAGCCGCGCCTGGCGCCCTGGAGCTACCAGATCGCCATGTACGGGCGCTTCCTCTTCGAGCAGTTCACGCTGAGCGCCAAGCTGGGCGCGCTGGGCAGTGCCATTCCGCTCGCCCTCGGGGCCGCCGGCGCGGTGGCCCACGCGCGCCGCGAGGCGCGCTCCTTCGCCATGCTGGCGCTCGCCTTCCTGCTGACCTCGCTGGCCCTCGTCGTCTATCTCAATCTCACGACGCACGAGGAGCCGGAGCGCGATTACTTCTTCGTCACCTCGTTCCAGATCGTGGCACTCTGGATCGGCATGGCGCTCGCGCTCGGGCTCGGCGCCCTGGCGCGACGCCGCCCGGCGGCCCTCGTGCCGGCGAGTGCTGCCGTGCTCGCCTTCTCGCTCCTGCCGCTCGCTCATCACTTCTTCACCCACGACCGGCGCGGCTTCTACGTGGCGCGCGACTACGCCTGGAACACGCTCACGCCGCTCGCGCCTGGAGCGCTTCTCTTCACGCATGGCGACAACGACACGTTTCCGCTCTGGTACTTGCAGCAAGTCGAGGGTGTGCGCACCGACGTGCGCGTGATCAATCTCTATCTCGCCAACGCCGACTGGTACATCCGCGAGCTGCGCGACGAAGAGCCGCGCGTGCCGACGTCGATCACCGACCCCGAGATCGCGGTCGTGCCCACGGGCTTCCTCCACGATGCGGCGAGCGGGGCGTCCGTCCCGGTGAACCGCTGGCTCGTGTACGACATTCTGCGCAAGGCCTCGGGCCGCCCGGTCTATTTCACCGTGACCTCGCCCGATCACTTCGGTCTCGACAGCCTGCTCGCCCTCGAAGGCCTGGTGTGGCGCATCGCCCCGGGTCAGGCCGGCCGCGACTCGAGCCTGGGTTGGAACGGCACCAGCTGGATCGATGCCGCGCGCACGCGCGACAACCTCGACCGCGTGTTCCTCTATCGCGGTCTCTTCGACGCGGATGGCCGCCTGCTCGCCCGCCCCTACAAGGACCCGCACTCGCTGGCCATGACCCAGAACTACGCCGCCGCCCGCATGGAGCTGGCCTGGGATGACCGGCGCCGCGGCGACCTCGCCCAGGGCATCGACGATCTCCAGCGCGTGGACCGCATGTATCCGGACTTCCCGCCCGCCCAAGGGCTGCTCGGCCTTTTCTATCTCGAAGCCGGCGATACGACCGCCAGCCGGGCCTATTTCCGCGAGCGCGAGCGGGGGCCGGTCACGGCCGATCTCTTCTACTATGATGGGTACTGCCTGGGGCGCATGGGGCGGATCGACGAGGCCGTAGGGAAGCTGGCCATCGCCGCGCGCATGGACCCCGGCGACGTGCAGGCCTTGGAGACGGCGCGCGACCTGCTTCGCGGAGCGGGGCGGGCGGCCGAGGCCGAGGCGATCGAGAGGAGGATCGAGGAGAGGCGATCGACCGGCCCCGGTGGCTCGCCCAACGCCGATTCGGGCGGGGGAGGTTCGTAGCCGTGGATGTCCTGGTGACGGGAGCCGCCGGCTTTCTGGGATCGCGCCTGGTCGAGCGCCTGCTGGCGCAGGGCCATCGCGTGACCGGTGTGGATTGCTTCACCGATTACTACGACCCGGAGATCAAGCGAGCCAACCTGAGCGCGGCCGTGAGCCAGCCCGCCTTCCGGCTCCTGGAGTGGGACCTGGCCGAGCACGACCTGGCCGGTCTGCCCGAGCCCGAGGTGGTCTATCATCTCGCCGCGCAGGCCGGCGTGCGCGCTTCGTGGGGCAAGGATTTCGGCGTCTATCTGCGCCAGAACCTCCTGGCCACGCAGCGCCTGCTCGAGCGCTACCAGGCGCGGCCGCTCCGGCGCTTCGTGTACGCTTCGTCGTCTTCGGTGTACGGCGACGCCGAGCGCTATCCGACGAGCGAGGACGACCGTCCACGGCCGTTCTCGCCCTACGGCGTGACCAAGCTGGCAGCCGAGCACCTGTGCCTTCTGTATCAGCGCAATCACGGGCTGCCCGCGGTGGCGCTGCGCTTCTTCACGGTGTACGGGCCGCGGCAACGGCCCGACATGGGGTTCCATCGCTTCTTCGAAGCGGTGCGCGCGGGGCGCCCGCTCGAGATCTACGGAGACGGGACGCAATCGCGTGACTTCACGTTCGTGGAGGACATCCTGGACGCGGTCGAGGCGGCGGGCGATCGCGGCACTCCGGGCGGCGTGTACAACGTGGGCTCGGACCGTCCGGTGACCGTGCTCGAGGTGCTCGACAAGATCCGCGCCGTGACCGGCGAGCCTGTCGACGTCGTCTTCGGCGCCAAGATGGCGGGCGACGCGCCGCACACGGCTTCCGACATCACGCGCGCGCGCCGCGATCTGGGTTACGAGCCGCGCGTCACCCTCGACGAGGGTCTGGCGGCGCAGTGGCAATGGCAGCGGACGCAAGCCAGAGCCCCCAAGGAGGCGAGAGCATGAGAGAAGCGCGGCCGCAGCTGTCCTTCGTGGTGCCCGTCTACGACGAGGCCGAGAGCCTGCCCACCCTGCACGCCGAGATCGTGCGCGCCGCCGAGGCGCAGGGCATGAGCTTCGAGGTCCTCTACGTCGACGACGGCTCGCGCGACGGCTCCGATCGCGTTCTCGCCCAGCTCGCCGACCAGGATCCGCGCATCAGCGTGGCCAGCTTCCGCAAGAACTTCGGCAAGTCGGCCGCGCTGGCGCTGGCCTTCAGCCGCGCGCGCGGCGATTACGTCATGACCTTGGACGCCGACCTGCAGGACGACCCGGCCGAGCTGGCGAACCTGCTGCGCGTCATGGAAGAGGGCGCCTACGACGTGGTCAGCGGCTGGAAGGTGCAGCGCCGCGATCCCTGGACCAAGACGGCGCCGAGCAAGCTCTTCAACGCGGTCACGGCGCGCGTCACCGGCACCCGCCTCCACGACATGAACTGCGGCCTCAAGCTCTACCGCCGCGAAGTCGTCGAGGCGATCGAGGTCTACGGCGAGCTGCACCGCTTTCTGCCCGCGCTCGCCAACTGGAAGGGCTTCAAGGTGGGCGAGTGCGCCGTGCACCACCGCGCGCGCCAGCACGGCCGGAGCAAGTTCGGCGCCTCGCGCTTCGTCAACGGCTTCCTCGACCTCATGGCGGTGTCGTTCGTGCAGACGAGCGCGCTCAAGCCGCTGCACGTGTTCGGTCGCGTCGGCCTGGGGTTCTTGGCCACCGGCTTCCTCATCGAAGCCTGGTTCCTCTTGCAGTGGGCGCTCGGCGAGCCCCTGCGCGTGCGGCCGCTCCTCGTCCTGGGCGGCGTGCTCGCCATCCTCGGCATCCAGCTTCTGTCCATGGGCCTGCTCGGCGAGATGATCGCGAGTCAGCGACCCAAGACGGATTTTCCGGTGCGCGCCTGGCGCAACTGGGAGGAGCCGCGCGTGGTGGGCGCGCGCGAGACCGAGACGGGAACGAGGCTGGCCGCGGGCGGAGGCGACTGAGTGCGCGCGTACGTCCTCGCGGGCGGCCTGGGAACGCGCCTGCGCGATCGCATCGGCGCTCTGCCCAAGATCCTGGCTCCCTTCGGCGAGCGTCCTTTCCTCGACGTGCAGCTCAAGTGGCTGGCCGAGTGCGGCGTGAACGAGGTCACGCTGGCCCTGGGCGTGCGCTCCGAGCCGGTGGTCGAGCGCGTGCGCGTGCGCGGCGCCGAGCAATTGCCCATCGTGCGCTGGACCGTGGATCCCATTCCGCTCGGCACGGGCGGCGCCCTCGCGCACTCGGCGCGTGACGAGAAGCGCACCTTCCTGGTGGTGAACGGCGACACCCTGGCCGAGGTCGACCTGGTCGCCCTGCTCGAGCAGCATCAGCGCCACGGCGCCATCGCCACGCTCGCCGCCTATCGCGTGCCCAACGCCGAAGCACGGGGCACGATCGAGATGGAGAGCGACGGGCGCGTCACCGCTTTTCGCGAGAAGGAGAAGGCGGGCGAGGCGTGGGTCAGTGGCGGGATCTATTTCTGCGAGCCCGCGCTGCTCGAGCTCGTGCCCAAGGGCAAGCCCTCGGGGCTCGAGACCGACGTCTTCCCGCGCGCCGTGGCCGAGGGGCTGCCGCTCTACGCGATGCGCGCCAAGGGCTTGCTCTTCGACATCGGCACGCCGGACGGGCTCGACCAGGCGGAGCGCGAGTGGCCGGCCGTCCTGGCCAAGAAAGCGAAGGGTGCGTGAAGCAATTCATCCGCGCGCGGGCCCCGCTCCGGCTCTCGTTCTCCGGCGGAGGGACCGACGTCTCGCCCTATCCGGAAGAGCGCGGCGGCGTCGTCCTGTCGACGACCATCGACAAGTTCTGCTACGCCACCGTGCGCCCGCGCCGCGACTCGCGTCTCACCCTGCACTCGCTCGACCTGCACCTGCGGGCCAAGTACGGCCATCTGCGTGCCGTGCGCCTGGACGGCAACCTCGACCTGGTGAAGGCGGCGGTGAAAGCGCTCAAGCCGCGCTCCGGCGCCGACGTCACCGTGCAGTCCGACGCGCCGCCGGGCTCGGGCCTCGGCGCTTCGTCGACCATGGTGGTGACGCTCCTCGCCGCGCTCCGCGAGTGGCTGCACGAGCCGCTCACCGACTACGAGCTGGCCGAGGCGGCGTACGCGCTCGAGCGCCACGACCTCGGCATCGCCGGCGGTCGGCAAGACCAGTACGCGGCCACCTTCGGCGGATTCAACTTCATCGAGTTCCACGGCGACGCCACCGTGGTCAATCCGCTGCGCGTGCGCGAGGACGTGCGGCTCGAGCTCGAGTACCGTCTGCTCCTCTGCTACGTGGGGCGCACGCGCTTCTCGGGCCACATCATCGAGCGCCAGACCGCCGCCTATCAGAGCGGACGCGAGGCGACGGTGAACGCGCTCGACGGCCTCAAGGCGATCACTTACGACATGAAGAACGCGCTCCTGCGCGGCAAGATCGACGACATGGGAGCGCTCCTCGACACCGCCTGGCAGCACAAGCGCGATCTCGAGGAGCACATCTCGACCGCCGAGGTCGACGATCTCTACGCGCGCGCGCGCAAGGCCGGCGCTCTGGGCGGCAAGATGCCGGGCGCGGGCGGCGGCGGCTACTTTTTCTTCCTGTGCGCGCCCGACAAGAAGCCGCAGGTGGCCGAGGTCGTGCGCGCGTGGGGGGCGCAGCTCGTGCCGGTGTCGTTCTGTCCCACGGGAGTGACCGCCTGGCAGACGACCGGACGATAGCTCCCGCGGCACGGCCGCGCGTTGCCCTCCTCGGCCCGGCTCATCCGTTTCGCGGCGGGATCGCGCAGTATCTCGCGCTCCTCTACCGCGCGCTCGAGAGCAAGGCCACGGTGACCCAGTTCTCGCTCTTGCGGCAGTATCCGGGCTTCCTCTTTCCCGGCAAGAGTCAGAAGGACGAATCGGCGGAGCCGCTGCTCGTGCCCGACGAGCCGGTGCTCGACATGCTGGCCCCGTGGCGCTGGCCGCAAGCGGGCATGCGCGTGGCGGCCTGGCGCCCGGACGCTCTCGTCTTCAAGTGGTGGCTGCCGTACTTCGGACCGGCGTACGGCACGGTGCTGCGCGCCGCCAAGCGCGCCGGAGCGGTGACCGTGATGATCGCCGACAATCTCGTGCCCCACGAGGGGCGCCCGCTCGATGCCCTGTTCACGCGCTGGGTGACGCGCGCCACCGACGCCTACGTGGTCATGTCGGAAGCCGTGGAGGCCGACCTCGACCGCATGAGCCCGGGCGCCCCGCGCCGCCGCGTGCCGCATCCCTTGTACTCCCAGTACGCGAGCGCCATGACGCGCGCCGAAGCGCGCCCCGCGCTCGGGCTCGAAGGCGACATCGTCTTGTTCTTCGGCTTCGTGCGCGCCTACAAGGGACTCGACACGCTGCTCGACGCCATGCCCTCGGTGCTCGCGCGCCGCAAGGTGACACTGGTGGTGGCGGGGGAGTTCTACGAGCCCGTCGAGCCCACGCGCGAGCGCATCCGCCGGCTCGGCATCGGCGATCACGTGCGCTTGTACGATCGCTATCTCCCCGATGAGGAGGTGCGCCGCCTGTTCGCGGCCGCCGACGTGTGCGCGCTGCCCTATCGCTCGGCGACCCAGAGCGGCGTGATCCAGATCGCCTACGCGGCCGGCTGTCCGGTGATCATCACGCGGGTGGGCGGCTTGCCCGAGTTCGTGGCCGAGGGCCAGAGTGGCTACACCGTGCCGCCCGAAGACCCGCAAGCCCTGGCCGACGCCGTCATCCGCTTCTACGAGCAGGGCGGCCGCGATGCCATGGCCGAAGGCGTGCGCCAGCAAGCCAAGCTCTACTCCTGGGACGGCCTCGCCGACGCGGTGCTCGATCTGGTGAGCGAGGTGCGGAAGAGCCGCGGGCGGGCGGCGGCATGAGCGAGCGCGGCGTGTCGCACGAGATCCGCCTCGCCTTCTTCGCCGGCGTGGCCGTGCTGTGCGTGTATCTCGCGAGCGCGGGCGGGCGCATCGTCGCTTCCGACGAGCACACGATGTTCCTGCTCACGCAATCGCTGGTCGAGCGCCACACGGTCGCCGTGCCCGAAGGCAACGGCGAGCCGGGCCCGGGCGGCCATCTCTATCCCAAGGCGGGCATCGGCCAGGCGCTCGCGTCGGCGCCCTTCTACGTGCTCGGCAAAGCGCTGGCGCCGGCGGCGCCGGCACGGCTGCGGCCTTTCGTCCTGCGCGCCGTGACCTCGCTCGTCAATCCTTTCGCCGGCGGCGTGCTGGCCGCCTTCTTCGTGCTCTTGCTCATCGAGCTGGGGTTGGCGTCGCGCGAAGCGCTGGTTCTCACGCTGGTGCTGGCGCTGGCGACCCCGCTCTGGGTCTACGCCAAGCTCTATCTCGGCGAGACCCTGCTCGCCACCGGGCTCACGATCGAGCTCTACGGTGTGCTGCGCTTGCGACGCGGCGGCGGGCTGGGGGCGGCGGCGCTCGCCGCCTTCGGCGCCGGCACCGCACTGCTCGTGAAGTACGCCATCGCCCCGGCCGCCATCCTCTTCTTCGTGCCCGCGCGTCCCGAGCTCAAGCGCGTCAAGCCCGCGATCATGGTGGCGCTCGTCCTCGGCGCCTGCCTGGCCGTGGCACTCGCCTACAACGTGGCGCGCACCGGCAGCCTGATCGGCTCGGGCTACGGGCGTCAGGCCACGCCCGCCGCCTTCTCGACGCCGATCTGGGTCGGCCTCTACGGGCTTCTGCTCTCGAGCGGCAAGGGGCTTCTCTGGTTCGCGCCGGTGACGCTGCTCGCGCCCGCCGGTTTGCTGGCGTGGCGCCGCACCGATCCCGGGCTCGCCCTGGGCGTGGCCGCCGGCTGCGTGGCGACGCTTCTCCTCTACGCGAGCTTCGAGCACTGGGCGGGCGACGGCTCGTGGGGGCCGCGCTATCTCGTGCCGCTCGTGCCCGCGCTCGTGGCCGCGGTTGGCGCGCGCCTCGCCAACCGCTCGCTGCCCGATCGCAGATTATGGTGGGGGGCCGTGACCGCGCTCGGCATCCTGGGGGCGGCGGTGCAGATCGGCGGCGTGGCCATCTACTTCGGCGCCCAGATGCGCGAGGCCGGCGATTATCCGTACACCCGCGCCCTCTCCGATCCGAACTTCATGAGCGAGAGCCACTGGAATCCGTACCACACGCCCATCGTCGGGCACTGGCGCATGCTGACGCGCAATCTCGGCGAGCATCTCTCGGGCCACGTGCCGCGGGTCTCGCTTTCCGCGGCGAGCGCCGCGGACAGTACGGGGACCACGACGAGCCGTCTCGGCGTGCCCGAGGAGCAAGCCGCGGCACTCACGCACGGCTTCGACTTGTGGCCCGCCTACGCCATCTACGCCGGCGTGCAGCCGGTGCTGGTGCTCTTCGCGTGGGCGCTGCTGTGGCTCGTGGCACTCGTGTACTGGATGTGGGCCTGGCGGCAGGCTTCTTGGATGACCCTCCGCCCGGCGAGCACGGCGCGACCGGCGCCGCCCGAGGAGCCGGCGGAGGGGCCGGAGGATGATCAGAAGACGGGTTCGTACTGGTCGATGACGGAGCGCCGGTGAGGCAGGTGCACGTCGTGGTGCTCAACTGGAACGGCAAGGAGGACACGGCGCGCTGTCTCGAATCCTTGGCGCGTCTCGAGCCGCCGGCCGAGGGACAGATCGTCACCTGGGTGGTCGACAACGGCTCGACCGACGGGTCGGCGCAGGAGCTGCCCCAGCGCTTTCCCTGGGCGCGCTTCCTGGCGCTCGAGACCAACCTGCGGTACGCCGGCGGCAACAACCGCGGCATGCAAGCCGCATTCGCCCAGGGTGCGGACTTCGTGCTCTTTCTCAACAACGACACGGCGGCGAGCCCGTCCTTGGTGCGCGAGCTGGTGGCCGAAGCCGATCGCTCGCCCAAGGCCGGGCTCTTCGGCCCCTTGATCCACGATGGCGCCGGCCACGTGTGGTTCGCCGGCGGCCACGTCTCGACGTGGATGGGGTGGACGTGGCACGCAACAAGTGAAAACGCTGGGCCGCGCGACGCCGGCTATCTCACCGGCTGCTGCCTGCTGGCTCGCCGCGAGGCGCTGGCCCCGCTCGGCGGGTTCGACGAGGGTTACTATCTGTATGCGGAGGACACGGATCTCTGCCTGCGCGCGCGCCACGCCGGGTGGGCGTGCCGGTTCGTGCCCGCCGCGCATCTCGTGCACTACGTCTCGTCTTCCTCGGGGGGAGCGGTGAATCCGTTCAAGGCCTATCAGCGCACGCGCGCCGGCTTGCGCCTGTTCGCGCGCCACGCGCGCGGGCTGCAATGGCTCACCTGGCCGTTCGGATTCGCCACTCTCCTCCTCGCGCACGCCGCCAAGTGGACCCTCGCCGGACGCCCCGACGCCGCCCTTGCGGCCTGGCGCGCCGTGCTCGACGCCGTCCTGGGTCGTCACGCCGGCGAGGCCTTCCCGGTGCCGGCGCGACCGGCGGCGATCTCTTCATGAGCGAGACGCGCGTCGAGGTTCCGATCACCGAGAGTGGTCCGTCCAAGGCCCCGGCGTGGGTCGAGCGCCCGGTGCGCAGCGATGGCGATCTCGCCATCTTCCTGCGCGAGTTCCTGGACGACCTGCCGCGCAACACCGTCCTGCTCGACCTGGGCTCGGGTCCCGGCTCGTTCGATTACCGGCGCCGCTCGGACCTCACCATCCTGGCCACCGACATCCTGCCGCTCAAGCCGGCCGAGCGCCTGCCCTACGTGCGCTGGTTCCGCGCCGACGGTGCCGCGCTGCCGCTGCGCGCCGGATCGGTCGACGCCGTGGTCGCGCACTACGTGCTCGAGCACGTCACCGAGCTCGAACCCACGCTCGACGAGATCGCGCGCGTGCTGCGCCCGGGCGGGCGCGTCTACTGCTCGGTGCCGCGCGCCACCGCCTTCGACGATCGCTTCTACCGCTTCGCGGGCTACGTGGCGAAATATCTGCTCGGCAAGTTCAGAAAGCGCATCGAACACCAGCAGCGCTTCAGCTTCCAGTCCCTGTGCGCCGGCTTCTACCGCCGCGGCTTCCGGCTCGAAGGCTTCGCCACCGTGCCCGCGGGCTTCTCGTGGATGAACGATCCGCGCACGCTGCCCATGCAGAAGCGATTCATCTCGGTGCTCGGCAACCTCCGGCGCACTCTGGGCCTCGATCTCTTCCGCGACGCCAACTTCGTGTGCACGTTCGTCCACGTCGGCCGCCGCGGCGAGCGAGCGGTGACGCACGTGTGCCGCCGCTGCGGCGAGCACGCCGTGCTCACGCCGCCGAGCCCGGCGCCCGGCACCTGGATCTGCCCGTGGTGCGGCCTCGAGAACGGCCTCTATCTCGGTCCGGGGGAGAGGCGGCGGGCGCAGGAGGGACGCGGCTCGCGATGAGGATTCGCCAACCGATCGCGCGCCTTCTCGGAGCCGGCGCCATCGGCCGGCTCGCCGGCGACTCGGTGCTCTACGGGCTCGGGACGGCGCTCGGGCGTGTCTTCCAGATCGCGCTCGTTCCCATCCTCACGCGCGTCTTCTCGCCGGCCGAGTACGGCGTCGTCGATCTCGTCATGACGGTTTCCGTCCTCGCCACCATGATCACGGTGAGCGGCATGGACGCCGCCCTCGCGCGCTCGTTCTACGAGGCGCCGGACACGGAAGCGCGCCGCCGCAAGGCGACCACCTCGGCGCTTCATCGCCTGGTCTTCGGCACCCTCATGGGCGGCCTCGTCGTCCTGTTCGCCCGGCCGCTCTCCACCGTGCTCCTCGATTCTCCGTCGTACGTGAAGTACGTCCGCATTCTCGGCCTCGCGATCCCGTTCAGCAGCTTCTATCTGTTCGCGAACGAAGCCCTGCGCGTGACGTTCCAGCCCGCCAAGTACATCGGCCTGAATGCGCTGAACATGGCGCTGGTCGGTGCCTTGACGCTCTGGTTCGTCCTGGTGCTCAAGTACTCGGTCGCCGGGGTCTTCTGGGCGCGTGTCCTGAGCGACGCGATCACCGCCCTGGCGGGGCTCGTCCTTCTGCGCCACACGCTCACGCGCAGGGGTGGCACGCTCGCCGATTTGAAGAGCATGCTCGCCTACGGCGCGCCACTCTTGCCGGTGACGTTCATCTACTACGTGCTCACCTACGCCGACCGCCAAATCCTGCTCCGCTTCGGCATGCTCGCCAGCGTCGGCATCTACGCGGTGGCGGTGAAGGTCGCGGCCCCGCTGCTCATCGCGGTGACCGCCTTCCAGCTGGCGTGGGGACCCTCGGCGTTCGCCGCCGCCGAGCGCCCGGATCATCCGCGCGTCTTCTCCCGTGTCCTCGATCTCTACGTCGCCGGAGCGACGACACTGGCGTTGGTCGTGGGCCTGCTCGCGCCCGAGCTCGTGCGTCTCTTCGCTCCTCGTCCGTACTGGGGGGCCGCGCAGGCCACGGGCCTCCTGGCCCTGGCGACCGTGGCTCAGGGCGCTTATCAGATCGCCGCCCTCGGCGTAAACTTGGCGCGCAAGAACTACTGGCTGATCGTGACCACGGGCTTGGCGGCCCTCGTCACCGTCGGCCTGGGCATTCTCTTCGTACGACCTTGGGGTGTGACCGGAGTGGCCTGGGCAACGCTCATTGGATTCAGTCTCTCGACCATCTTCCTCTACTTGAAGTCACAGAGCCTCCGTCCCTTTCCGTATCGCGGGCTCGCCTGTCTGGGATTGTTCGCGCTGGCGGCCGGGATCGAATCCACGACGGCATGGACGGGTTTCTCGGTGGGAGGGCTCATCGTGCGCACCGCGCTCATGATCGGGTTCGCGATCGTGGCGTGGCGGTTCGTGATCGCCGGTCGCGGCCGTGTCACCAACCCCGCGCCGCAACCGGTGGAGGCGCTCTAGCATGTGCGGCATCGGCGGCGTGTTCTCGCCCGGCGGCGCACCGGTGACCGCGGGCGAGCTCGAGGCCATGGCGCGCGCCATGTGCTGGCGCGGCCCCGACGACGAGGGCTACCTGCTCGAGAACCGCAAAGGCGAGCGCCGGCTCCTGGGCGGCACGGACTCCGACGACGAGATCTTCGCCTCGCGGCTTCCCTACACGCCGGCGCGGCCGGGTGCCGAACCGCCGCTCGATGACGCCTGGATGGGCTTCGCCTTCCGCCGACTCTCGATTCTCGATCTCGCGCCTTCGGGCCATCAGCCGATGTGCGATCCCAGCGGCCGTTACTGGCTCGTGTTCAACGGCGAGATCTACAACTACCTCGAGCTGCGCGAGGAACTGGCGGCCCTGGGCCACCGCTTTCTCTCGAGCGGCGACACGGCGGTGATCCTCGCCGCGTTCGCGCAGTGGGGCGAGGGCGCGCTCGCGCGCTTCAACGGCATGTGGGGGATGGCGATCTGGGACGCGGCCGAGCGCCGGCTGTTCTTGGCGCGCGACCGCTTCGGGGTCAAGCCGCTCTATTACCGCTGGGACGGCAAGCGCCTGCGCTTCGCTTCCGAGCTCAAGCCGATTCTCGCCGACGGTCCGCGCGCGCCGCATCGCCGCGCCATCTACGATCTCATCGCCTGGGACTGGGTCGACCACACGCCCGAGACCTTCTTCGAGGCCGTGCTGCGCCTGCCGCCCGGACACGCGCTCACCGCCGACGCGAATGGGCTGCGCACGTTCTCGTACTGGAATCTCGCCGAGCGCGCGGCGGCGCAAGCGGGCCATGCGCCCAAGAGCGAGCGCGACGTGCTCGAGAGCTTCCGCGCGCTCTTCGAATCGGCCGTGCGCCTGCGCCTGAGGAGCGACGTGCCGGTGGGCACCTGCCTTTCGGGCGGGCTCGATTCCTCGGCCGTGCTGCTCACCGCGGGTGCCGCACTCGATCATCCCATGCGCGCCTTCACCGTGGGCTACGCCGACAGCGGATTCGACGAGCGCCCGTTCGCGCGCGAGGTGGCGCGCGAGGCGGGGGCCGTGCTCAGCGAGACCGAGCCCGACGGCAGCGATCTTTTCGACACGCTCGAGCGCCTGGTGTGGCATCAGGAGGAGCCGGCGGCGGGGCCGGGACTCTACTCGCAGTGGCACGTGCTGGCGCTCGCGCATCGCGAAGGCCTGAAGGTGCTGCTCGACGGCCAGGGCGGCGACGAGCTCCTCGCCGGCTATCACCGCTACGCCTATCCGCATCTGCGCGACCTCTTGCGCGGCGGGCGCCTCGGCGAGTTCGCGCGCGACGTGTGGGGCGTGGGCGCGCGCCAGGGCCACGCCGAGACCATGGCCAAGGTGCTGTCGCCGTGGCTCCCACGCGCCTTCTTCCTGTGGGGGCGGCGCACGCTCGGCCAGGGCAAGGACCGCGTGGTGCATCCCGATCTCGAGCGCGACTGCGGGCGGCCCGAGCCCGTGTGGCCGGGCGGCTTCGGCTCCGATCTCTCGAACGTGCTCGGCTGGGAGATGACCGAGCGCTTCCTGCCCTCGCTCCTGCGCTACGAGGACCGCTCGTCGATGGCGCACTCGATCGAGACCCGGCTGCCGTTCCTCGACTACCGGCTGGCCGAGTTCGTGTTCGCGCTGCCCGGTGAGTGGCGCGTGCGCGGCACCACGCACAAGTGGCTCCTGCGCCAGGCGCTCGGTGCGCGCTTGCCGCGCGCGGTCACGCAGCGCCGCGACAAGATGGGATTCGAGACCCCGACCGACCGCTGGTTTCGCGGCCGCTACGCCGGAGAGCTGCGCGCGCTTCTCCTGGCGCCCGATGCCGCGAGCCGCGCCTATCTCGATCAAGCCGCCCTGGCGCGCGAGCTCGAGGCGTATCTGGCCGGCAAGCGCGCCATCGGACTTCAGGTGTGGCGCTGGCTCCATCTCGAGCTCTGGCTGCGCACCTTCATCGAAGGCCGCGCGTGGCGGCAGGCGCAAGCGGCTTGAGCGAATCTTCGGGCGAGGAGCGCGGCGATCTCGTGTGCCTGGCCGAGATCGCGTGGGGCTACTTCCGCACGCGCAAGCAATTCCTGCTCTCGCGCCTCGCGCGCCGCTGGCGCGTCACCTATTTCGAGCCGGTCGCCTTCGGGCGCGGCGGGAGTGGTGGCGCGCGCACCGTCGACGGCGTCACCGTGGTCACGCTGCCGTTCCTCAAGCCCGGCACCAGCGTGCCCGCATACAACGCGCTCATCGCCACCCCGGCGGGGCGCGCGCTCGTCGAGCGGGTGGCCGGATGGTCGCTGGGGCGCTGGCTCCAGCGCCTCCACATCCGCCGGCCGGTGTGCATGATCTCCAACGTGTACGCCGTGAACCTGCTTGGGATCGTCCAACCGCGGCTGGTATGCTACGACTTCAATGATCACCCCCGGCAGTTTCCCACCGCGCCCGAGTGGACGGATCGCTATCTCCATCGCCTTCTCGCGCAGAGCGACGTCGTGGTCGCGGTCTCCGAGCCGTATCGGCGGGAGCTTTCCTCTCTGACCGCCGCCCCGGTCGAGCTGATCGAAAACGGAGTGGAGTTCGAGCGCTTCGCGCATCCGGCGAGCGGCCCTTCGCCGGCGCTGGCTGCGCTTGCGCGCCCGCGGCTCGGCTATCTCGGCAAGCTGTCGACGTTCCTCGATCTCGAGCTGCTCACGAAGATTGCCAACACGTTTCCGCATCCCTTGGTTCTCGCCGGGCCGATTCCGGCCGAGATGCGCGCCCGGCTGGTCCCGTTGCTCGCGCTCCCCAACGTGCACTATCTGGGCGAGCTGCCCTACGATCAGGTGCCGGGATTCCTCTCCGGTCTCGACGTCGGGCTCGTGCCGTTTCGCGCCGGCGATCCCTTCGTCGAGCGCATCAATCCCAACAAGCTCTATCAGTATCTGGCGGCCGGGCTGCCCATGGTGTCCTCGCCCATGGAAGGCATCGCGGGCGATGCGGCCGGTCTCTTCTTCGCCCAGGACCACGAGAGCTTCCTCGCCGCCATCCGGCGCGTGCTCGAGGGTAGCGTGAGCCGCGAGCGCCTGCAGGATCTGGCGCGTGACCACGACTGGGACGCGCTCGCCGACACGATGGACCGGTTGCTGCTCGAGCACGCCGCGCGGCGTGAACGGAGGAGCGCATGAGCAAGGGTTCGCCCAAGAGGAGCGCGGCACAGCGGGCCGTGAAGCGCGAGCCGACGCCTTCGCGCTGGACGTCGCCGGCGGTGATCGTGTGCCTGGTGCTCGCGGCCGCCACGCTCGTCCTCTTCCGCAACGTCATGTTGCTGGGACAGGTCTTCCTCTCGCCCGACTCGACGGCCCCCCTGGGCTTCGTGCGCGTGGGCGAGGAAGCGCTGCGCCACGGCGTCTATCCGCTCTGGAACCCGTTCATCTTCTGCGGCATGCCGTCGTTCGCGAGCCTGGCGTACAACCCGTTCATCTATCCGCCCGATTTCCCGGTGTGGGTGGTCACCCATCTCCTGCCGCTGCCCTCGACGACGTGGCTCGTCCTCTATTACTTCCTCGCCGGCCTGGGCGCGTATCTGGTGAGCCGCGAGTGGGGGACGGGCGTGAGCGGGGCCACGCTCTCGGGCCTCGCCTTCTTGAGCATGCCCAACCTGGTCGCGGCCGGCGCGTACGGGCACGGCAGCCAGATGATGGACTCGGCGTACATCCCGTGGGTGCTGTGGCTCGCGGCACGCGTCTTCCGCCGCGGCAAGCTCACCGACGTGGCGTGGCTCGCGCTCGTCCTCGGCTTCCAGATGCTCCGCGGCCACGTGCAGATCTGCTACTACACCTGGCTCGCGCTCGGCCTCTACGCGGTGGTCGAAGTGGCCATGGGCGGCCCCGACCGTCCGGACCTGCGCGCGCGCCTGGTGAGGGGGGGTGCGGTGTGCGGAGCTCTCGCCCTGGGGCTCGCGCTCTCGGCGTTCCTTTACTTACCGGTGCACGACTACGTGCAGTACTCGATCCGCGGCGGCAACGAGAACGGCGGCGTGGGCATGGACTACGCCACGCAGTGGTCGTTCGCCGGCGTGGAGCTGCTCACCTTCTTCGTGCCGAGCGCGGTGGGCTTCGGCTCGCAGACCGGGACCTACTGGGGCGGCATGCCGTTCACCGATTACCCGGAGTACATGGGCCTCGGTCTTCTCTTGCTCGCAGGCGTGGGGCTCGTGCGCGCGCGGCGTCCGCGCACCGCTCTCTATCTCGGCCTCGTCTGCTTGTTCGCGCTTCTGATCTCGTTCGGCCACAACGGATTCTTCTACCAGCTGCTGTACGCGCACCTGCCGTACTTCAACAAGTTCCGCATTCCGGTGATGATCCTGATCCTGCTCCAGCTCTCGGTGGCGGTGCTGGCAGGGGAGGGTTTCGACGCCGTGCTCGAGGCGCGCACCGAGCCGGTCTCGGCCGGGACCAAGCGCACGCGCCTCGCTCTGGTGCTCGCGCTCGCGGTGGCGGGGCTCGTCTTCGTGCTCGGACTCGCCCCCGATCTCTGGCGCGACACGCTCGCCAACCTGGCCCACCGGTCACATCCCGACCTGTCGTCGCCCGCCATCCAGGCGGCGCTCGGCATGGCCCAGGCCGACGCCATGCGTGTCGGCATCCTCGCCATCCTCTTCCTCGGCGCGGCGTGGCTCGCGCTTCGCCGAAGCATTTCTCCGGCACTCTTCGTGACCGCCGCCTGCCTGCTCGCGGCCATCGATCTGTGGATCGTCGATCAACAGCTCATGGCGCCCATCCTCGGCGCGCCGCAGCTCCAGGCGCAGGCCAACGAGCGCGACGAGGTGGTCGACTTCCTGGCGCCGGTGGCCGACTCGGTGCGGGCCCACGGCCAGGAGATCCGCGTCTTCATCCTCGGACCCGACTTCCGCTCCAACCGCCTGGCGGGTTATCGCATCGGGTCCCTCACCGGTTACCACGCCGCCAAGCCCAAGCTCGCCGACCGCTTCGTGAACGCGATCGGCGATTCGCTGAACCAGGGCCACAACCTGCCGCGCGCTTTCCTGTCGGCGGCGGGCGTGAACTTCTGGGTGGTGCCCGGCCAGCTCGGCGGCAACGTGCCCTACCTGCGCGGCGTCTTCCGGGGCCAGGAGCACGTCATCTATTCGGACTCCTCGGCGGTGCCGCGCGCGCACCTGGTCACCCGCTTCCAGACCATGCCGTACGAGGACCAGTACGCGCGCATCATGCGCAACGACTACGATCCCACGACGCAGGTGCTGCTGGCCCAAGCGCCGCCCGGCCCCCTGGGCCCGGGCGGGGGACAGGCCAGGATCACGCGCTACGACCTGAACGAAGTGGACATGGAGGCCGAGTCCCCCGGGCCGGCCATCCTGCGCTTCGGCGATCTCTATTTCCCGGATTGGACGGCGCGCGTGGACGGCCGCAAGGTGCCGGTCTGGCGGGCCGACTTCTGCTTCCGCGCCATCCCGCTCCCGGCGGGCCGGCATCGGGTAGAATGGAAGTACGAGCCGCGCGCCCTCACCGAGGGGCTCTGGATCTCCATCCTGGCCCTGGCGGCGATCGGCGCGTTGTTTGCGGCTGGCGCCCTGCGGTCTCGGAGGCGGCCGGCAGGGAGGTAAATGGAGAAGCTGATCGTCGTTCCCACGTACAACGAGCGGGAGAACATTCAGCCTCTCTTGGACCAGCTTCTCTCCCTGCCTTACGGCCTCGAGGTTCTGGTCGTGGACGACAACTCGCCCGACGGCACCGGCGATCTGGTGGCGGCGCGCGTCGCCACCGACCCGCGCGTGCACCTGTTGCGCCGCGCCGGCAAGCTTGGCCTGGGCTCGGCGTACGTGGCGGGCTTTCGCTACGCGCTCGAGCACGGGGCCGAGTACGTGTTCGAGATGGACGCCGATTTCTCGCACGATCCGGCGGCGATCGGCGACTTTCTCGAGGCGGCGAAGGAAGCCGATCTGGTGCTCGGCTCGCGTTACTTGCACGGCGTCAGGGTGGTGCACTGGCCGCTCCGGCGGCTCGTGCTCTCGTACTCGGCCAACCTGTACACGCGCGTCATCACCGGGTTGCCGGTGCGCGACGCGACCGGCGGGTTCAAGTGTTTCCGCCGCCGAGCACTCGCGGCGCTGGATCTCGGACGCGTGAACTCCGATGGTTACGCGTTCCAGATCGAGATGACGTACAAGGTGTGGAGGCTGGGCCTTCGCATCAAGGAGATCCCGATCACGTTCGTCGACCGGCGCGCCGGCGTCAGCAAGATGCACCGGCGCATCGTCTGGGAGGCCGCCTGGCTCGTGTGGCGCCTGCGCTTCATGCGCCTCATGGGACAGCTCCCGTAAGCGTTCGCGGCACACCGTTCAACTCGCCCAACTCGGCGCGCGCCCGCCCTCCCGCGCCCGGGAGGAATGTCATTTCATGAGGCAGAGCCTCGCCCGTAGTGCCCGCAACGCCCTCGTTCTCCTTGGTCTCACCGCTCTTGCTCCGGCCGCCGCTCGCGCCGGCGCCTGGCAGGCCTTCTCCAACGCCAACAATCTGGTCTCGGTGGCTGCCCTCGATCCCTACGTGTGGATGCCGGACTCGAGCCACGGCGTGAACCGCTACGATCCGGCCACCGGAGCGTTCACGTACTACTTTCACGATCCCGGAGCCCTGGCCTCGAACTCCGTCACCGTGGTGTCGCGGGATGCCGACAGCACGATCTGGTTCGGCACCCAGGACCAGGGCGCGAGCTTGCTCGCCAAAGACGGCAGCTGGCGTCAGGTCGGTCTCTTCCAGGGCTTGCTCGGCCTGCGCATCACGGCACTCGAGCCGTACCAGACCGGCATGTGGGTGGGCACCGACCAGGGGCTTGCTTTCTTCGTCGGCGACAAGCTGCAGGCCATCTGGCCCGACGGCGTGAGCCCGAGCCCGTTTCTTTCGCCCGTGATCCGCGACATCACCACCTCGTCCAACCGCACCTGGGTGGCGACCGCCAACGGCGTGTACACCACGACCTCGGGCGTGGCGTGGGACAGCCTGAGCGCCGGCTTGACCTCGCGCGACGTGGTCTCGATCGCCTTCGACGGCACGACCCTGTGGGCGGTCGCCGCCAACAAGAGCATCTGGTCGGGCGGCGAGACGGGAACCTGGACGCAGGTGGCGGGGCCGCCCGCCGTGGGCATCACGGCGCGCGCGGGCCAGGTGTACCTCGCGGCCACCGGATCGGTGTGCCGCTGGAACGCGCTCGCGCAGGGCTTCAACGATCTCGGCGGACCGGCCGCCGCGAGCCTCGACGTCAGCGGTGACGGAACGTTATGGGCCGGCAACGGGCAGGGGCTCTTCCGCTGGGACGGTGCGAGCTGGACCCAGTATCGGGCGCCCGGGCCGGTGCAGAGCTGGATCTACGGCCTGGTCACCCAGGGCAACACGGTGTACGCCACGTGCCGCGACCAGAACGGTGTGCTGGGCGGCGTGTCGCGCTACGACCCGGCGCGCGGCTGGCGTCACTTCCTGGACGGCCCCGACACCGACACGAGCCTGGTGACGCACGACTTCATCATCATGGCCGGCGTCGATCACCTGGGGCGCAAGTGGTTCGCCGACTGGACCAGCTCGATCGCCATCCTCGACGACAGCGGTCCGGTGCCGCAGTTCACGCATCTCTTCCGCGACACCTCGCAGTTCGCCACCGCGTGGGCGTTCTTCGACGACCCGCGCGGCTATTACTGGCTCGGGCTCGATACCGGGTGCCGAGGCTGCGGGCCGCAATACGATCCGCAGGGGCTCGTGCGCCTCGACTCCCAGCTCAATCCGGTGAACTTCCTGCCCGCCAACGCGCAGATGTCGGGCAACCAGGTGCGCGCCATCGGCCAGGCTCCGGATGGCAATCTCTGGGTCACCTACGCCGACGTCGGCGTCGACATCTTCAACGACCGCAACCTGCAAACCCGCGTCGCTCATCTCGGCGTGTCCCAGGGGCTGCACAGCAACAACACGTGGGGGCTCGCGTTCTCGGGCAACACGGCCTGGGTGCTGACCGACGGCGGCCTGTCCAAGTTCGCCGTGAACGCGGGTGGCGCGCCCAGCTATCAGAGCACGATTCTCACCCCGGCCATGTCGTCCCTCGGCGCGCTGCATCCGTTGGTCGTGGACGGTGAGGGCGGCGCCTGGGTGGCGAGCAAGCTCGGCCTCTACCACGTGAAGCCCGACGGCACGACCGAGATCTTCAACGAGGACAACTCGCCGCTCCTCAACAACGACGTGCACTCGCTGGCGCTCGACGCCTCGGGCGGGCTGTGGATGGGATCGATCGGCGGGTTGAACCGTCTCGATCTCGCCGGACTCTCGGCCGGTGTCGCGAGCGCCACGCTCGCGCTCGCGCCCAATCCGCTGCGCATCTCGGGCGGGGCTACGACGTTCAGTCTGGCGACGGCGGAGGGCGTGGCCTACGGACGCTCGCCGCTCGAGATCCGCGACGCGCGCGGCCGCCTGGTGGCCGATCTGCGCACCGACTCGCGCGGCAACACGACGTGGAACGGCACCGACCTCAACGGTCGCCGCTGCCCGGCCGGCGTCTACTTCGTGCGCGTCGTGTCCTACGGGTACGGGGGCGCTCCCGAGCCGCTCGCGCAGGCTCGCCTGGTGCTCTTGCCCTGAGCGACGCGGGCAGTACCGCCATCGAAGTCTCGACCGTCTGGAGCGAGCCAGCTCCCGAAGGCTGGGACGCTTGGGTCGAGCGGGTGCAGGGCTCGCCCTTCGCCCGCGCGGGCTTTCTCGAAGCGCTGCCCTTGGCGTTGCCGGACGCGCGCGTGGTGCTCCTGACGGCGCGCCGCGGCGCCGCTCTGGCGGGTGCCGTGCCGCTGGCGGTGACGCGCCGCTGGGGCGTGGCTTCGGCGTACTCGTTGCCCTTCGGCACCTACGGCGGTCCCCTCGTCGATCCCACCGAACCCGATCTGGCCGCGGTGCGCGCCGAGCTGGCGCGCGCTCTCGGCGAGTGGCTCCGTCGCGAGCGCGTGGCGCTGGGCGAGGTGGTGACTCCGCCCGGCCGCGAGTCGGCACCCGATCCGGCGTGGGCGGCGCTCGCTTCGTCCACGGTGCGCCACGTCGCGCACGTGGTGTCGCTCGAGGGCCGCACCTTCGAGGACTACTGGAGCGCCATCGACCGCAAGACGCGCAAAGGCGCGCGCCAGAGCCAGAGCAAAGGCCTCACCGCCGCCGAGGAGCCTGAGGCCCTGGCCGAGACACATGCCCTGTATTTGGAGCAGGCGCGCGCCTGGGGCCTGTCGCGTCCCTATGGGCTCGGCTTTCTGCGCGCGCTCCTCGATCATCCCTCGGGCTTCGCGCGGCTCTTCACGGCGCGGCTCGAGGGCGGGCTCGCCTGCGGCATCCTGGTTCTCACCTCGGCCGGCCAAGCCTTCGCCTGGTGGAGCGGGGCCGCGCCCGCGGCGCGCGAGTCGCTCGCCTATCCCTTCCTCATCACCGAGATCGTGCGCGCCATGAGTGCGGAGGGACGCACGCTGGTCAACCTGGGCTCGAGCGGCGAGAAGGGCGCCATCGAGCGCTTCAAGGAATCGCTGGGCGCGGAAGCGCGTCCGCTGTGGGCGTATCGCTTGGCGCCGCGCTCGCGCCTCGCGCGCTGGGCGCTGGCGCTCAAAGGCGCGCGATGACGGACGGCACGCTGCGCGTGGCCGTGCTCGGCAGCTCGGCCGTGAACCACACCGGACGCTGGGCTGCCGCCCTGGTGGCGCGCGGCATCGACGTGCGCGTGTGGACGCTCGAGCCCCCGCGCGCCGACGATCCGGCGCGCGAGCGCACCACGGTGCTGCCGGCCGCACCGGTGCCCATGTTCTTGCGCTATCCGCTGGCGACGGGGGCTCTCAAGCGCGGGCTCCAAGCCTTCGATCCTCACCTCGTGGATGCGCACTTCGTGCCCAACTACGGGCTCATGGGGGCGCTCGTGGGGCGCCATCCTTTGGTGGTCAACGCGTGGGGCTCGGATCTGCTCCGGGCGCGCGATCCCCTGCGGCGCGCGCGCGTGCGCTTCGTCTTGAGCCGCGCCGATCACGTGCGCGTCGACGCGCACAACCTGGCCCGTGCCGCGCGCCGGCTCGGGGCTCGCGAAGAGCGCCTCGAGATCCTGCCCTGGGGCACGGAGACCAAGAACTTCCCCTTCGCGCCCGACCGTGCCGCGCGTCTGGCGGCTCGCCGTGCCTGGCCGGAAGGTTGGGGCGAGGCGGGGGAGGGGCCAATCGCGGTGAGCACGCGCATGCTCCATCCGATCTACGCCGTCGACACGCTGGTGAACGCCTGGCCCCACGTCGTGAATGCCATTCCCGACGCGCGCTGCTTCGCGGCCGGCGACGGACCGCTGCGCGCCGCGCTCGAAGTCCGCGCCCGGGCCCTCGGCGTGGCGGGAAGCCTGCGCTTCATCGGCCGCCAGAGCGCGGCCGACCTGGCGCGGCTCTTGTCCGGCGCCGACGCCTACGTCTCGACCTCGCTCTCCGATTCGACGTCGCTCTCGCTGCTCGAGGCCATGAGCGCCGGCGCCTATCCGGTGGTGAGCGCCATCGAAGGCAACAAGGAATGGGTCGGCGACGACACCGCCTTCCTGTTTCCGCCGAACGACGCGGGGGCTCTGGCGCGCGGCTTGGTGCGCGTCCTGGGCGATTCGGCGCGCTTCGATCCGGCCCGCGCCCAGAACCGCGCCGTGATCGAGGAGCGTGGTGACTGGGAGCGCGCCATGGACCGCGTGGCCGAGCGCTGCCGCGCCCTCGTCCTGAAGCGCTGGGTGTCGCGTTGAGCCTGCGCAGCGCCCTCCACGTGGCCCTCTCGCGCCCGGGCGTGAACGCCTTGGCGCGCGGCCTCCTGCGCCCCTTGTCACCCGTCATTCCGCGGGCGCTCCTGAACCGCGTGCCCCTGGTGGGCACGGCCGAGGTGGCGCTGCCCGACGGGCGCCGCATGCGCCTGACCTCGAACGGGGACGACAACCTCGCCGCGATGCTGTACTGGAGCGGCTGGCGCTCGTTCGAGCCCGAAACCCTGGACGTGTGGCTCGCGCTCCTGCCGCAAGCCCGCGTGGTGTTCGACGTCGGCGCCTACGTCGGCATCTTCGCCATGAGTGCCGCCCTGGGCGCGCCCGAGCGCCAGGTGCACGCCTTCGAGCCCGTCGCCGAGAGCTTCGCGCGCTTGAGCGAGAACCTGCGCGCCAACGACCTCGCGCGCGTCCATGCGGTGCGCGCGGCGGTGGGGGAGACGGACGGCGAGACCACGCTCTTCGTCCCCGATGGCGTGTGGCTGCCCTCGCACTCCTCGACTCACTCGGGCTTTCGCCCGGGCACGCGTCCCGTACGCGTGCCCGCGCTCAGCCTCGACCGCTACGCGCGCGACCACGGCATCGAGCGCCTCGATCTCATGAAGATCGACACCGAAGGCAACGAAGACGAAGTGCTCGCCGGCGCCAGCGAGCTGTTCCAGCGCTCGCGGCCTTTCGTGTTCTGCGAAGTGTTGAAGGGATTGACCGAGGAAAAACTCAACGCGTGGTTCGAAAGCCGACGCTATCGCTTTTTCCGTCTCGAGGCCGATGGGCCGCGCGCTCTTTCACGCATCGAAGGCGACGCGACCTATCGCGCGCGCAATTTTTTGTTTGCGCCTGAAGAGCGAATCGATACCGCACTACTTCACTTCCGCGTCCGCTAAACCCTCGAATTTTCCACTTGCTCGTCTGTGCAGTACAAAATGTTTTGGGCGTCCGGAATTCCCGTTGACCCGCTGGTAACCGCGCGAGTAATTTCCGCGCGTTGTTGTTGTGGTGAGAAGTGGGAGGTAGTGGTGACAAGTGGCGGTAACGGAGGTCGTCGAAACAAATGGGCAGCTTGTACGGCGCAGATCGCTTTGCGATCGATCACAAAGGTCGGGTGGCTGTCCCGGCCAAGCTGCGCCGTGCCCTCTCGGCCGATGCGCGCGACAGCTTCGTCGTCGTGCCCGGTCTCGACGGTTGCCTCGATCTCTACCCCCTCGATGAGTGGCGTCAGTTCGACGAGAAGCTTCGCGCCCTTCCGCGCGGCGACGAGAACGCTCGCCGCTTCCGCCGGCTCCTGCTCGTGAATGCGGCGGAGCTGCAGGTGGACGCGCAGGGTCGCGTGATGCTTCCCGCCAAACTGATCGAAATGGCCGGCCTGCGCAAGGAAGTGCTGGTGCTCGGCTCCGTCGATCACATCGAGATCTGGGACCCCGAGCGCTTCGAGAAGTCGACGCACGGGAACCAGGGCGCCTCGCTCGAAGACCTGGCGAAGGAGTACCTGAAATGACCGCCGGCCTGTGGCACCAGGGAACGGAAGTCCTGGACGAAGGCGCAAGGGAGACCCGGCCGGCGGTCTCCATCGTGTGGGCCTTGGGCCGCGATCCGAAGCTGCCGTCGGCGTGGCTCGACGTGTACGACGGCCCGGGGGGACGGTCGGCGGTGTTTGCGCTGGCTGGTGCCCTGGGCCGCTCGGCTTTGCAGCGCTTCGAGGAAGCGCTCTCGCAGGTCCTCGGGTGGGGGCTCGCGAGCATGGTGCTCGACTTCTCGCGCGTCACGCATCTCGACTACCGCCGCTTACCGCGGCTGGTGGCTCTGCTGCGCGAAGGCGCGCGGGACGGGTTCGCGTTCGGGTTCGTGGGCTTGAACCGCTACGTGACGGATCTCTTCCGGGTGGCGGGCGTCGATCTGGAACACGAGTCTCCGGCGGGCGATCTCGCGGTGTGCGGAGCCGCGTCGTCCGAGGCCGCGCCTCCACGGGCGGCCGCCGGAGACCGGGTACGAGCCGGGCGCGCTTTCCTGGCGGAGAGCGGGCGCGAGTGACGTGCAATCCGGCCACGAACCGGTCCTCGTCCACGAGGTGGTTCGGCTGGTGGCCGGAGGATCGGGAACCTACCTCGACGCGACGGTCGGCGGGGGAGGACACGCGGCAGCGATGCTCCAGGCCCTGCCGCCCGATGCCAGGCTTCTCGGACTCGATCGCGATCCAAATGCGATCCGGGTGGCAGGCGAGAGGCTGCGTGAATTCGGAGACCGCGTGGTCTTGGTCTCCAAGCCGTTCGATCAGCTGGGCGAGGTCATGAGCGCCTTGGGTCTTAGGAGCCTAGCGGGGGCACTCTTCGACCTGGGCCTCTCCTCGCTCCAGCTGGTCGACGATTCACGCGGCTTCTCGTTCCGGCCGGGAGGGAAGCTGGACCTGCGCTTCGACGCCACCACCGGGTCGAGCGCCGCCGAGATGCTCGAGACGATCGACGAGCCGACGCTGGCTCGCGTCCTCTTCGAGTACGGCGAATTGAAGGACGCCCGCAAGGTGGCGCGTGCTCTGATCACGGCGCGCGACCGGCGCGGGCTGGAGACCACGGACGACGTGCGGGCGGCGATCACCGCCGTGTGGGGTCCGAGGCCCGAGCCGCGGCGCCTGGCGCAGCTTTTCCAGGCGTTGCGGATCTTGGTGAACGACGAGCTGGGCCGTCTCGACCAGGCGCTTCAGGAGGTCCCAGAGCGCCTGGCTTCTGGGGCGGCCCTCGCCGTCATCAGCTATCACTCGCTCGAGGACCGGCGCGTCAAAGCGCTGTTCCGCGGAGCGCAGCCTACGCGGCGCGAAGCGCGACTCGGCGTCACGCGCCCCGGCGACTGGGAAATCCTCACGCCCCGTCCTCTGCGTCCAACTCCTCTCGAAGTGGCGGCGAATCCCAGAGCTCGAAGCGCCCGGCTGCGCGCAGCCAGGAGGAGGAAGGCGGCATGAAGGTGAGAAACGTTCCGGTGCCCCCGAAACCCATGTCGATCCTGGGTCGGCGCGATGGTGTGCACTGGGTGTTGATCTTCTCCCTGCTGCTCGCGGCCGCGTTCATCGAGGTCTGGGAGTCGACGGCGGTGTCGCAGCTCTCGATCCAGATCGACAAGCTTCGCGCCCAGGTCAAGGACACCGACGCGCGCACCAGCTTCCTCGACGCGCGCGCCGCCGAAGAAGGCAGCCGGGTGCGCCTGGCCGCGATCGCCAAGAGGCTCGATCTGCGGCCGGCGGATCCCGGGCAGATCGTCATGATTCCGCCGAGCCTGGTGGCGCTTTCTCCCACCTCGCCGGTGCCGCAGACGGGCCTCGCCGCCGTGGGCAGCCGTCTCAACGACTTCTTCGTGCCCGCCGCGCGTGCGCGCGCGGCTCGAGAGACTCAGGACTAATGATCAACCGTCCGGTGCCCGCCGGACGGGAGAAAGGATCAGCGAGGTGACGGAGTCCCGCTCCCGGGACCGCGTTCTCGTGGCGGCCCTGGCGACTCTCGTCGTCGCGGCCGTGGTTTTCCTGCGTCTCGTGGCCCTGCAGATCCTGCAGCACGGGACCTTCGTCGCCCGCGCCGAGCAGAACCAGGAAGGCCGCGTCCTCCTGCCGCCGCGCCGCGGCGATCTCCTCGACCGCAGTGGCGAGCTGCTCGCCACCGACCTGCGCACCTACTCGGTCTACGCCGTGCCGCGTCTCATGAAGAATCGCCGGCTCGCCGCGCGCCAGCTGGCGCAGATGTTCGATCTCGACACCCAGACGCTCGATCGCAAGTTCGCCACGCATCCCTCGTTCTGCTGGGTGACGCGCATGGCCGATCCCGGCGTCGAGGAGCGCCTCGCCAAGGCCAAGATCGCCGGCGTCTTCCTGCAGGTCGAGACCCGCCGCGTCGATCCGGGCGGCCAGGCGGTGCTGCCGGTGGTCGGGCGCGTCAACATGGACGGCAGCGGCGTCGAGGGCGTCGAGTACCAGTTCGACGACCTGCTGCGCGGTCACGCCGGCTGGGCCACCGTGTTCAAGGACGGAACCGGCCGGCAGATCGATCTGCCGCAGGGCAGCCGTCACCAGCCGGACCACGGCCACGGCCTCATGCTCACCATCAATAACGCGATCCAGGGCATCCTCATGACGCGGCTCACGGCCGCGGTCGACAGCCTGGAGGCCAAGCAGGCGACGGCGGTGATCGTGGATCCGCACACCGGGCAGGTGCTGGCCATGGGCACGGCCGGCCCCAACGCGCCCGATGCCTCGCGCGCGCCCGCCATCTGCGACATCTACGAGCCGGGATCGACCTTCAAGGTGGTGGCCGCGGCGGCCACGCTCGAGGAGGGGCTCGCGGGCCCGGGCACGCTCTACAATGCTGACAACGGGGCGCACGACTTCGGCGGCTTCATCATCCATGACGCCCACCCGCACGGCGTGCTCACGCTCAAGGACGCGGTGCGCGTGTCGAGCAACATCGTGGCCGGCAAGCTCGGCATGGCGCTCGGCGCCGACCGCTTCTACGAGTACGCCACCGCGTTCGGCTTCGGCTCCATGACGGGAATCGACTTCCCGGGCGAGGCCGGCGGCCGCTTGCGTACGCCCCACACCTGGTCCGGCCGCTCGCTGCCCACCCTGGCCATGGGACAGGAAGTCTCGGTGACGCCTCTCCAGATGGCGCTCGCCTACAGCGTGATCGCCAATGGCGGCCTGTGGATGAAGCCGCAGCTCGTCCTGGCCGAACTGGACGAGCACGGCCGCCTGCTGCGCCGCTTCGATCCCGAGGCCGTGCGACGCGTGATCTCGCCGCGCACCGCGGACACCATGCGCGATTTCCTCCTGGCGGTCGTGGACTCCGGTACGGCGACCAAGGCCGAGCTTTCGTGGACGCAGGTCGCGGGCAAGACCGGCACGGCGCAGAAGTACGACCCGGCCACCGGCCACTACGCCGCCGGCAAGTACATCTCGTCGTTCGTGGGCTTCGTGCCCGCCGACGATCCGCGCTTGGTTTGCCTGGTGCTCATCGACGAGTCGAAGAAGGGCTACTACGGCGGCGACGTCGCCGCACCCGTGTTCCGCGACATCGTCGACGACGTGCATCGCCTGCGCGACGGGCCGCTGAGCGCGCGGCCGCCCGTGGTGCAGGTGGCGGCCGCCGATCTCAGACCGCCGCCCACGCTGGTGCCCGACGTGCGCCTCCTGCCCTTGGCACGCGCCACCGAGAAGCTCGCGGCCGTGGGCCTGCGCGTGCGCTCGAGCGGCGTGGGCCCGCGCGTGGTGTCGCAGGATCCGGCGCCCGGCAGCCCGGTCGAGCGCGGCGAGCCGGTGCTCGTGACCTTGTCGAAGGAAACGGCGCCGGCGGTGCCGGACGTCATCGGGCTCACGCTGCGCGAAGCGCTCGGCGTGCTCTCGGGCCACTCGATTCCGGCGCGCGCCATGGGAAGTGGCGTGGTGTGCGCGCAGGAGCCCGCGCCCGGCTCGCACCTGGAAGCCGGCGGCGTGTGTCTCCTCACCTGCAAGAGCGAGGCGACGGTGAAGCTCGCGTCGCATGTCGAGGATCCGCGGAATGGGGGACGGTAAGCGCGCCATGGCGAGCGAGCGTCTTCTCGAGGTGATCGAGCCCGTGAGCGTTTCGGGGCCACTGCCCGAGACGGTCGAGGGGCTCGCGCACGACTCGCGCCGCGTGCGTCCCGGCGAGTGGTTCTTCGCGCTGGCCGGCCAGCACGCCAATGGCGCTGTCTTCGCCGCCGCCGCCCTTTCGGCCGGCGCCGGTGCCGTGGTCACCGAGGCGGTCACCGGTCAAACGCCCGAGGTGCGCGTCCGCGACACGCGGCGCAGCATGGCGCGGGCGGCGGCCCTCTTCTACGGCGAGCCGTCGCTCACGCTCCGCACCGTCGGCATCACCGGTACCAACGGCAAGACCACCGTGTCGTTCCTGCTTCGCGCCATGCTCGAAAAGCATGGCTGGGCCACCGGCCTCCTCGGCACCGTGGGCGCGTTCTTTCCGCACGGCGCCGTGAGCACTGGCTTCACCACGCCGGAATCGGTCGAGCTGCAATCCATGCTGGCCGACATGCGCGACCAGGGTGCGACCGCTTGCGTGCTCGAGGTGTCGTCGCACGGCTTGGCGCTCGAGCGCACGTACGGACTCGCCTTCGACGTCACCGCGTTCACCAACCTGACGCACGACCACCTCGACTTCCACGGCACGGTCGAGAATTACCTGGACGCCAAGCTCATGCTGTTCGATGGCAGAAACGGCGCGGCCGGGCGCAAGCCCACGGTGGCGGTGATCCACGCCGCCGATCCGCACGCCCCGGCGGTCATCGAAGCGGCGCGGCGCGGCGGTCAGCGCGTGGTGACCTTCGCCCTCCACGCTCCGGCCGAGATCACGGCCGAGGACGTGGTGAGTGACGCGGGCGGCTCGCACTTCGTGGTGCGCGAGAGCGGTGGCCGCTACCCCGTGTCGATCCGCCTGCCCGGCTCGTTCAACGTCGAGAACGCGCTCTGCGCCTGGGCCATCGCCGGCGTGCTCGGCGTGAGCCCCGACGAGCGCGTGGCCAGCCTCGCCGCTCTGGTTGGCGTGCCCGGCCGCCTCGAGCCGGTGGATGCCGGCCAGCCGTTCGCCGTCTACGTGGACTACGCGCACACGCCCGACGCGCTCGAGCGCCTGCTCGAGACCGTGCGTCCGCTGACCAAGGGCCGCGTGCACGTGGTCTTCGGCGCCGGCGGCGATCGCGATCACTCCAAGCGCCCGGAGATGGGCGAGGTGGCGGCCCGTCTCGCCGACCGCGTCGTTCTCACCTCCGACAATCCGCGCTCCGAGGATCCCAACGAGATCCTCGCCTCGATCCGCTCCGGCATCGCGCCGGGCACGCGCGTCGAGGTCGAGATCGAGCCCGACCGCCGCCGCGCCATCGAGAAGGCACTCGCCGGCGCGCGCGCGGGCGACGTGGTCGTGCTCGCAGGCAAGGGCCACGAGACGACGCAGACGGCGGGCGGCAAGGCCGCGCCCTTCGACGACCGCACGGAAGCGCGTGGCGCGCTCGAGCGGCTCGGCCTCGGAAAGGCGGGGCGGTGAATCATCCCGCGGGCCTTCCCGAGACCTCGACCTTGGGCAAAAAGCCGCTCCGGCGCTGGACGCTCGGTCAGGTGGCCGAGACGGTGAGCGCCGAGTGGCGCTTGCCGTCGCGCCAGACACTGCCCGCCACCATCACCAAGGCCGTGGTCGGCGCCACGCTCGACTCGCGCCAGGTGCGTCCGGGCGAGGTGTTCGTGCCGCTCGCCGGCACGCGCGTCGATGGCCACGAGTTCCTGACCGAGGCGCGCGCCCACGGCGCCATCGCCT
>DASYSL010000088.1:0-32190 GCA_036003365.1 Candidatus Eiseniibacteriota bacterium
GCGGCGTCGGGCACGACCACACGCCCGGCCGCCAGCGCGGCCGCGATCTCGCGCGCATAGAGGACGAAGGAGCGGGACCAAATGGTATCCGGCATCTTCATCGCCGCCGCATCGAAGGGCGCCGCAGGGGCCGACAAGTCAGTGAAGTCTTTCTCGGTACCGCGGCGGCCCCACAACTTCCCCGAAGGCTCCAAAATAAGCGAGCCCTCGGTACCGTGCGCCGCGATCGTCTGGCCGGGCACGCGCGAGCGCGCGACCGCGGTCAGCACGCAGGAAACCACCGCACCGCCATCCAGCTCGAGCCAGAACGCGGCATAATCGTCGGCCGTCACGCGGCGCAAAGAACCGCCATCGGCATCCGGGCGCTCGGGAATCATGGTCCGCACGTCCCCGCGCCCGCGCACCACCTCGCCGAAGGTGAACCGCACCGCATCGACGACATGCGAGCCGATCGCGCCCAGGATCCCGCCACCGGCGGCCTCGTCGGACCACCAGCTCCACGCGCGCGTGGGATCGAGCCGGAACTCGCTCTCGACCTGGATCGCCACGTGAAGCAATCGACCCAAGAAGCCCGAGCCCACCAGCTCGCGCATGCGCCGCCGCGTGGGATCGAAGCGCAGCTCGTGATCGATCAGCGCCAGACGCCCGCTTTGCCGCGCCGCGTCGGCCATGTCGCGCGCCTCGCCCGCGTTCATCGCCGTCGGCTTCTCGCACAGGACGTGCTTGCCGGCAGCCAACGCGCGCAACGAATAGTCGCGGTGCGTGTCGGGCGGTGAGCTCACGCACACGAGATCCAGATCGTCGAGCTTCAAGAAGCGATCGAGGTCCGAAGCGTCGAAGGCGCGGCGGATCTCGAAGTCGCCTTTGGCCGCGGTGTAGGCGCGCGCCAGCTGGCGGCTGACCACGGCGACGACTTCGACGCCGGGCGTCTGCGCGAACGCGGGGATCTGCGTGTGGCGGCCGAAGCCGGAGCCGATGACGCCGACGCCGAGGGGTCTGCCTTGAGGAGGAGTCATGCGCGCGAGTCTATCCGAAGGCCCCGGCGGCCTCCTAGAGGTCCGAGGCCCCGGCGCCCTTAGGGCCCGCCCCGCTGCTGTGCTAGCATCCCGCCTCACTGCAGGCATTTGGCGGCAACGCGGCGCGGCAGGGGCGGTTTCAGCCGCTCCCACCGCCTCCGCACGTCGATTGAAGTTTCGGAGGAAGAGTTGAGCGAAAGCGCCGCCTCGGAGCGCACGAGCGCTCTCGACCATCCCTATGACCCGGCGGAGGTCGAGTCCCACTGGTATCGGCACTGGGTGGAGAAGGGCTACTTCACGCCCCAGCTGCCGTCCGCGCTCGACGACGCCACCGCCGCCGAGCTGCGCAAGAAAGCCTTCACCATCTTCATCCCGCCGCCCAACGTGACCGGCAGCCTGACCATGGGCCATGTGCTCGTGCAGAGCCTGCAAGACGTGGTCATCCGCTGGCGCCGCAAGGAGGGCGATCTCGCCCTCTGGCTGCCGGGCACCGATCACGCCGGCATCGCCACGCAGAACGTGGTCGAGCGCATGCTCGCCGAGCGCGGCCGCACGCGCCACGAGCTCGGCCGCGACGGCTTCCTCAAAGAAGTCTGGCAATGGAAGGAGAAGTACGGCGGCCTGATCACCGAGCAGGAGAAGCGCCTCGGCTGCTCGCTCGACTGGACGCGCGAGCGCTTCACCATGGACGAGGGGCTGAGCCGCGCGGTGAACGAAGTGTTCGTCCGCCTCTATCGCAAGGGCCTCGTCTATCGCGGCCACTACATCGTCAATTGGTGCCCGCGCTGCCTCACCGCGCTCTCCGACGAAGAGGTGAATCACGAGGAGCGCGAAGGCCAGCTCTGGCACATCAAGTATCCGATCAAGGGCACGGAGAAGTTCCTGACCGTGGCCACGACACGCCCCGAGACCATGCTCGGCGACGTCGCGGTCGCGGTGGCGCCCAAGGACCGCCGCTACTCCAAGCTCGTGGGCAAGACGCTCGTGCTCCCGCTCATGAGAAGAGAAATCCCCGTCATTGCCGACGAGTACGTCGATCCCAAGTTCGGCACCGGTGCGGTGAAGGTGACGCCGGCGCACGATCCCAACGACTTCGCCATCGGCCAGCGCCACGGGCTCGAGCCCATCGTGGTCATGAATCCCGACGGCACCATGAGCGACAAAGCCGGCGACTTCGCCGGGCTCGACCGCTTCGCCGCGCGCAAGCGCGTGCTCGAGCGGCTCAGCGACCTCGGCCTGCTCGCGCGCACCGAGACGCACAAGCTCTCGATCGGCACCTGCGACCGCTGCGACACGATCGTCGAGCCTTATCTGAGCCTGCAGTGGTTCGTGCGCATGAAGCCTTTGGCCGAGCCCGCCATCGAAGCGGCCAAGCGCAAGCGCGTGAAGTTCTTCCCCCCGCGCTGGACCAAGGTCTACATGCACTGGATGACCCACATCAGAGACTGGTGCATCTCGCGCCAGCTGTGGTGGGGTCACCGGATTCCCGTGTGGTACTGCGAGGCGCCGGGCTGCAACGAGATCATCGTCGACACGACCCCGCCGACCGAGTGCACGAAATGCCACGGCGGCAAGCTGCGCCAGGACGAGGACGTGCTCGACACGTGGTTCTCGTCGTGGCTCTGGCCCTTCTCCACGCTCGGCTGGCCCGAGCGCACCAACGACCTGCGCGTGTTCTATCCCGGATCGCTGCTCGTCACCGGGCCCGACATCATCTTCTTCTGGGTGGCGCGCATGATCATGGCCGGCGACGAGTTCATGGGCGAGGAGCCGTTCCCGCACGTCTACCTGAACTCGATCGTGCGCGACGCGCAGGGCCGCAAGATGTCGAAGTCGCTCGGCAACTCGCCCGACCCGATCGAGATCATGAACCGCTACGGGGCCGACGCGCTGCGCTTCACGACCATCTTCCTCACGCCCACGGGCCAGGATCTGATCTTCGACGAGAAGCGCTGCGAGACCGGGAAGTTCTTCGCCAACAAGATCTGGAACGCCGCCAAGCTCGTGTCGATGCGGCTCGGCGATCTGGATCCCACGACGGTGCGCGACTCGCAGCTGACGCTCACTCTCACCGACCGCTGGATCGTCTCGCGCTACGCGCGCTGCGTGCGCGACACCACGCGCTATCTCAAGACTTATCGCTTCAACGATGCCGCCAACGCGGTGTATCGCTTCGCCTGGCACGAGTACTGCGACTGGTATCTGGAGCTGGTGAAGCCGCGCTGGTCGGACGAGGGCGCGGTGGGCGATCCGGCGGGCGCGCGCACGGCGCGCGTGATCGCGCATCGCGTGCTCGAGGGCATTCTGCACCTCTTGCATCCGTTCATGCCGTTCCTCACCGAAGAGGTGTGGCAGGCGATTCCGCACCAGGGCGAGTCGATCACGGTGGCGCCGTGGCCCAAGGCCAAGAAGGCGTGGTTCGATGCCGACGCCGAAGCCGACATGGCGCTGCTCAGGGATCTGGTGGTGGCGGTACGCAACCTGCGCGCCGAGATGAACCTGCCGCCGGCCAAGATGGTGCCGGTGGTGGTGCGCGGCGACGAGAAGCAGAGCGAGAAGATCCGAGCCAACCGCGATCTCCTGGCGCCGCTCGCGCGCGTGGATCAGTGGACGATCTCGCCCCAGGCCACGCGTCCGGGTGTGGCGGCGTCGGCGGTGGTGCGCGGCATGGAGGTCTGGCTGCCGCTCGCCGGCCTGGTCGATCTCGACGCCGAGCGCATGCGGCTCGCGCGCGAGGCCGACCGCGTGCTGGGCGATCTCGAGGGCACGCGGCGCAAGCTCATGAACCAGGACTTCCTCACCAAGGCCAAGAAGGAAGTGGTGGAGCGCGAGCGCGCCAAGCTCGCGCAGCTCGAAGAGACGGTAGCCAAGCTCAAGCGCGCCGAGGAGGCGCTGCGGGCGTAACGCAAAGTTGGCGAACACATCGGAACCTTGAACACGTCGCGACGTAACACGGATCGAGCCTGCCTGAGGGGGGAGAGCCGACCCATGAAGCTTGCGAACGCGCTGGGGATCTTGCTTACCGTCCTTGTCGCCGCGCCCGCTGCCGGCGCCGCCGACCGCCAACTTTCGGTCACCGTATACAACCAAGACATCGCGCTGGTGCGCGAAGAGCGCGACGTCCAGCTCGCGGCCGGGCGCTCGACCCTGCGCTACGCCGACGTCGCCGCTCAGATCGATCCCACGTCCGTGCTCCTGGTGCCGGTAAGCGGGGGCGGGTTCCGCGTGCTGGAGCAGAACTTCCAGTACGACCTGGTGAGCGGCGACCGGCTGCTCGAGCGCTCGCTCGAGGGCACGGTGCGCATCGTCGGCAAGGACGGCGGCGTCACCGAGGGCAAGCTGCTCTCCTACGACGGCGCCACGCTCGTGGTCGAGACGCGCGACGGCGTGAAGATCGTGAACCGCACCGAGACGCGCGAGGTGGCGCTCACGCAGCTTCCCGGCGGGCTCATCTCGCGGCCGACGCTCGCCTGGCTGGTCGATGCCTCCGGCGGTGGCAGCCGCCGGACCAGGCTCTCGTATCTCACGAGCGGTCTCTCGTGGCACGCCGAGTACGTCGCGGTGGTCAATCCCGAGGACACCGGGCTCTCGCTCGGTGGCTGGGTCTCGGTCGAGAACCATTCGGGCGCCACCTATCCGGAAGCCAAGCTCAAGCTTGTTGCCGGCGACATCCAGCTCGTGCGCCCCGTCTTCAAGGAAGCGCTCATGCGCGGGGGTGTCATGGCCGAGCAAGCCGCCGCGCCGCCGCAGTTCGCCGAGCGCGGCTTCTTCGAGTTCCACCTCTATGATTTGCAGCGCCCGACCACCATCGCCGACCGCGAGACCAAGCAGATCTCGCTCTTCGATCCCGCCGACGTGAAGAACGTCGAGAAGAAGTACACGTTCGACGCCGAGCGCCTGGGCAACAAGGTGAACGTCACCCTCGAGTTCAAGAACGCGCAGGCGTCCGGCCTCGGCATGCCGCTGCCGGCGGGCACGGTGCGCGTGTACAAGCAGGACAAGGACGGCTCGCAGGAGTTCGTGGGCGAGGACCGCATCGACCACACGCCGCAGGACGAGAAGGTGCGCCTGGCACTCGGCAAGGCGTTCGACGTGGTGGCCGAGCGCAAGCAGATCAACTTCCGCCGCGTCTCCGACAAGGTGGCCGAGACGAGCTGGGAGATCGACCTCCGCAATCGCAAGAAGGAGACGGTCACCGTGATCGTGATCGAGCATCCGACCGGCGACTGGGAGATCACGGAGAAGTCCGCCAACTTCACCAAGCGCGATGCCCAGACCATCGAATTCCCGGTGAGCGTGGCGCCCGGCGCCGAGGTCAAGCTCACGTACACGGTGCGCACGCAGCTGTAGGCCGCGGGGGGGGCGGGGCCGGCCCGGCGTTCGCGCCCGGCGTTCGCGCCCGCCCCGTCCAATGGTATTCTCCGCGCGGAATGCCCGCCGAATTCAAGCTCCATCCGCCCTATCCGCCGCAAGGCGATCAGCCGCAAGCCATCCGCGAGCTGGCCGAAGGCCTGGCCCGCGGCGATCGCCATCAGACCCTGCTCGGCGTCACCGGCAGCGGCAAGACGTACACCATGGCCAACGTCATCGCCGAGTGCGGTCTGCCCACGCTGGTGATCTCGCACAACAAGACGCTGGCGGCGCAGCTCTACGGGGAGTTCAGGCAGTTCTTCCCCGAGAACGCGGTGGGCTACTTCATCTCCTATTACGACTACTACCAGCCCGAGGCCTACATCCCGCAGAGCAACACCTACATCGAGAAAGACGCCTCGGTGAACGACGACATCGACCGCCTGCGGCTCTCGGCCACCTCGGCGCTGCTCGAGCGTGAGGACGTCATCATCGTGGCCTCGGTGTCGTGCATCTACGGCTTGGGCTCGCCCGAAGACTTCCGCGATCTCTCGCTGACCTTGGCCGTGGGCGAGATCACGGCGCGCGACTTCATCCTGTCGCGGCTGGTGCAGATCCAGTATCAGAGGAACGAGATCGACTTCCGGCGCGGCGCCTTCCGCGTGCGCGGCGACGTCATCGAGGTGCGGCCGGCCTACGAACAGCATGCGATCCGCATCGAGCTGGATGACGACAAGGTCTCCCGCCTCTCCGAAGTCGATCCGCTCACCGGCCACGTGCTCGGACGCAAGAACCGGCTCGTGCTCTACCCGGCCAAGCATTTCGTCACCCCGCGCTCGCGCATCCAGCGCGCGCTCGCCGGGATCAAGGAGGAGCTGGCGCAGCAGGCCACGCAGTTCGAGTCCGAGGGCAAGTTCCTAGAGGCCGAGCGCATTCGCTCGCGCACCGAGTACGATCTCGAGCTGCTCGGCACCATCGGCTACTGCCCGGGCGTGGAGAACTACTCGCGGCATCTCTCGGGCCGCCAGCCGGGGGAGCGGCCCCAGTGTCTGCTCGACTACTTCCCGCGCCCCTTCTTGACCATCGTCGACGAGTCGCACGTCACCGTGCCGCAGATCGGCGGCATGTACGAGGGCGACCGCTCGCGCAAGGACACGCTGGTGCGCTACGGCTTCCGGCTGCCCTCGGCGCTCGACAACCGGCCGCTGCGCTTCGACGAGTGGGAGGCGGTGACGCAACAGACCATCTACGTCTCGGCCACGCCGGCCGAGTACGAGATCGCCAAGTCCAAGGGCGTGCTGGTGGAGCAGATCATCCGGCCCACGGGTCTGGTCGATCCCGAGATCGAGGTGCGTCCGGTGGCCAACCAGGTGGACGATCTCCTGGGCGAGATCCGCCGCGTGGCCGCCGACAAGCACCGCGTGCTCGTGACCACGCTCACCAAGCGCATGGCCGAGGACCTCACCGACTATCTCGCCGACATGGGCGTGCGCGTGAAGTACCTGCATTCCGACATCGATGCGCTCGAGCGCGTCGAGCTCCTGCGCGGCCTCAGGCTCGGCGAGTTCGACGTGCTCGTGGGCATCAACCTCTTGCGCGAAGGGCTCGACTTGCCGGAAGTCGGTCTCGTCGCCATTCTCGACGCCGACAAGGAAGGCTTCCTGCGCAGCGACCGCTCACTCATCCAGACGGCGGGGCGCGCGGCGCGCAACGTGGCCGGGCGCGTGATTCTCTACGCCGACAACATCACGGGCTCGATGCATCGCGCGCTCGACGAGACGACACGCCGCCGCGAGCGTCAGATGGCCTACAACGAGGAGAACGGCATCACGCCGCGCTCGATCATCAAATCCATGGAAGAGGTGATGCGCATCACCGCGGTGGCCGACGCACGCGTGAGCACGGAAGAGCTGGACGCCCTGGCCGGGCTGAGCCCCGGCGAGGTCGAGGGCCTGGCCGAGAGCGGTGCCGACACGGCGCGCGCCATCGCCGATCTCGAAGTCGAGATGCAGGCGGCGGCGCGCCGTCTCGAGTTCGAGCGCGCGGCCAGCCTGCGCGACCGGATCGAGGAGCTGGCGGCCACGGCCCTGGCCGCGGGCGCCGACCCCACGAGCCTCACCGAAGCCATCGAGCGGGCCCTCGGCGCGCGGGCCGGCGCGGTGCTGGCCGCACCGCGCGGCCGCCACGGACGGAGGCGCGGCCGATGAATCTCGAGACCATCGCGCTCCACACGGTGAAGGTCGCCCTCATGGAGGATCTGTGGGGCGGCGACGTCACCACCCAGGCCACGGTGGGGCCCGACGTCATCGCCGAGGCCTCGATCCTCGCCAAGGCCAACGGAGTGCTTGCCGGCCTCGACGTGGCGCGTCTCGTGTTCCGCGAAGTCGATGCCGAGATCACCATGACGGGCGACGCCAAGGACGGCCAGCGCGTGCAGCCCGGCCGCGAGGTGGCGCGCTTGCATGGCAAGGCGGCATCGATCCTCTCGGCCGAGCGCACGGCGCTCAACTTCCTCTGCCACTTGAGCGGCGTCGCCACCCTGACCTCGCGCTTCGTGCGCCGCACGCGCGGCACCGGGGCCGTGATCCTCGACACGCGCAAGACGCTTCCTGGACTTCGCGTGCTCGAGAAATACGCGGTGCAGAAGGGCGGGGGCGAGAACCACAGGATCGGCCTCGGCGACATGTATCTGGTGAAGGACAATCACATCAAAGCCGCGGGCTCGATCACGCTGGCCGTCGAGCGCATCCAGGCGCACCGCCAGGAGCTTTTGCTCGAGGTCGAGGCCCAGACCTTCGAGCAGGTGAAGGAGGCTTGCGAGGCCGGGATCGATCGCATCCTGTTCGACAACATGAGCCTCGAGCAGATCGCCTTGGCCCTGCAGATCGTGGACAATCATCCCAAGCCCGCGACCCCGCCGCACGCCCGCCGCAAGGGTGCCAAGCGCTGGCCGGAAGTCGAGGTCAGTGGCGGCATCAGCCTCGACAACGTCAAGGAGATCGCCGAGCTGGGCGTCGACTTCATCTCGGTCGGCGCGCTCACGCACTCCGCACCGGCGCTCGATCTGAGCCTGGAGATCCTCACGCTTGACTGATCTTCGCGCCTGGAGCCCATCCGCCCTCGCGACGCGCCTGGCCGGCTCGCGTCTCGGCTGCTCGGTCGAAACGCTCGAGGAGGTCCAGTCGACCAACGACGAGGTGTGGGCGCGCGCCCGCGCCGGGGAGCGCGAGGGCCTGCTCCTGATCGCCGAGCGCCAGACGCAGGGCCGCGGACGCGGGGGCAACGCGTGGTTCTCCCCGCCTTACGTGGGCGTGTGGGCGTCCATGCTCCTGCGGCCCGAGCTGCCGCCGGCGCGGGTCCCCTTGCTGTCGCTCGCCGCCGGGCTGGCCTGCGCACGCGCCGCCGAGAGCGTGGGCGCGTGCGTGGGACTCAAGTGGCCCAACGATGTCGTGGCCGCCGACGGCAGCGGGCGCAAGGCGGGCGGCGTGCTGGTCGAGTCGCGTCACGAGGACGGCCGCTGGACGGTGGTGGTCGGCGTGGGCGTGAACGCCAACACCGCCGAAGAAGATTTTCCGCAGGCGCTGCGCGGCCGCGCCACGTCCCTGGCGAGGCTCAAAGGCGGCGCCGTCTCGCGCGAGGACTTCGTCGTGGCTCTCGCCGGTGAGCTGGCGGCCGGCTACGAGACACTCGAGCGCGGCGAGGATGCGCGGTTGCTCGATCAGTGGCGCCAGCGCGCCGTCATGTTCGGCCGCCCCGTGCGCGTGCGCGGCGGAGGGGCCGAGATCCACGGCGTGGCCCGCGACCTGGTCGAAGACGGCTCCTTGCTCGTGCGCCTGGACTCAGGCGTCGAACTGGAAGTTCGTGCCGGCGAGCTCGAAGTGCTGTGGCAGGGAGGCGGCGTTGTCTGAAGTCGACCAGGACCTGGGCGACCCCGCCGACCCCGCCGCGCAGGAAGAGCCCGTCGCGCTGACGCTGCTCGAGCATCTCGAGGAGCTGCGCTTTCGGCTCATCCGCTCGCTGATCGCCGTCGCCGTCGGCATGCTCGGCGGCTGGTTCGCCTCGCCCTGGGTGCTCGATTGGGTGGTGACTCGCACCGTGCACCGCGCGTTCGTCTTCAGCCCGGTCGAAGCGCTCTTCCAGCGCTTCAAGCTCGCGATCATTCTCGGCGCCTGCTTCGCGCTGCCCGCCGTCTTCTATCAGATGTGGGCCTTCGTCGTGCCCGGGCTCCTGCGCAAGGAGCGCACGCTGCTCCTGCCCCTGGTCACCGGCTCCATGGTGCTCTTCGCCGCCGGCGTGGCCTGCTCGATCTGGATCGTGCTGCCGTTCACCCTCGCCGCGCTCAACGCCTTTCTTACGCCGGCCATGACCGTGCAGTTCCGCCTCGCCGACGTGCTCGGCTTCGTCTACGGCATGTGCATCGCGTGCGGCATCGTGTTCCAGATGCCGCTGGCCATCGGCGCGCTCACGGCCTTGCGCGTCGTGTCGTCGCGCTTCCTGATCAAGCAGTGGCGTCTCGCCATCGTGGGCGCGGTCGTGGTCGGCGCGCTCATCACGCCCGGCGACGTGGTCATCGCCCAGCTCATCATGGGCATCCCTCTGGTCCTGCTCTACGCGCTCTCGATCCTGGTGGCGTGGCTCATCGAGCGCTCGCGCGGCGCGGCGCGCCAACCCGCGATGCTCGACCGCTGGGCGAGCGGCTCCGCCAGCGGCTCCCCGGGAGAGAGCTCATGAGGCGCAAGCCAGCCAAGCCCAAGCCCGTGCCGCGCGGCAAGCCGCTCCCCGGCTCGTCGCTTCTCGTCGTCGACCTGGGGAACTCCGAGACCGTGATCGGCCTCTTCACCGGCGAGCGCCTGACCTCGCACTGGCGCGTGGGCAGCGTGAAGCGCACGGCCGACGAGGTGGCGCTGCTCGTGCGCTCGCTCACCGGGCGCGAGCCCGGCGATCCGCCCGCCGCGCGCTCGGTCCTGTGCTCGGTGGTGCCCACGGCGACGCGCGACTTCGCCCTGGCGCTCGAAAACATCACGGGCCGGCCGCCGCTCGTGGTCGATCAGCGCACCGTGCGTGGGCTCGCCGTGCGCTACCAGGATCCTTCGGTCGTGGGACCGGACCGTCTGGCCAACGCGGTGGCGGCGCGCGCTCTCTACGGCACGCCGGCGGTGGTCGTCGATCTCGGCACCGCGACCACCTTCGACGTGGTGGGACCGCGCGGCGATTACGTGGGCGGCGCCATCGCGCCCGGGGTGATCACGTCGAGCGAGGAGCTGTTCCGCCGCGCCGCGCGCCTGTCGCGCGTGGAGCTCGAGCTGCCCGAGCGCGCCATCGGCCGCAACACGCAAGAGAGTCTGCAGGCGGGCATCCTGCTCGGCACCGCGGGCATGGTCGACGCGCTGGTGCGCCGCATCACGCGCGAGCTCGGCAAGAAGCCGCACGTCATCGCCACCGGCGGCCTGGCACCCATCGTGGCGCCGGCGTGCGAAACCGTCGACCGCGTGGACGAGTGGCTCACTTTGCACGGACTTCGCCTCATCGAGGCGGCCGCTGCGCGGCCAAGCGGGCGCGCGAAACGCACTTGAGCGCCGGCCGAGCCCAAGTTTGGCAGGAGCGAACGCCGCGATCCGCCTTTGTGGCCTCCGGTCCCGGTGGTATAAATAGAGGAGAGCCACCTGGCTCCGCGCCGCACGTTCGTAGCTCGCGTTTCTTCCACCATGGGAGGCGGCATGAGACGTTGGCGAATCCTGTCCGGCCTCTTGGTTTTGACACTGGTTTTCGCGAGTCGGGCTTCGGCCCAGACGCACTGGGTCGCCACGCTCGTCGGCACCAACGAGTCGCCTGCCGTGTCCACGCCGGCCATCGGCCAGTTCGACGCGACGCTGAACGCTGCGCAGGACAACATGACGTTCACGCTGACCTATAGCGGTCTCGTGGGCACCATGACGCAGGCGCACATCCATCGCGGCGGCCCGGGCGTGAACGGCCCGATCATCTACTGGCTCGCCAACGGGAGCGTGGCGTCACCCATCGCCACCTGCACCGATCCGACGCCGCTCGGTGGCGGATGCGGCTTCAACGCATCGGACTTCAACGATCTGCAGGCCGGCAATCTGTATGCGAACCTCCACACCTCGTTCGCGCCCGGCGGTGAGATCCGCGGCCAAATCACGGGCGCCACTCCGGTGGGCCCGCAGACGTGGGCGAGGATGAAGGCGTTGTACCGCTAGGCGCAACGGCCACGCGCGTCGCACCCGGCCCTCCGCTCGGCGGGGGGCTTTTCGTTGCCCGCGTTTCGCCGCTTGAGCGCCACCCCGCGAACGACTAGAGTTCGCGCGAACGCGATACCGAACCCCGCTCGTCCGCTCGTGACGTCCGGCCGGCCCCGCTACCGGTCGCAGGGATTCCCAGGGGAGGACTGCCGAGAATGCCGAAACGCCTCGCCTTCGACGCGCGCGCCCGCGAAGCGCTCCGCCGCGGCGTGGACCAGATGGCCGACGCGGTCAAGGTGACGCTCGGGCCGCGCGGTCGCCACGTCATCCTCGACAAGAAGATCGGCGCGCCCACGGTCACCAACGACGGCGTGACCATCGCGCGCGAGATCGAGCTGCCCGACCCCTTCGAGAACGCCGGCGCCCAATTGGTCAAAGAGGTGGCGTCGCGCACCAACGACGTGGCCGGCGACGGCACCACCACGGCCGCGGTGCTGGCGCAGGCCATCGTCAAGGGCGGCTTGCGCGCCGTGGCCGCGGGCGCCAATCCCATGCAGCTCAAGCGCGGCATCGACAAAGCCGTCGAGGCCGTGGTGCGCTCGCTGGCCAGCCAGTCGCGCCGGATCGACGCTCGCGCCGACATCGCGCTCGTGGCCACCATCGCCGCCAATCAGGACCCGGTCATCGGCGAGCTGGTGGCCAACGCCATGGAGAAGATCGGGCGCGAGGGTGTGATCACGGTCGAGGAGGCGCGCGGCATCGAGACGCGCCTCGACGTGGTCGAGGGCATGCTCTTCGACCGCGGCTACGTCTCGCCCTACTTCGTCACCGATGCCGAGAACATGCGCACCGAGCTGGTCGATGCCTTGGTGCTGCTCACCGATCGCAAGGTGGCCGCCCTCGAGGATCTCCTGCCCGTGCTGCAGCAGGTGCTGACCGCCGGCAAGCCGCTGCTCGTGATCGCCGACGAGATCGAGGGCGAAGCGCTGGCCGCCCTCGTAGTCAACAAGCTGCGCGGCGTGCTCCAGGCGTGCGCGGTGAAGGCGCCGGCGTTCGGCGACCGCCGCCGCGCCATGCTCGAGGACCTCGCCATCCTCACCGGCGGCCGTCTGATCACCGAGGATGCCGGGCTCCGCCTCGACGGCGCCAAGCTCGAGGATCTGGGACGAGCGCGCCGCATCGTGGTCACCAAGGAGGACACGACGATCGTGGGTGGGGGCGGGGCGCAAGCCACGATCGCCGAGCGCGTCCAGCAGATCCGCAAGGAGCTCGATCAGTCCGACTCCGATTACGACAAGGAGAAGCTGCGCGAGCGCCTCGGACGGTTGACCTCGGGCGTGGCCGTGATCGAGGTCGGCGCCGCCACCGAGCCCGAGATGAAGGAGCGGCGCGCGCGCCTCGAGGACGCCATCGCCGCCTCGCGCGCCGCGGTCGAGGAGGGCGTGCTGCCGGGCGGGGGCGTGGCATTGCTGCGCGCCATTCCGGCCGCCCTCGAGGCGCGCGACGGGCTCGCCCGCCCCGACGAGCGCATGGGCGCCGAGGTGATCGCGCGCGCCCTCGAGGAGCCGGCGCGCTGGATCGCCGCCAACGCCGGCGCCGAGGGCGCTTCCATCGTGGCCCAGCTCAAGGCGATGAGCGGTGCGATGGGCTACAACGCCGCCAGCGGCCGCATCGAGGACCTGGCCCAGGCCGGCGTCCTCGACCCGGCCAAGGTCGTGCGCTCGGCTCTCGCGCATGCGGCCTCGATCGGATCCCTGGTGCTCACGGCCGACGCTCTGGTGGTGGAAATCCCCGACGAGGAGAAGCCCCAATGACCCGTCCGCGCGCGCGCACCTTGCCCTTCCGCACGCTGCGCTTCCGGCAGCTGCGCTTCCGCACGCTGGCTCTCGTGGCCGCCGCCGTGGTCGGCCTCGCGGCCGCCGGCTGCATGGAGTACGACGCTGCCATCCACGTGCTCGGCGACGGCACGGTCACGGTGAAGGAGCGCTTCGTCGTCGATCAGGACTGGGTCGCCATGGCGGGCGACAGCTTTCAGGCCGCGCACCGCCTGATGCAAAACATCGTCTCCGAGGGCAAGCGGCGCGGCGGCAAGGTCGAGCGCTTCGGCGACGACTCGGCCTACGTTGACTTCAGCTATCCGTCGCTCGCCGCCTTCGCGCGCGCCTGGCCGGATTCGTCGGACGAGGGCAAGCAGTGGGACCGCTCGCTCTATTACCGGCTGCAGGAGAAGACGGGCCCGGTCGACGAGCTCATCCTGTGGCGCGAGAGCCCGCCGGCGAAGGGCACGACGAATCCCAACCAGCGCATGCCGACTTTCGTCTTCACCGTGACCACGCCGGTGCCGGCGATCCGCAACAACGCCCACTTCCAGGCGGGACGCACGTATGCCTGGCGCTTCACCGAGCGCATGACGCATCCCGACTCGGTGCTCATCGCCTGGCCGGCGCAGGGCGCGCCCTGAGCCCGGAGAGCCCGGAAAGCCCGAGGAGCGCGAGAAGCCCGGTGCCCGAGGCCGCGACCGATCTGGTCCAGCTCACCGCCGAGCTCGTCGGCGTGCCGAGCGTGTCGGGAAACGAGGGTGCCATCGCCGAGCGCGTGGCGCGTCACCTCGCGGGCCTGCCGGGAAGGGTCACGCGCGTCGGCCACAACGTGGTCTACGCCGCACCGCGGCGCGAAGGCCGTCCGCTGGCCGTGCTCGCCGGCCATCTCGACACCGTGCCGCCGCAGGGCAACGAGACGCCGCGCGTGGAAAGTGGGCGCCTGTTCGGGCTCGGCGCTTCCGACATGAAGGCCGGGCTCGCGGTCATGCTCGAGCTGGCGCGCGCGCTCGCCGCGGCGACCCCGCGCTTCGATCTCGCGTACGTGTTCTACGAGTGCGAGGAAGTGGCGCTGGAGAGAAACGGGCTCGGCAAGCTGTGGAGCGAGCTGCCGTGGCTCGCCAAGGCCGATCTCGCCATCGTGCTCGAGCCCACCGATGGCACCGTGGAGCTGGGCTGCGTGGGCTCGCTCAACGTGGAGATCACGGCCGTGGGCAAGGCCGCGCACAGCGCGCGGCCGTGGCTCGGCGACAACGCGGTGTACAAGGCGCTGCCCTTGCTCGAGCGGCTGCAGACCATGGAGCCGCGCCCGGTCACGCTCGCCGGCGTCACCTACCAGGAGACGCTGCAGGTCACGGTGGCCAAGGCGGGCATCGGCAGAAACGTGGTGCCGGACCGCTTCACGGTGAACGTGAACCGCCGCTACGCGCCGGGTCGAAGCCCCGAGGAGGCCATCGCCGAGCTGCGCGCCCTGGTGCCCGAGAGCTTCGAGTTCGAGGTGGTCGACGTGTCGCCGCCCGCGCTGCCGCACGAAGAAGCGCCGCTGGTCGCGGAATTCCTCTCGCGCTTCGGCCTCGAGCGCCGCGCCAAGCAGGGCTGGACCGACGTGGCGCAGTTCACCGAGCGCGGCGTGCCGGCGTTCAACTTCGGCCCCGGCGTGCCCGAGCTGGCCCACCGCGCCGACGAATCGCTGCCGGTGGAGAACCTGGCGCGCGCGTACGAAGTGCTCGCGGAGTTCCTGACGTGACCACCGACGCTCTCGAGACGATCATCGCCGCCGCCGCCCAGGGCGCGCGCCCCCTCGAAGACCAAGACGTCACGCGCGCGGTCGAGAGCGTGCTCGCCGACCTCGACGCCGGCCGCCTGCGCGTGGCCGAGAAGATCGACGGCGTGTGGCGCACGCACGCCTGGATCAAGCAGGCCATCCTGCTCTACTTCCGCCTGCGCCGCATGGAGACGATCGAAGTGGGTCCGTTCGAGTTCCGCGACAAGATTCCGCTCAAGAAGGATCTCGAGCGCCAAGGCGTGCGCGTGGTGCCGCCGGGGGTGGCGCGCTACGGCTCGTTCCTCGAGCCCGGCGTGGTGCTCATGCCGGGCTACGTGAACCTCGGCGCGCACGTCGGCCAGGGCACCATGATCGACACCTGGGCCACGGTGGGCTCGTGCGCGCAGATCGGGCGTGACGTGCACCTCTCCGGGGGCGTGGGCATTGGCGGCGTGCTCGAGCCGCCGCAGGCCCAGCCGGTGATCGTCGAGGATCACGCCTTCGTGGGCTCGCGCTCCATCGTGGTCGAGGGCGTGGTGGTGGAGGAGGGTGCGGTGCTCGGCGCCAACGTCGTGGTGACCGCGAGCACGCCCGTCATCGACGTGCGCGGCGCCAAGCCGGTGATCACCAAGGGGCGCATTCCGGCGCGCGCGGTGGTGATCCCGGGCTCGTACCCGAAAGCCTTCCCGGCCGGAAAGTACGGCGTGCCGTGCGCCCTGGTCATCGGCGAGCGCAAGCCCTCGACCGACCAGAAAGTGTCCCTGGAGCAGGCCCTGCGGGAATACGAAGTCGCGGTCTAGAGCGGTCTAGAGAAGAGGCGCGCCAAGCCCCGCCGACCCAATCGAACCGCTGTCTTGACACTCGTTTCCGGGCCGACCTACTGTGCAGGCGTTCCCGTTCCCTGGAGGCTCGAGGTGGCCGTGATTCGGCTCGAAGGGCTGTCGCTGTTCGGGCATCACGGCGCCAATGCCGCCGAGCGGGAGGCGGGAACCCGCCTGGACGTCGATGTCGAGCTGGAGCTCGATACCGCGGCCGCCGAGCAGACCGACCGGCTCCGCCACACGGTCAATTACGACGAGATCTTCGCCCTGGTCCGCGACCGGGTGGAAAACGATTCCTTCCACCTGCTCGAGGCCCTGGCCGGGGACCTGGCCCACGCCTGCCTGACCACGTTCGGGGCGGCGCGCGTGCGCGTGCGGATGACCAAGATGAACCTCGGATGGCCGAGCGGCGGAAAGGCTATCATTGAGGTAGAGCGGCGCCGGGGTCAGTCGAAGGCCCCGGGGCGCGAAGGCTCGCCGCGAACGCGACGAGCTCGAACTCCCAAGCGGACCGCGCGCACGTCGCGCGGAAGGAATAAACGGCGATGAAAGCGTACGTCGGGCTGGGGTCCAATCTCGGAGAGCGCGAGAGCCACATTCGCCTCGGGCTCGAGCAGATGGCCCAGCTTCCCGAGACCGCCCTGGGCCGCGTGTCGTCGCTCTACGACACCGCACCGGTGGGCGAGCTCGACCAGCCCAACTTCCTGAACGCCGTAGCCGCCCTCGAGACCGACCTCACCGCCCGCCAGCTGCTCTGGAATCTCCTGCTCATCGAGCGCCGTCTGGGACGTGTGCGCACGCCGGGCACGCGCTACGGACCACGCACCATCGATCTCGACCTGCTCTTCTTCGGCGATCTCGTGGTCGACGAGGCCGACCTGCAGGTGCCGCATCCCGAGGTCCAGCATCGTGCCTTCGTGCTCGTGCCGCTGACCGAGATCGAGCCGCACCTCGTGCACCCGGTGCTGGGCGAGACCGTGGTGACGCTGCTCTCCCGCCTGAAGTCGCGGCCGCCGGTTCGCCGGATGAGCCGTCTCTGGTAGCGCGGCTCGCCGCCCGCGCCCAGTCGCGAGCGATCGAGATGGCCGAACGAGACATCCGCTACATCGCCATCGAGGGCGTGATCGGGGTCGGCAAGACGACCCTGGCCAAGCTGCTCGCCGAGCGCCTGAGCGCCGAGCTGGTGCTCGAGGAAGTCGAGGAGAATCCCTTCCTGCACGAGTTCTATCACGATCGCGCGCGCTGGGCGTTCCAGACCCAGATGCACTTCCTGTTCAGCCGCTACCAGCAGCAGCGCGGCCTGCACCAGCTCGATCTCTTCGTGCAGCGCCTGGTGTCGGATTATCTCTTCCAGAAGGACCGCATCTTCGCCGGGCTCAACCTGACCGACAGCGAGCTCGCGCTCTACGAGAAGATCGTCAAGCAGATCGAGCTCGAGATCCCCAAGCCCGACGTCGTCGTCTATCTCCAGGCCAGCACGGAGACCTTGCTGGCGCGCATCCAGTCGCGCGGCCGCCCGTTCGAGAAGGAGATGGAGCGCGAGTACCTGAAGGCGCTCAACGAGGCGTACAACTACTTCTTCTTCCATTACACCGACGCGCCGCTCCTGGTCGTGCAGACCGACGCCATCGATTTCCTGCGCCGTCCGTCCGATCTTGACGACCTGGTCAAACGCATCCTCGTGCACCACGAAGGCACGGTGTACTATGCGCCGCTCCCGAGCCAGGAGCAGGCCACCGAGCCGCGCCCCAAGAAGGCGCCGCGCAAGAAGGCCAAGCGCCAGGGGGTGCCGGCATGACGCGCGTGACCCACGTGAAGAGCGGCAAGAGCGAGCGCTGGACGGCGCCCAAGATTCGCGCGCTCAAGGGCAAGGAGCGCATCGCGGTGATCACCGCCTACGACTACCCGACGGCCGTGGTCGCCGATCGCGCCGGCGTCGAGGTGATCCTGGTCGGCGATTCGCTGGGCATGGTGGTGCTGGGCTACGAGAGCACGCTGCCGGTGACCGTGGACGAGATGATCCACCACACCAAGGCGGTGAAGCGCGCCCAGCCGCGCGCCCTCGTGGTCACCGACCTGCCCTTCATGTCGTACCAGACGGGGCCGGTGGAAGCGCTCGCCAACGCCGGCCGGCTGGTGAAGGAAGGCGGCGCCGACGCCGTGAAGCTCGAGGGTGGCGAGCGTGCCGCCGAGGCGGTGCGCATCATGGTCGAGGCCGGGATTCCGGTCATGGGCCACATCGGGCTCACCCCGCAGTCGGTGCTCCAGTTCGGCGGCTATCGCGTGCAAGGGCGCGGTGAGGAAGCCGCCGAGCGCCTGCTCGCCGACGCCACGGCACTCGAGCGCGCCGGCATCTTCTCGCTCGTGCTCGAGGGCATGCCCGCCGAGCTGTCGGCGCGCGTCACGCGCGGCATCGGCGTGCCCACCATCGGCATCGGGGCCGGCGCTTGCTGCGACGGCCAGGTGCTGGTGTGGCACGACGCGCTCGGCTTCTCCTTCGGCCACCAGCCCAAGTTCGTACGCAAGTACGCCGACCTGGCCGAGAACACCGCGGCTGGGCTCGCCCGCTTCGTCGAGGACGTGAAGCAGGGGCGCTTTCCCACCGCCGAGGAATCCTACGAGTGAAGCTCGCGACCGCCACCACGCCGCGAGCCATGAGACGGTTGTCGGAGCGCCTGAAGGGCCGCGGCAAGGTGCTGGCGTTGGTGCCCACCATGGGCGGGCTGCACGAAGGCCATCTCTCGCTCGTGCGCCTGGCGTCGAAGAGCGCCGACCGTGTGTGCGTGAGCCTGTTCGTCAATCCGCTGCAGTTCGGCCCCTCCGAGGACTACGCACGCTATCCGCGCGACACCAAGCGCGATCTCTCGCTGCTCGAGGACCAAGGCGTCGATGCCGTGTATGCGCCGAGCGCCGAGGCCATGTACCGCGACGGCTTCGCCAGCCGCGCCACGGTCACCGGACTCGAGTCGATGCTCGAGGGCGCGAGCCGGCCCGGGCACTTCGCGGGCGTGTGCACGGTGGTGCTCAAGCTCGTGAACGCCGTGGTACCCGACGAGCTGTGGCTGGGGCAGAAGGACGCGCAGCAGTGCGTGGTGCTCGAGCGCCTGATCGCCGATCTCGACCTGCCGATCCGCGTGCGCCGCGGGCCGACGGTGCGCGAGCCCGACGGTTTGGCGCTCTCGTCGCGCAACGCCTACCTCACGCCCGGCGAACGCGCCCAGGCGCCCGTGCTCTACCAGGCGCTCACCATGGCGCGCGACGCCGCCAAGGCCGGCGAGCGCGATCCGGTGCGCCTGCGCGAGCGCATCGTGCGCCATGTGGTCTCCGCCCCGCTCGCGCGTCTCGATTACGTCGAGGTGGTGGACCCGCGCACCCTGGCGCACGTCGAGCGCGTGCAAGGCGACGTGCTGCTCCTCGTGGCCTGCCGCTTCGGCAGCGCGCGGCTCATCGACAACCTGGCGTTCCGCGCCGGCGGGGGCGAATCGTGAGCGGCCCCGCGAAGCCCGAAAATCTCGCCGCCGTGGTGCTGGCCGCCGGCGAGGGCAAGCGCATGAAGAGCGACCGCGCCAAGGTGATGGTCGAGGTGCGCGGCAAGGCGTTGCTCGGCCACGTGCTCGATCGCGTGCAGGCGCTCGGCATCGACAAGACGGTGGTCATCGTGGGCCATCGCCGCGAGCCCGTGATCGCCCTCACCGAGGCGCGCGGTGCTGCGGCCGCGGTGCAGGAGCAGCAGCTCGGCACCGGCCACGCATTCCGTCAGGCGGTGCCGGCGCTCGGCGACTTCCGCGGCACGGTGCTCGTCCTCTGCGGCGACACGCCGCTCCTCACCGTGGGCACGCTGGCCCGGCTCCTCGAGACGCATCGCCGCCGCGCGGCCGCGGCCACCGTGCTCTCGGCCGATCTCGCGGATCCCACAGGCTATGGCCGCGTGGTGCGCGACGCCGAAGGTGACATCGAGAAGATCGTGGAAGACAAGGACGCGACCCCGGCCGAGCGGTCCCTGCACGAGATCAACACCGCCATCTATGCGTTCGAGTACCCGGAGATCACCGAGGTGCTGGGGGAAATCCGGGCCGAGAACCGCCAGGGGGAGTATTATCTGACGGACGTGGTTTCGCTGTTGCGCGCGCGTGGGCGGCGCGTCGCCGTGCTCAAGACCGACGACCCGCGCGAGGCGGCGGGCATCAACACGGTCGAGCAGCTCCAAGAGGCCGAGGCCGCCTACGCGGCGCTGGCCGCCGAGGGACGGCTCTAGTGGAGCGCATGTTCGCGGGCTGGCGCATGGCATACGTCAAGCGCGCCGCCAAGACGCGCGGCTGTCTCTTTTGCCGGCTGGTCAAGCCGGGCGACGATCGCGAGCGCTTCATCGTGGTGCGCCGGCCGCGCGCCTACCTGGTGCTCAACTCGTTCCCGTACAACTCGGGACACCTGATGGTGGCCGTGAACCGCCACGTGGGCTCGCTCGAAGGACTCGACACGCGCGAGCGCGCCGACGTGTGGGATCTGGCGGCGCTGGGCGAGAGTCTGCTCGGCCGGGTGTACGGTCCCGAGGGCTTGAACCTCGGCATCAATCTGGGACGCGCCGCGGGCGCGGGCGTGGACGGCCACCTGCACGTGCACCTGGTGCCGCGCTGGAGCGGCGACACGAACTTCATGGTCACCGTGGGTGAGACCAAGGTGCTGCCCGAAGATCTCGACGACACGTACCGCCGGCTCACCGAGGCGCTGAAGAAAGATGGCCGCCAGCCGGGTGCGCCGGCTCGCCGCCCCGGGCGCCGGACGCGCCGGACGCGCGCGACGCGCGTGAGCCGCAGCCGCTAGATGGCGCGCGCCCGAGGCAAGCCGCGACGGCCGCCGGGGCGCGGGGAGGCTCCGTCGCGCGGGCTCGGCATCGCCATCGCGCTCACCGCAATGGCGGTCGGGGTGCTCGGACTGTCGGCGTTGTGGGGCCGCGACAAGCGCGCGCCCGAGCCGCCGGGCTCCGAGAGTGTGGGCAGTACCGCGGCCACGGCGACGCCGGGAACCAAGCCCGCCGCCGCACCCGTCCAGGCGCACGCGGCCAAGGGCATCCGGGTCGAGGTGCTGAACGGCAGCGGGCAGGAAGGTGTGGGGGGAAAGGTGGCGGCGGTGCTGCGCGACGGCGGGTTCCAGGTGGTGAGCGTGCGCAACGCCGACCGCTTCGATTATCCGCGCACGCTGGTGGCGGCGCGTGGCGCAGACGTGGGGCGTGCCCAGGCCGTGGCGCACAAGCTCGACGGCTCGCAGATCATCCGTCAGCGGGCCCCGGTGGACTGGGATGTGACGGTTGTCGTAGGAAGGGACCAGGCGCGGGCGCTCGCGGACAAGCCGTAGCGCGCCCCGCCGATCGAGAGGAGAAAGACATGCCGCAGCTCGGAATGGGTGAGCTGATCATCATCTTCCTGGTCGTGCTGCTGCTCTTCGGGGCGAATCAGATTCCGAAGGTGGCCAAGGGAATGGGCGAGGGGATTCGCGAGTTCAAGAAAGCGGCGCGCGACCTGTCGCAGGACGAGAAGCCAGCCACGCCGGCCACCTCGGTCGCACCGGCCGCGCCGGTCACCACTCCGCCGCAGGCCCAGGCCGGCGCCGAGGAGCCCCCGAAGCCGATCTCGTAAGCCGCCGCTTCTCGGGATCTCGCGCCGCGACGCTTCAGGCGGAAGCGGCTGGAGCTCCCTGCCGCGTCATTGCGGCTCGAGGATGTCGCCGCGGTTGTCGGCCACCTTGGCGCCGTCGCGCAGGCCGTCGAGCCACGCTTGGAAGGTGCGGTTCTGGCGCAGCGACAGCAGGTTCTGCGACACCGCCGTCTTGAGCGAGTCGAACTTGGCGATGGGCGCCGGCTCGAGGCCGTTCTTGCGCAAGAGAACGACGTCCATCATCGACTGCACCGGCCCGCCCACCTGACCGATCGGCAAGCCGAACGCCAGCCCGATGGCCCGCGGATTACCGGCGAGCGAGCCCGCCGGATTGTTGCGCGTGAACGGCGGCGGCGTTTCGACCACCGCGGCACCCTCGGCCCGGGCCGCGTCCTCGAACGGCTTCCCGGCGCGAATCGCCGCCGCCGCGCGCTCGGCCGCCGCCATCGGCGCCTTGAGCCGCTCCTCGAGCTCCATCGCGCCGCGCACCTGCGGGCGCGCCGCGTCGAACGGGCGCGGACCCGCCGCCAGCTTGTCCTTCACCTGCAGGATCGCCCAGTCGCTGTCGAGGTCGTACACCGGGCTCAGCGTGCCCTTGTCGGCGAGCAGCGCGAACTGCTGCGCCTGCGGAATCGCGAACAGCGCCGGCACCATCATCTGCAGGCTGAACCACTCCGTGGTCTGCGCTGCCACGCCCATCTTGGCCGCTGCCGCCGCCAAACCGCCGTGCGCCGCCTCGTCACGCAGCTTGCGCAGCTTGGCCATGTCGGCCTGCTTGGCCTCGTCGGAGGGGCGGATCGCGAGCACGATCTGGCTGGCCCGGAAGGCGGGCTCGCCCTGCTCGTCGGGCACGCGTTTCACTTTGAGGATGTAGTACTTATTGCCCTGCAGCTTGGGGTCGAGCACGGTCGAATCGCGCAAGCCCGCGATTCTCGCCTTCATCTCCCCGGTGACCTGCGAGAGCCGGATGTTCTGGCCCAGATCGCCGCCGTTCGACGCCGAGGGATCCTCGGACTGGTCGCGCGCCACCTGCGCGAAATCGGCCCCGGCCCGGATCTGGGCCACGATCGCCTTGGCTCGGTCGGCGGCCGCCGCCTGATCGGCCGGGCTCACCGTCTTGGGAATGCGCGCCACCACCGCCTGGGCCTGCGCCGGCCCCGAGAAACGGGCCTTGTGCGCCTCGTAGTAGGAGCGCAGGGCGGCGTCGGTGAACTTGGTGGTATCGATCGGGCCCTGGAACGGCGTCCAGCGCGCCAGGGTCACGATCGCGCGCTCGAACTGGTCGAGGAAGGCCTGGCGCAGCTCGGGCTCGGAGAACTTGGCGGTGGAGAGAAGGTTCGACTCGAGCTTCTGGCCGGGAAGCATGCGCCGCATCTCGTCTTCGAGCGGCGCCCAGTTCACGCTCGGATCGGAGAGCGCCGACTGGTACTTGCGCGGGTCGAACTGGCCGTTGGTCTGGAAGGCCTGCTGCGAGCGCACCCATGGCGGGGGCGTGTTGCGGACCGCGAACAGGACCTCGTCGTCGCTCGCCTTGTAGCCCTGCCGCTTGGCCTCGTCGAGGATGGCCGTCTCGGTCACCAGCTGGGCCCAGGCCTGCTCCTTCATCATCTCGAGGTCCCGGCCCTGCGGGTCGCGATTGTACTGGGCCCGGTAGGTGGTCTCGATCTGGTTGTAGGTGCGGTCGTAGTCGGCCACCGTGATCGGCTTGCCGTTGACCGTGCCGAGCACCGCCGACTGCGAGGTGCGCTTGCCGCTCACCAGGTTGGGGGCGACCGAGAAGCCGATGATGAAGGTCACGGCCGTGCCGAAGATGATGAGCCACCAGATGACCGCCGTGCGGCGGCTTCCGCGCAGGAATTTCAGCATGAGCGAGTGCTCCTGGATGGACCGAGAAGGACGAGGACTCGAAGGTTTCCTTGGGAGCGACTCTATCATCCGCTCTTTCGCGCCCACAAGACGCCGGAATCCTTGACCGAGCCGCGAAGTCGAGTAGATTGATTTCGTGCACGCGTCGTGCGCATGCGGCCGCGAGTCGCGCGGCCGAGCCAGGAGCACGTAGAACTTCATGCCTCCCAAGACCGCCGGCGAAGAGGCCGCAGCCCCCGATCTCGCCATTCCGGTCTCCGGCCATGTGCTGGATGCCCTGGAGCAGGCTGTGCTGGCGCTGGACCGTGAGCGCCGCATCACCTACGCCAACCGCCGCTGCGAGGAGCTTCTCGGCACGCCGCCCGAGGACCTCATCGGACTGCCGGCCACGCGCGTCTTCACCGGGCTCGACGCCAAGTGGCTGCGTGGCGAGTCGCGTCAGGCGCGCGAGTTCCGCATCGAGACCGAGGGCCGCGCCGCCACCCTCAAGGTGGAGGCGTTTCCGCTGCGCGGCGAGAACGGCTCCCTCTCCGGCCACGTGCTGGTGGCCGACTCGGTGGCCGAGACCGAGGGCGGCGAGTTCCAGAAGAAGATCGACCGCCTGGTCTCCCTGGGCGAGCTCAGCGCCTACGTGGCGCACGAGATCCGCAATCCGCTCACCGGCATCCGCACCACCGTCCAGTTCGTGTCCTCGCGGCTCAAGCCTTCGGACAGCCGGCGCGAGGACCTGGACGACGTCATCAAGGAGCTGGACCGGATCGAGCAGATCATCACCGGCCTCCTGCTCTTCGCCCGCCCCCAGTCCGGGCGCCCGGTGCTCTCCGACCTCCAGGCCATCGCCGACAAGACGCTCGACAACCTGGAGCTGCAGCTCGAGGCGGCGGGGGTGACGGCGGTGAAGGACTACGTCGACGACGCGCCGCTTGTGTGGGTCGATCCCGATCTCGTGCAGCAGGTCTTTCTCAATCTTTGCCTGAACGCGCTCCAGGCCATGCCCGAGGGTGGCACCCTCACGGTGTCGACCGCGGTGCGCCGGCCGCGCACGCGCAAGCACTTCATCGACCTGTCGTTCTCGGACACCGGCCAGGGCATCGCCAAGGAGAACATGGAGAAGATCTTCGACCCCTTCTTCACCACGCGCTCGATGGGCACGGGCCTCGGGCTCCCGATCTCGCTCGAGATCGTGCGCGACCATGGCGGCATCATGACCGTGAAGAACAACTCCGCCGGCGGAGCCACCTTCCGCGTCTCCTTCCCGCTTCCGGTCGAGACGCCGTCGCCCGAGCCCGCGGAAGAGAAGTAGGCCGATGAAGGCCACGGTCGTCGTCATCGACGACGAGCTGCTCATCCGCAAATCGCTCACCAAGGTGCTCAAGGCGCGCGGCTATCGCGTGGAGTCGGCGCCCACGGGTGCGGCCGGCCTGGCCATGGCGCGCGAGCTGCGCCCGCAGGTCGCCATCCTCGACATGCGGCTCCCCGACACCAACGGCCTCGCCGTGCTGCGCGAGATGCGCGGCGTCGCCCCCGACACCCAGGTGGTGGTGATCACCGCCTACGGCGACGTCGAGTCCGCGGTCGAGGCCATGAAGCTCGGGGCCTCGGACTTCGTCCGCAAGCCCTACGAGATGGAGGACATCGTGCTCGCCGTGCAGGCGGCCGAGCAGACGTTCGCGCGCGAGAACGAGCTCGACGCCTTCCGCCGTGGCCAGCAGGACCACTTCCGGGGCAGCGAGATCCTGGGCGACAGCCCGGCCATGCACGAGGTGCGGCAGCTGATCGCCAAGGTGGCGGCCTCGGAGGCCACCACGGTCCTCATCCAGGGCGAGTCGGGGACCGGCAAGGAGCTGGTGGCGCGGGCCATCCACGACCAGAGCGACCGGCGCGACTTCCCGTTGGTCGAGGTCAACTGCTCGCAGTTCCAGGAGTCGCTCCTCAACAACGAGCTGTTCGGGCACGAGCGCGGGGCCTTCACCGACGCCCGCGAGGTGAAGAAGGGGCTGGTGGAAGTGTGCGAGAACGGCACCCTCTTCCTGGACGAAGTCGGGGAGATGCCGCTCGGCACCCAGGCCATGCTCCTGCGCTTCATCGACTCGCGCCAGTTCAAGCGCGTGGGCGGGACACAGACGCTGCAGGCCAACCTGCGCATCGTCACCGCCACCAACAAGCGCTTGGACGACGAGGTCGAGCGCGGCCGCTTTCGCGAGGATCTCTTCTACCGGCTCCAGGTGGTGAGCATCCACCTGCCGCCCTTGCGCGAGCGCGGCGACGACGTCCTCATCCTGGCGCGCGACTTCCTGCGCGAGATGAACATCCGCTTCAAGAAGAGCTTCCGTGGCATCTCCGAGGAGGCCGAGTCGCTGCTCGCGAGCTACAGCTGGCCGGGCAATGTGCGGCAGCTGCGCAACGTGCTCGAGCGCGCCGTACTGCTCGAGGACGGTGACATGCTGGTCGCCGAGCATCTGCCGCCCGAGGTGGCCGGCGATCGCCCACGCAGCGCGAGCGCGGCGCGCGAGCCGGCGGGCTATCAGACGCTGGCGCAGATCGAGGAGCAGCACATCCGAGAAGTGCTGCGCATGACCGAGGGCAACAAATCGCGTGCGGCGCGCATTCTCGGCATCGCGCGCCCGACGCTGATCGAGAAGATCAAGCGCATGGAAGGTCCGGATGTAAGAGAAGGTGACATGTCAAAAAACCGAACGACCTTCCTAAGTGATTGATTAGGCTGTATTTCTATCGTAAACCACGGTCGCCTGTCTCGTTTCCTTACAGCTAATCTCCGTCCTCCCTGCGCGCTCCTCTCGTCCAGCGCGCGGAAATTTGGCCCCGCGAGAACTCGAAAATCGTAAGTCGCATTCCCGCATCTACTTGACTCCGTAAGGTTTTCGACACTCCGCGCTAAGTGCGTGCTGGCACGGTAGGTGCATTGCCTGACGTGCCGATGAGAGGGAGGAGTTGTGTCCAAGCGTGTGTTGGTCATCGAGGACGAGGTCTTGCTGCGCCGCACGCTGACCAGCGCCTTCCGCGAAGCAGGCTACGACGCGCTGCTCGCGGGATCCGCTGAGGAAGCCGAAGCGCATCTGTTTCCTGATGTGGCGGTCGATCTGGTCGTGCTCGACAACCGGCTGCCGGGTGCCCACGGAGTGGGACTCCTGCGGAGGCTCCGCGCCAGTGGCTCGGCGGTGCCGGCGATCTTGATGACGGCCTTCGACCAGGCGGAGACCCGGAGGGCCGCCGAGGAGTGGGCGAACGGCTACGTGGTCAAGCCGTTCGACCTGGCAAGGATGCTGAGTGAGGTGCGCCGGCTGGTGGGGGCTTCGGAGCCCGAGCCGGTGCTCGAAACCACGATTCCGCGGCCCACTGCGGCCGCCGACCCGATCCACGAGAGCCCGAGGAGGTGATCGGAGCATGGCCATGAAGAAGAAGGGCGCCAAGAAGGCAGCGAAGAAGTCGACCAAGAAGAAGGCGGCGTCGAAGAAGAAGAAGTAACTTCGCGCAGCTGGACCTGGCACGTCCGCAGGGGATTGGCAGGCGGTACGATTCCGCTTGCCAGTCCCCGATTCGTGTGGCAAAAACGGCCATTACGAAACGGCCGCGCCAAACCACAAAAAGGCCCCCGGTTGCGGGGGGAGGTGAACACCCGAATTCAAGTCCGCGCGAACTCCAGTTTAGCCGTCGCGATGAGGCCAGCGGTTGGGCGATCTAGGAAGGCTAGTGCGGGACGCCGGGGAGGAGGACTGACCAATGTTGGGATTCGGTCCCCATCTGGTGATGGACGCACGCGGTTGCGTGTCTCGACGGCTCGATGACATCTCGGGCCTTTACAGGCTTCTCGATAGCTTTCCGGCCAAGATCGGCATGACGAAGATCATGCCGCCTTACGTGTTCGCGCATGGCGAGCCCGGCACGGCGGAGTATGGCCTGTCGGGGTTCGTTCTCATTGCGGAGAGTCACATCTCGATCCACACCTTCCCCCTCACGGGGCAGGTGAAGGTGGACATCTTCTCCTGCGAGCAGTTCGACGTGAAGCAGGCGATCGGGCTCTTGCGGGACTATTTCAAGCCGAAGAAGTGCTCGCACCGGGTGCTGCAGCGGGGCATGGAATTCCCGCGGCGCATCGACTTGTCGCGCGAGGTGATGGAGAAGGACCGTCGCCGTGTCCGTGCCGTGGCGGCGGCTCCGGCTTCGCGCCGGGCAGCACGCTCGGGTGGCAGCACGTTGGCCGTGGCGCGACGCGCCGGCTAGCGTACCAACCGTACATCTCATCGCAGGGCCGCCGGCGCGAGTCGGCGGCCCTTTCTTCTTGTGAAGTGGGTCCGCGGCCGGCTGGACCCACTTCACCGTCTTGAAACGGAGGATTGGGTCCGTGGCGCGCTGGACCCCATTCCGGCCGTGGGCTTTTTCGGTCCCTGGGCCGTGCTAGCGTCATCCTAGAAGTGAACGGTTTTCGCCTTTTGGCACCTCGTCCCCGATCAGGATTTCTCGTGCCCCCGACCGCGGCCCCGAGCGCCGCCGCGAAGCCGGATGTCGTCGCCCGCCGCGACGTCATCGCCATCCGCGGCGCCCGTCAGCACAATCTGAAGAACCTCGACCTCACCCTGGCCCGTGGCGCGTTCAACGTGATCACCGGGGTGAGCGGCTCGGGCAAGTCGTCGTTGGCCTTCGACACGCTGTACGCCGAGGGCCAGCGCCGCTACGTCGAGTCGGTGTCGAGCTATGCCAAGCAGTTCCTGGATCGCATGCCGCGCCCGGACGTCGACATGGTCACGGGACTCTCGCCGGCGGTGGCCATCCGCCAGGCCAACCAGGCCAAGAGCGCGCGCTCGACCGTGGGCACGGCGACCGAGATCTACGACTACCTGCGGCTCTTCTTCGCGCGGGTCGGGACGACGATCTGCCCGGACTGTGGTCAGCCGGTGGTGGCCGACTCGCCCAGCGCCCTGGCGCGCGAGGCCGAGCGCGAGTGGGCAGAGGGCGAGGAGATCGCGGTGCTGGCGCCGGTCACGGTGCCGGCCCGGCTGCCCTGGAAGGCGGTGGTGGAGGGCCTCGAGTCCAATGGCTTCCTGCGCGTGTGGGCCGACGCGGGGCCGGTCGAGCTCGCGTCGCTCTCGGGGGCGCCGAACGGGCGCGAGGATCTCCTGGTCGTGGCCGATCGCTTCCGCTGGTCGAGCGAGCGGGCGACGCGCCTGGAGGAAGCCGCGCGGCTGGCCTTCGGGCGCGGCGAAGGACGGCTGGTGCTGGCGCGGGGCGGCGCGCTCGCGCCCCGGGCCGAGCGCTGGATCTGCCCGCGCGACGGGCGCGAGTTCCCGAGCCCCGAGCCGATTCTGTTCTCGTTCAATTCGCCGTACGGTGTCTGCCCCGAGTGCCGCGGGTTCGGCGACATCCTCGAGTTCGATGAGGCGCTGATCGTTCCCGACCCGGGGAAGACTCTGGCCCAGGGCGCCATCGATCCTTGGGCCGGCTCCTGGCGGCGCCACTTCGGCGGTCGCCTGCGCGATCTGTCGCGGCGCACCGGCATCGCGCTCGACGTGCCGTGGAAGAAGCTCACGCGCGCCCAGCAGCGCATCGTGCTCGACGGCACGGAGGGCTTTCGCGGCGCGCTGCCATTCCTACGCCGCCTGCAGCAGAAGTCGTACCGCGCCGGCAATCGTTTCCTGGTCAAGCGCTATCAGCGGCCGGTGCGCTGCCCCGCGTGCGCCGGCGCGCGGCTGCGCTCCGAAGCGCGCTGGGTGCGCGTGCTCGGTGACAACATCGTCGACGTGGCGCGCCGCACGGTGAGCGAGGCGCGCGCCTGGGTCGAGGGCGCGGCCGCATCTCTGGAAGGCGAGAAGCGCGCCCTGGCCGCGCCCATTCTCAAGGAGCTCTTGTCGCGCTTGCTCTATCTCGAGCGCGTCGACCTCGGCTACCTGACCTTGGACCGTCTGGCGCGGACACTCTCCGGCGGCGAAGCGCAGCGCATCGAGCTGTCGAACGCGCTGGGCGCCAATCTCGTCGACGCGCTCTATGTTCTGGACGAGCCGACCGTGGGCCTGCACCCGCGCGACGCCGAGCGGCTGGTGCAGGTCCTCGAGGACCTCACGCGGCGCGGCAACACGCTGTGTGTGGTCGAGCACGATCCGCTGGTCATCGGCCGTGCCGACTGGCTGGTCGACCTCGGTCCGGGCGCGGGCGAGCACGGCGGGCGCTTGCTCCACTGCGGCAAGCCTTCGGCCCTCGGCGACTCGCCGACCGGGCGTTACCTGCGCGGCGAGCTCGAGGTCAAGCGCCAGCGGCTCACCCGTCGCGCCTCACGCTGGATCGAGGTCCGTGACGCCGCCGAGCACAATCTGCGCGGCGTCACCGCGCGCTTTCCCGTCGGCCGTCTGACCTGCGTCACCGGCGTGAGCGGATCGGGCAAGTCGACGCTGGTGGAGGACACGCTCTACCGGGCGGCGGCGCGCGCCCTGGGCGATCGCGGTGAGGAGGAGCCGGGAGCGCATTCCGGCCTCTCCGGCCTCGAGGCCGTCGGCCGCGTGGTCATGGTCGACCAGTCGCCGATCGGCAAGAGCCCGCGCTCGAACCCCGTGACCTACATGAAAGCGTTCGACATCCTGCGCGGGATCTACGCCGCTCAGCCGCTGGCCACCCAGCGCGGCTACAAGCCGGGAACCTTCTCGTTCAACGTGCCCGGCGGGCGCTGCGAGACCTGCGAGGGCGACGGCGTGGTGCGCGTCGAGATGTACTTCCTGGCCGACCTGTTCGTGCCCTGCGACGAGTGCGGCGGGCTGCGCTACAAGCGCGACGTGCTCGAGGTTCGGGTGCACGGCCTCAACATCCGCGAAGTGCTGGACCTCACGGTCGACGAGGCCATCGACCGCTTCCACGAATCTACGGCCCTGGTCGGGCGGCTCTCGGTGCTGTCGAAGGTCGGGCTCGGTTACTTGCGTCTCGGCCAACCGGCGCCGACGCTCTCCGGTGGCGAGTCGCAGCGCCTCAAGGTGGCGCGCGAGCTGGCCGACGTGTCGGCGGCGCCGACGCTCTTCATCCTCGATGAGCCCACGGTCGGCCTGCACGTGGCCGACGTGCAGGTGCTGCTCGACGTGCTGTCGCGCCTGGTCGAGCGCGGTCACACGGTGGTGCTGGTCGAGCACCATCTCGATGTCGTGCGTAATTCCGACTGGGTGATCGATCTGGGCCCGGAAGGCGGCGACGGCGGGGGATGGATCGTGGCCGAGGGCCCGCCCGAGACGATCGCCAAGGAGCCGCGCTCGTATACGGGGAGATTTCTGCGGGAGGGGAAGGACTAAGTCGCTTCCGTCGAGCCGCCCCTATCGTCCCTCAACAGGCCGCGCGGCCTGTTCGTGAAAAAAGTCACGAGCTCGCCCCGCGGCGCGAGTCGGCTACTCCTCTTCGCTCTTGCTCCACGGCCGGCGCAGCGCCTCGGCGAGGGTCGCGTCGGCTGCGGCCGCGCCGGTCTCGCCCGGTGCCAGAACGCCATTCTCGGTGACCACGCCGCGCAGCAGATCGAGCGGCACTTCCTCGAACGTGAGGTTGCGCACCGAGATGCCCACCGGCGCGTCGTTCCACACCTGCTCGGGATCGCGCTCGCCCAGCTCGTAGAGCCCGCCCGGCGTGGGCAGGAACTTGGCCCGCTGCGCCAGCGCGTACACCGGCACGTTGAGCTCGCGGGCCGCGAGCAAGAGCGCATAGCTCCCGGCTTTGTTGACGAACATCTTGGGGAACACGGCGTCCGCGCCCACGAAGAGCGCGGCCGCGCGCGGCAGGAGCAACACGGCGGCCGCGTCCACCGTGAGCCAGCAGGGGACCTTGGCCTCGGCGAGAACCTGAGCGAGTCGCCGTCCCTCGAGGAGCGGCCGGCCTTCGGAGAGCAGCACTTTCACCTGCCCGCCCGTGCGCGCGACATCGAGCAACAGCGACTCGACCAGGCTCGAGCGGCTGATCGTGGCCACCCAGCCCGAAGCCGGAAACACGGCCCGCGCCTGCTGCACGACTTGCTCGCCGGCCTCGTCGAAGTCGGCGACGAAGGTCTCGATCGCCAGCTCGATCTCTTGCGTCGCGGCGTCCTCGGCATCGCCGCGCCGCTCCGCCGTGGTCGCCACTTCGAGAGCTCGCGAGGCCAGCCGGAACACCGCACCCATGGCCGATTGCGCATGACACACCTGGCGCAGCGCCCGCGCGAACTCGCCGGGCTTGGGCCCGGTCTCCGCCAGTGCCGCGCGGCACGCTGCCGCCGCGAAGGCGAGCAACTCGCTGGCTCCGGAACGATGGTCCTGCCCGAGGGCAGCTTTGGCGTCGCGCTGGATCATGGGAGGGAGGGTAGCTTCCGGGCCTCCGCCTCGCCAGAGGGGGTCGACTGCCCAAGCTTGACGGGCTCGTCGTCATCGATGCTGCGTCGGGGAAAGTCGGCCAAGCCAACATGCCGTACGGCATGTGTTGGGGCGATAAGGGCCATCACGAATCGCCGACTCACATGTTTCAAAAAATGTGACTCCATCCAAGGTGGCAGCCGAACGAATGCGATGCGCTACAGTTCGGTTAACACCACGCCGCTCCGGAGCAACCAAGTGGTCCACCTCAACCAGTGGCCACTTCCAGGCCGCGCGGCCTGGAAGCAGGGAGCGATGGACCCTTGCGCGCCAGAGCCATGGCCGCGCACGTTGCAACCCGCATGTAACGTGCCTGGTAACCTTGTAAGTCCATGTGGTAA
>DASYSL010000089.1:0-34834 GCA_036003365.1 Candidatus Eiseniibacteriota bacterium
GGATCCGAGCTGGGACAACGACATCCTCAATCCCGCGTTTCACAGCCTGCACGCCGACGACTTCGAGGTGATCCAGCTCGGCTGGGGCCAGCCGACCACCGGGATACCGTAGACGCGCGCGACGGTTTATCTGCGCTGCTCGTTTCTTTACCCCACATCGATCGCCAGCCTGCCGCATCGAATCACGCGAAGTTCACCCCCACGCCGGAGGCCTCGTGCGCTCGATATCGTTTCTTCTCGTCGGCGGCGCGCTCGCCCTCGCCACACCGGCCGGGGCGCAGTGGTCGCAGGTGCCGGAGATCCCCACCACTCAGCTTTTTTCCCTGTTCGCCAATGGCGACACCCTCGTCGCCGGAGCCGACACCGCCGCGTACGTGAGCACGAACGGCGGCATCACGTGGAAGCGCTCCGCCCGGCCTGCAAGCGCCGTTCAGCTGGTGGCTGCGGTGCGCGTCCATCGCGGAAGGCTCTACGCCGGTACCTTCGGCCAGGGCGTGTTCGTGAGCGACGATCTGGGCAGCACGTGGAGCGCCTTCAATCAGGGGCTGGTCGGTGGCTTCGCCAACACCCAGCTCGATGAGGTGGATTTCCAGGTGCGTGGCGAGAGCCTCTACGTGGCCACCGCGGGCGCCGGCGTCTACGTGCGCGGCCTGGGCGCCGGAAGCTCGTGGGCGCCGTTCGGCACCGAGCTGGAGCCCAATCAGGCCTCGAACGTCACCAGCCTCGCCTTCGGCGGCGGGCGGCTTCTCACGCTCGCGGGCTCGAACGGGCAGGTCTTCTTCAACGATCCCGGCGATCCGGACTGGTCGACATCCAATCTCGACAACGTCGGTCTCCATCCCGGCGCGTCGGCGTTCCTGGGCAAGTGGAACGGCACGAGCTGGGTCGTGGGCACGAACTTCGGCGTCTTCCGGAGCACCGCAGGCGAGGAGCCGTGGACGCGCACCGATGTCGGGTTCGGTACCTTGAACTGGACGGCCTTCGCGGCCCTCGGATCGCGCTTCTTCGGCGCCTTCAGCACGTTCACGTTCGCGGTCGTGGAGGAGAGCGATGACGGCGGCGCGACCTGGCAGAGCGAAGAGGATTTCCCCGGCGTGTTCATCCGCGAACTGGCGATCAGCGGCTCGACCTTGTACGCGGCGCGCGGTGACGGTTTGTGGCGGCGCGCCGCCGGAGCGGTGGCCGTGGACGGCAACGGCTCGTCCCGCGTGTCCTTCGTGTTGTCCGGACAGCAGCCCTTCGGCGATCGCGCGCGCGTGCGCTTCGTTCTCCCGAGCGCCGGAGTCGCGTCCATCGCGATCTTCGACGTGCACGGCCGTCGTGTCGGCGGCGTCTCGGGCACCTGGCCTGCGGGGCCGAGCGAAGTCGCTCTCGACGCGGCCGCCCTACCCGCCGGCGTGTATCACGCGCTCCTCACCACAGGCGGCGAGCGTCGGAGCCTACGCCTCGTGCACCTGCGGTAAAGACTTCGACGTGGACCATTCCCTTGTCCGCGGACAAGCAAGTGGTCAACTCGAGGCAATGGACCAGTCACAGGCCGTGCGGCCTGCAAGTGGTCCACAGGAGTAGGTGGACCTTTCGCTCCGAAGCAAACGGAAGATTGATGCTGCGAGTTCCTCTCCTACTTGAAGACCCAGTGCGCGACGCGCGCCTCGAGACCGAAGTAGATGATGGCGACTGCGGTGAGATCGAAGCTCGCGTGCGCGATCATGAGGAACCAGAGGCGACTGGTCACGGCGAAAATCCCACCGAATACGAGGCCGACGAACACTGCTTGAACGGCCCCGGGCACGCCCTGGTCGGCGAGATGGGCCACTCCGAAGAGGGCGGCGCTTACGAGCACCGCGACGACTTTCGCCCAAGGGCGCCCGCCGAGAAGTTTGCCGATGCGCTCGAAGAGATAGCCGCGATAGAACGTCTCTTCTCCAAAAGCCGCACTCACCAGGATCGTGAGCACGATCTCTGGGAGCGCGCTCGGATTGCCGACCAGGTAATGGTAGGCCTGATTCACGCTCGGCAAGCGGAGAAGCGGCAGGATGATCGCCTTGTGGAAGAGCTTGAGTGCCGCGCCGAACAGGATGCCACCCACGATGGTGAGCAGCCAGCTTCTGGGCACGGCGAAACCCAGGTCGCGCCAAGGGGTGCGCGAGCGATAAGCCCACAGGAGCACGAGCAGGGCCGCGCCCCAGCCACTCGCCACCAGCGCGCCCAGAAAGATGACGAGGATCGCGCCGAGGCCCATCGGCCCGAAGCCACGGAGCTCGGCGGCAAAGCGATCGTTTTCGGGAGCGGCGCTCACGCTCACAGTTCCGGCGCGATGGCCCGCGCGGCTTCCTCGGACGTGCGCACCGGGATGACCTCGAAGTCGATGAGGTCGCGCCACGCCGCCATCCAATCCTCCAGAGCGTGCTCGCTCTCCGCCTCCATGACCTGAAAGCAGCGGCGGAACTCGAGGTCGACCCAGCTGGCCACGTAGGTGAGCCCCTCGGGAGCCAGGCGGCCCCGATCGCGATAGCGGCGATACACCGCGGGCGCCTGACCCGGGTGGAAGTGCTCGATCACCATGAAACGCACGAGCCCCTCCTCAGAACATGCGATAGGTGAGCCCGATGGCGAGCACCTCGCGGAACTGGCCCGCCTTGCGCACGTTCTTGTCGAGCTGCAGCACGTAGGCGTTCTGCACGGCTGGATCCGGGCTCGATGCCAGCTCCGGATCCACGAGTGCGGCCACGTCGTACTTGTCGTACACCCACTGCACGTCGAGATTCACGTTCAGGGACTTGGTGATCTCGGCCGTGAACGTGTTCTGGAAGTTCACGTCCGGCGCCTTCCAGTAGTCCTGGACGGAGGTACGTCCCGGGTAGGCGGCGATCAGGATCGCGTCCACGTTCTTGAGGTTGTCCGCCTCGGAGTAGGTGAGCGTCTCGTAGACCAGGAGCGTGCCCTTGTAGAGCACCTTCTTGTCGAGCATGGGCTGCTTGATGTCGGTCTGCCACTCGATGCCGCCGTCGTTGTTGGTGAAGCTCCGAATGTCCTGGCCGGCCGGATCCGTGAAGGCGCGCGCGTAGATCTGCCGGTAGGCGGCGCCGACACGCGTCAACGCACCGGCGTCCTCCGTCTTGTAGAGGACGCGCGAGATGCCCGCCGACTCCTTGACCTTCACCGGGTTGAAGTTGAGCTTGCCGCGCGGATCGCTCTCGTCCCAGAACTGCGATTCCCCGGTCAAGGCGGCGTACGGATCCACCGCTCCGCCGGTCGTCCATCGCGCCAGCGACTCGAGATAGAGCTGGTCGGTGGTCTTGTCGGGCGAGTCCCACACCAGCTCGCCCGTCGTCGTGTGGTCCTGCTTGCTCGTCTGGCCGTAGGCCAGCTTGAGCTGGTTCGCCCAGTTGAATTTGTCCGAGAACTGCCGGCGCGCGCTCGACTGGCTGGTGAGCACCCAGTTGAACGATCCCTGATCGCCGCCCGACCAGTTCGAGCTGAAGGCGCTCTGCGCCAGGTTCAGGCCGAGTGTCTGGCCGAATTTCCACGGACCGGGCTCATCGGGCTTGGGATCGTCGGCGCGGACCACGGCGGGCACGAGCCCGAGGACCAGCGCGAGCAAGAGCAAGCGAATCTTCATGTCGAGGTTCCTCTCCAGGAAGAAGGGGGATCCCAAGAGAGCCGCGATCAAGAGCTCCGCGCTCTCATGTCCTGCAACAACGTCTCGGCGACGGCCGGGTTGGCCGCCGCGAGGGCTCGTTCGATGACGCTTTCGTACGACGTGCTGCGCGCCTCGGCTCGCGCCCGGGCCACGGCTTCGGGGCCGAGCGCACGCGCGGCCGCGCCGAGATAGCGGTCCACCAGCTCGTCCCAGAAGCGCACGTGGATGTCGGCGCCTACCGATTCCCACTCCGCGAGCGTGGCCTCCTGGAAGAGGACCGCGCTCTCGCGATCGCCCTTTCCGGCCAGCGACATGCCCACGCCTTGTACCTCGAAGCCGGTCTCGACGCGGTCGCCGATGGCGCGGGCGAGCAGCAGGCTCTTGCGGTAGAGAGCCAGGCTCTCGTCATAGCTTTGCTCCATGAGCGCGCAGTCGGCGAGGAAGTGCCAGCCGAAATGCTCGCTGCGGCGGTCTCCGTGTTGCGATGAGAAGGGAATGATCTCGAGCGCGTGCGCGCGCGCTTCGCTGACCTCGCCCAGCGCCACCAGGGCTTGCGCCAGTCCGACACGCGCGCGGTTCAGAAGAACGGGATCGCCGCGCTCGCGCTGCAGCTCGAAGCACTCGGCGAACGTGTCGCGGGCACGCTTGTCTTCGGTGCTCAGGAAGTACACCCAGCCCATGGCTTCGAGCGTGATGGCCATCTCGAGACGATCGCCGAGGGCGCGCCACTGCGCCAGCGCCTCCTGCATTTGCGCGAGCGCCCCCGCCGTGTCGCCGCGCCACGAGCGCACCTGAGCGGCGCCCATGAGGGCACGCGCCCGCGCCGCGCGCGCCGGCGTGGCCGGCGTGGCGTCGAGCGCCGCCGTCAGGTGCTCGTCGCCCTCACGCAGATGCGAGCGCACGTGCCAGAACCAGGTCAGCGCCCCGGCCAGGACGAGATCGGTCTCCGGGTCGGTGTGGCGGGCGGTCTCCAAGGCGAGGCGCAGATTGTCGTGCTCGCGCTCGAGGATGGCGGCCCATCGCTCTTCGCCCGTGAAGCGCTCGCCGTAGGCGCGCTCGGCCAAAGCCAGGAACTCGGCCAGGTGGCGCTCGCGCAGGCGCTCGGCGCCGCCTGAAGCCACGAGCTCGTCGCGCGCGTACTGGCGCACGGTCTCGAGCAGGCGGTAACGCGGCGATGGGCCGTCCTCGCGCTCGACCTGGACGAGCGACTTGTCGACCAGATGGCCGAGCCGGTCCATGGTCTCGAGCTCGTCCAGTGGCTCCCCCGCCACCCGCGTCGCGGCTTCCAGGGTGGCGCCGCCGGCAAAGACCGAGAGGCCTTGCAACAAGCGCTGCTCGTCGGGGCCGAGCTGCTCGTAGCTCCATTGCAATGCGGCGCGCAGCGTCTGATGCCGTGACAAGGCGGCTTTGCTGCCGCCCGTCAGAAGGCGGAAGCGGTCGTCGAGCTTGTCGCGAATCTGCTCGAGCGAGAGGAGCTTGACGCGCGCGGCCGCGAGCTCGAGCGCCAGCGGAATGCCGTCCAGGCGCCGGCAGATCTCGGCCGCGAGGGGTGCGGTGGCTCGGTCGAGGCTGAACCCGCTCACCACGGCCCGCGCGCGGTCGACGAAGAGACGCACGGCATCGCTTTCCTCGACACGGCCGAGGTCGGCGCTCTCTTCCCGCTTGGGCACGGCCAGCGATCCGAGCGCGTACAGGCGCTCCCCCGCCACTCCCAGGCCTTCGCGGCTCGTTGCCAGGACGCGAAGCTCGTGCGTGGCGTCGAGCAACCGGTCGGCGAGTGCCGCGGCCTCGCCCAGGACGTGCTCGCAATTGTCGAGGATGAGCAGACATTCCCTCTCGCCGATGCGCTGCGTCATCGCGGCCACGAGGTCCTTGCCCGGCTCCTCGCGCACACCCAGCACGGCGGCCACGGCCTCGGCCACGCGCGACTCGTCGGCCAGGGGCGCGAGATCGACGAACCAGATTTCCTGCCCACCTGGCGCACCGACCGCCGCGGCGGTTTCGATCGCGAGCCGAGTCTTTCCGGCCCCGCCGATGCCGGTGAGGGTCACGAGCCGGCTCTCCTCGAGCAGCCGGCGGCACTCGGCGATCTCCCGCACGCGCCCCACGAAGGGCGTGCGCGGCCGCGGCAGCGAAGAGATACGCGGGGGTGACGACGTTTCGGGCGCCGCGCTCGCCGCCTCGAGCGCCTGCGCGAACTCGGCCACGCTTGCGAAGCGATCGGGCGGCGCCTTGGCGAGGGCTCGCTCGATCACGGCCGCCACGCCTGCAGGGATGAATGGAGCCGCTTCGCTCAAAGACGGCGGCAGCGCCGCCAGGTGCTGGCGCAGCACGGCGTCGATCGCCGGGGCATCGAATGGCGGCCTTCCGGCAAGCATCTCGTACACCACGGCGCCCAGCGCGTAGAGATCGGAGCGCGCGTCCAGCTCGCGGCCGAGAATCTGCTCGGGGCTCATGTAATGAGGCGTGCCGAGGGCCGTGCCCTCCTCGGTCACCACGCTCGTCTCACTCTCGCCGGTGCTGCCGCCCATGGGACGCGCGATGCCGAAGTCGGTCACCAGGGCAATGCCGTCGGCAAGCAGGATGTTCTCGGGCTTGATGTCGCGGTGGATGAGGCCGTGCTGGTGCGCGTGGCCGAGGGCGCTCGCGATCTCGCGCGTCAGGCGCAGCGCGCGCTCGAGCGGCAGGCGCTTTTCGCGCCTGAGGCAGGCGCGCAGCGTCTCGCCCTCGATATAGGGCATGACGTAGAAGAGACCGCCCTCCGAAGCCCCCGAGTCGAACAGGGGAACGATGTGCGGATGCGAGAGTCCGGCGGCAATGGCGATCTCGCGCTCGAAGCGCTCGCGTCCGCCCGCATGGCGCGGTACCTCGACGAGCTTGAGCGCGACTTTGCGGCGGTGCTTGGTGTCTTCGGCAAGGTAGACGGTAGCCATGCCACCGCGTCCCAGCTCGCGCTCGATGCGATAGCGATCGGACAGCTCCAAGCGTGCACCTCGGGTGACCATGGCGAGATTCGCGACCGCCGCATCCTAGCGCAACTTGCCAGGCCTGCCAGTCCGGACTCAGGAACCCGGTCGGGATGACTCGACGCCAGCCACCCACGGGCAGTTACGAGCCGCCTCCTCCCCGCCGATAACACCGGAAACCCTTGGTTCGGGCGTTGTTTCGCCTTCGCTGGCTGGCACGCGCTTTGCTCAAATCTCGGGAGTTTCTCGCCGCCCTGCGGCCTCAGAAAGGGAACCCATGGCCTCACCCGACAAAGCCGTCGAGATCCTGACCGAGCTCTCGAGCCTCGCCGAGCGTGGTACCAAGGACGACATCCTGGCCCGCGCCCTGCACACCGCCAACAGTCTCCTCGACGCCGATGCGTCGTCGCTCGTGCTGGCCGCCAATTCGCGCCGCGGCGAGCGTCTCGTGCTCTACAAGGGCTCGGACACGCCCGCCTCGGTCAAGCTCTCGGTCGAGAAGAGCGACGTGTTGCGCGTGTTCGCCAATCACCAAGAGCCGCTGCCCGTGCCGGATCTCTCGGAGAACTCGGGCCTCGTCACCGGCGACTCCTGCCCCGGCGTGGAGGCCGGACCGGCACTCTTCATCCCGGTGACCCAGCGCGATCCGCTGCCCGGCTATCTCGCCATCTACCGCAAGCGCGGACGAGTGAAGTTCTCGAGCACCGAGATCCAGTTCATGGTGCTGCTCGCCGCTTGGCTCTCGGCGGCGCTCGAGAACGTGCGGCTCTCGGCCGGCACCGAGCGGCTGGCGATCACCGACGATCTCACTGAGGTCTACAACTTCCGTTACGTGAAGGCGACGCTCAAGCGCGAAACGCGCCGAGCCAATCGCTTCCAACAAGAGCTGTCTGTGATGTCGGTCGAGATCGATGGTTTCGCGAGACAGCAGGATACGCACGGCGCGCGCCACGCGCACACGCTGGTGAAGGAGATCGCCTCACTCCTGGCACAGCAGGTGCGCTCGTTCGATGTGCTGGGGCGCCACGGCGACGATGGCTTCCTGATCGTGCTGCCGCAGACCGGCCTCGACGGCGCGTGCGAAGCCGCCGAGCGCATGCGCGCCGTGGTCCAAGGCCATTCCTTCACGTCCTGCGCTCCGGGGTCGGTGACCATCACTTGCGGCGTGGCGGCGTTCCCACAAGACGGATTGGACGCGGACGTGCTTCTGGCGATGGCCGATCGTGCCCTCGACTATGCGCGCCAGCAGGGTCACAACTGCGTCTCGACCTCGGTGCGACGCGCCGCCTGATCATCGCTGCATCGCAAAACGAAGCGCCCCCGGCTCTCGCCGAGGGCGCTTTTCGCTACTCGCGAGAACGCCGCGTTAGTCGCGATGATGATGACGCCATTGATGGTTGTTCCAATCGCTGTCGCGGTCCTTTTCACCGTGGCTGCGGCGGTACTGCATCCGCCAATCCGACGGCACTGACAGGATTGCGTGAGGAACCTGGTTCTGGTGAACGTAATAATACGGGCCCTGATAGCTGGAGGCTCGATACCACGTGCCGCCACGATTCACGTACCAGGAGTCGCGGTAGCGATACACCTCATCGTTACCGTAGGGGCTGTAATAGACGCTCGTGCCCGGCACCAGCACCAGGTTCGGCTGGTTATTGAAATGGATGTGGCTCCCGCCCGTGTTCAAACGAACGCTGCCATTCATCTGGGCGTGAGCCGGCGGAGCCGCCACGAGCGACGTGGCCAGGATGCAGAGCGAGGCGAAGAGATTGAGCTTCCGCATGTTCATTCTCTCCTTTCGGTGTTTTGCCGTTTCACGGCCTTCGCCCACCTCGAGGAGCAAATCACGTTCCGAAATGCTGCACCCTCTTCTACGTGCGTGTGTACAGGGCGTTTGACGTATCAAGACCTTCTTTGACCGATACGCGTTCGTAGAATTTGTATGTCCGCCCACGGGACGCGCGTCTCACGGGTAGAAGCTGATTCCCAATAGTAACTGCGTCATGTCGAAGCGGAGGCCGGTCTCGGTTCCGGCATCGGTGAAACCCGCTGGCGCCGGCGAAGTGATCGTGACCGAGTCATTGAACGTTCGGTGTGTGTAGGTGACGGAGACGCCGTAGCGGCTTCCCAAGCTCAGCTTGGGCGCGAAGAACCAATCGAAGCCGATCTTGCCCATGCCGCCGACCCCCCAAAGATCGCTCTTCATTTCTTCATCCCCCGTGCGTGTGGGATCGACGTCCTGGCGCTGCTGACTGTCGTGCGACCAGAGAAAGAAAGGACCTCCTGAGAGGAACAGGAGAGCCTTCCCTTGGGTGCGGGGGTAGCAGACATATGAGACTCCGAGTCGGAGGTCCGTGCCACGCTCTTGCTCGTCTTGAGAGCCACGCGTGGTGTCGGGCTCGAAGACGACCTCGTCGGCGGATCTGTCGAATCCCTGCGCGCGCACCAGGAAGTCGAGCTGAAGAGCACTTCCCGCGGAGAAGTGTCGGCGCGCGGAGAAGGATGCCGTTCGGGAGTCGAAGAGCTCCGTGCCGAACTCGAAGGCCCACTGACCCTTGGCCAGGGGATTCGAGGACTCCGGCTCCTGCGCCCGCGCCTTGGCAGGGCCGAGGCACAGGGCAAAGAGTACCCCCAAGATGGTCAAGCGTAGCGAAGACAAGTGCATGCGCCCTCCTTTGACGTGAGAGGCACCCACAGTACTTCGGCCGCTTCGTGCGTTCCAAGCTTCATCGTCCTATTCTCCGCCGGTGCCCGACCGCGCTCTCGCTCGCCGCTGGCTCGCCGACGTGGCTCTCTTTCTCGTGGCCACCTCTTGGGGCGCGACCTTTCCCCTGGCCAAGCGCCTTCTTCTCGAGCTTCCGCCCTTCTTCTACCTCGCGTTGCGCTTCGGCCTGGCCGCGGCACTCCTGTTCGGCGTGTGCGGCCGTCAGCTTCCGCGCCTCGGCAAACAAGGGCTGATCGACGGCGTCGTCCTGGGCGCACTTCTCACCGCGGGCTACGGCTTGCAGACGGTCGGCCTGCGCACGGCCTCGGCCACGGTCGCCGCGTTCCTCACCGGGCTCAGCGTGGTCATGGTGCCGGTGCTCGGCCTCGCGCGCGGACGCAGGCCAGGAGCGCTGGCCTGGCTGGGCGTAGGATCGGCGCTCGCCGGTCTCGTCCTGCTCACCATCGAGCCGCGCGCCGGGGCGCGCTTCGGCACGGGCGAGCTCCTGCTCCTGGGCTGCGCGCTCGCGTACGCCGTGCACATCGTCTATCAATCGCGGGTCGCGGCGCGCTCGCCGGCCCTGCCACTGGGGCTCGTGCAGATCACGGTGGTGGCGCTGCTCGCGCTCGTGTTCTCGGTCGGCGAGCCCAAGCCGCTCGGACTCACGCCCTACGCCGCCTGGGCACTCGTCGCCATGGCCGTCGTGTGCACCGCGGCGGCGTTCACGATCCAGGCCTGGGCGCAGCGCTTCACGCCGCCTACGCACGTCGGGCTCCTCTTTGCCTTCGAGCCGGTGGCCGCGGCTCTCTTCGCCTGGGCCTGGCTGGGCGAGCGTCTGGGCGCTGGTCAATGGCTCGGCGCCGGCCTCATCTTCGCGGGCATCGTGCTGGCGGAGTGGAGCCCTCGGGTGCGATAGAATAGAGACGCGCATGCGGTCTTTCCGGCTCGTCTCTCTTCTCTCGGGTTGTCTCGCTCTCGCGTTCGCCCTCGCTTCCTGTGGCGGAGGGGCGGAAGAGATCGTCGTGCCCACCGTCTATCTCATCGCCGGGCGGGTCGCCGATCCGACCACGAGCCCCTTCACGGCGCTCGAGGGGGTGCGCGTCTGGGTGGAAACCGCGCCCGAAGTCGCCGCCGTCACCACCGACGCCAATGGTGATTTCATCATCCACGGTGTCCCTGCCGGCAATCAGCGCCTGCGGGCCGAGTTTCCGGGACGCGTGCCCTCTCTCTCCACCGGTCTCGACGTCTCGGGCAACGTCGACAACGCCGGGCTTCCGCTCTTCACGCGCGCCGAGATCGACTCCATTCTGGCAGCGCGCGGGCTCGCCCCCTGGGACACCACGCGCGCTCTCTTCGGGATGTTCGCCCTGCGCTCGAACGACGTGCCGCTCGGTGGGGCCTCCATCGCGCTCAATCCTTCGACGGGCGGGACCCTCTCGCAAACCGGAGTCGGAGCCGACCCCATCCTGATCGACAACCCCATCCCCGGCGACTATTCGCTCACCGTGACCCAACCGGGCTTCGTCTGGGATGGTCCCTTCGCTACCCATCTGCAGGCGGGCCTGGTCACTTTCGGCACGCCGCGCGCGCGTCCCAACATCAACGGCTTCGTGTTCCGCGAGCGCTCGACCGGGAACGCAGTGGACGGCGCCGCCGTGGCCGTGTTCCAAGGACCGACCGGAGCGCAAGCGACCAGCGATTTCCTCGGGCAGTTCTCGCTCGTGGGATTGCTCAAGGGCACGTACACGGTGCGAGCCACTGCCCTGGGATTTCTTCCCGGCCTGAGCTGGCCGCAGGATCTCCAGGCGGATACCACGCTCACCTTCCTCGTGGTCACGTCGGATACGCTGGCGGCGTGGGCGGCAGCGGGCGGCGCGTCCACACCGGGTCCGGCGTACGGCACCCTGCTCGTCGAGGCGCGCAACGAATCGGGCGGCGCGCTTCTCCCGGGCGCCACCATCGTCACCACCCCGCCGGGCGGGATTGCCATCCCGCAAAGCGCGAGGGCGCCGGCGCTCGTGATCAATCTGCCGCCCGGTGTCTACACCGTTTCGATGGTCGGGGGAGGCGTGAGCGCTTCGCCATCGTGGACGAACGTCATCGTGCGCGCCGGCATCGTCACCAGCTCGCGGCTGGATCTCCCCGTTACCGGTAGATCGCCTTGAGCTTGCCCCAGGTCACGGGCTCGACCGGCGTCGAATACTGAGCTTCGAACAACCCGTCCTTCAGCGTGCCCGCGAAGATGTTGGCTTGCGATTGCGACTCCTGCACGATCGCGGCCACCGCGCGCACGTCGTTGTCGCCCGGCACCGCCGGCCCGAACGGGTGCCAGCTCGCGCCGTAATCCAGGCTCTCGTAGACGCCGGCCCCCGCCGTCCCCACGTAGAGGACCGAGGGATTGTCGGTGCGGCGCGCGATGTCGTTCACGGCCGTGCCCACCGGCAAGCCGTTCGACGATGGCTGGAAGCTCTGGCCGTAGTCGACGCTCTTGAACACGCCTGCCGGTCCGGCGGCGTAGCAGCGCGACGAGTCGGCCGAGTCGATGATCAGCGTGTTGGCCACCAGGCCGCCCGCCGCGAGCGACCACGAGCCGTTCGTCCAGCGCCAGACGCCACCGTCGGTCGCGGCCAAGAAGTACGTGCCGCCGCGCACGCGCGCGAGATCGCGCACGTTGAGATCGCCGAGGCCGTTGTTCATCGGCGTCCATACCACCGTGCTGTCGGCGGCCGGGCGTCCCACGTAAACGCCGTCGCCATGGAAGCCGCCATAGATCGTGTCGGGACCGGCCAGGTGCACGGTGATGGCACGCGCATCCCTGAACGGCGAGAGTCCCGCGTTGACGGCGAACCAGCTCGAGCCTCCGTTCACCGTCTTCAGCACGCCAGAAGTGCCGGCGGCGATCCAGCCCACATCGGTGCTCTTGGCGGTGACCGCGTAGGCGTTGGCCGTGAGGACGGGGGCGAAGTTCACGCCGCAGTCCGTCGAGAGCTCGAGACCGCCATTCCCCAAGGCGGTGAATGCGACCACGCACGGGTAGCCGGGCGGCGAGACCAGCGAGGTGAACTCGCGGTCGGCGAACGCCCCCCGGGCCGTCCAGGTGATGGCGGCGCCGGCCGGTCGTGGGGCGCTGAGGAGCAAAATCAGGGCGGCCAAGGTGACGGAACCCCGGCCAAAGGCCGGACGAAGTGCGCGCAAACAGGCCAAGATGGGCTCCCCTGGCGAGCGGTCCGCGGCCCTCCGGGGTTCCAAGGAGCGCGGATCAGTGGAATTGGGCGGTTTTTAGGCCGCTCGCACCTCTAAAGTCTAGCTGGACGCTACCCCCGGGCGCCAGGGTTCTCCGGTTCCCTTTCTTTCAACGTTGTTCAGCTTGTGCCCCGAGGGAATACGTAGCTACAATTCTTACATCCGTCCCGATCGGACGGTTTCGATCACCCGCACGGATGCCTCGGGACCCCCCATTCCGAAGCTGGCCCTACGCCCCAGATACACCAGGGTCGTCGTCCAGTGACACGGGGTTCCACACTCGCCCATCGGCGTCGCTGACATCGGCGATCCAAACACGAGTGGACCTCATGCCGGGCTGTCGCGTCCGGACGACGCGAGCTCGGCCGGCGGCTGCAACGAGCGCGGGGTGGCATCATGGTTCGCCGAACGGTCGGAGTCGGTCTTTTGTGCGCGGGCCTCATTTGCGGGCCGCAGGCCGCGCGCGCCGTATCCAACCCTGGAAACTCGGTTTCGACCGAGCAACCGACTCCCGCCAAGGAGAAGGACTCGGAGCGCAAGGCATCGGGCGGCGGTTCTTCCTCCACATCGAAATCGACCGCGGGCCTTCCAGCGGTCGTCCCCGTCACTTCGATTCCCGAAGAAGTCGTGCGCGCCGACGGCATCCGCTTCAACGGACCCAACGGCGTCGAGCTCGTGCTGCCGTCGCGCGAGGCGCTGCGGCTTCCCGGCGGCTTCGCCGACCCGACGCGCTATCTGCAGACGCTGCCCGGCGTAGGCAGCGACTCCGATTTCGACGGCCTCCTCTTCGTGCGCGGCAGCGAGTCCGGCCAGAACCGCATCTTCCTCGACGGCGTCTCGGTGAGCGATCCCTACCACTTCGGCGGCGTCGTGAGCTTCTTCAACACCGACGTCATCGACAAGGTCGAGTTCGTGCCCGGCGCCTACGCCGCCTCCGACGGCGATGCTCTTGGTGGCCTGCTGCGCGTGCAGCGCCGGGTCGGCAACCTGTCGCAGGTGCAGGGCACGGCCTCGCTCTCGATGACCACCGGCAACGCCAGCATCGAAGGTCCGCTCGACCACTCCGGTAACAGCTCGTTCCTGTTCGCCGCCCGCCGCTCGTACCTCGACCGTGTGCTGTCGAGCCGCGCCTCAGGCAACGCCGTGCTGCCCAACTACTACGACCTCGACAGCCGCCTGTACCGGCGCTTCGGCGATCACCAGGTGCGCCTGGGGATCCTGCACTCGGGCGACGCGCTGGCGGCGCGCTTGTCGGACAACTTCACCTTCGCCCCCCCCGACTCCGGTGGCATGAGCTGGAACCGCCAGCTCACGCTCGGCACGCTGAACTACGACTACGCGGCCGGACCCTGGACCGTGCGCGAAACCGCGGGCTACGCCTGGCGCAATCAGGAAGTGATCCTGCACGGTACGCTCGACCAGCACGCGATGGAGTACGCGCGCAACTTCGACTGGCACACGGACGCTTCGCTCGCGGCTCTCGGCGCCACCTGGTCGGCAGGCATGCAGTTTCGGCACGTGCACTATCTCTACGACCTCGACATCAACCGCCTCACGCTCGAGGAGAACGACCGGCGCTCGGCGCCGCGCTCGCCTCTGGACACGGTGCAGACGGTCTCCGACTACGAGGGACGCGAGTGGTACCAGGCGGGCTACCTGCAATCGCGCGTCCTGCTCGCCCACTCGGCCATCGACCTTACGGGAGGCGTTCGGGTCGAGCACAGCACGCTCACGCATCAAGCGGAGCCGACGCCGCGTGTGAGTGTCCTGTGGCGCTCGCCCTGGCACCTCGAGCTGTCGGCGGCCGCGGGCTCCTACCGGCAGTTCCCGGGCGACCGGCTCGAAGCCGTGCCCGACATTGGCGGCACGGATCTGAGGGCGGAGCGCTCGCGCAATCTCACCGCCGGCATCGCCTGGCCTCTCGCCTCGGGCGGACGGCTCTCGGTCGAGGGCTACCACAAGAAGCTCGACGACCTCTTGGTCTACGTGCCGGCCGCGCCGGAGGGCTCGCCGCGCTTCGCTTCCACCGGCACCGGCCAGGCGCGGGGCGTCGAGACTCTCGTGCACCTGGTCGGTCACCGCTGGAGCGGTTGGGCCGCCTACACGCTTGGTCAGGTGACCTATCAGGACCGCGCCGGGGCCGCGACCTACGCTCCCGAGCAGGACCTGCGCCACATCGTTTCTCTGGTCGGCCGCTACGAGCCGGCGCCCAACTGGGCTTTCGGCTTCAAGTGGCACGCGCACAGTGGACGCCCGTACACGCCCGTCGTGGGACGCGAAGACGTCTCCGAGTTCGTGGAAGGCATCGAATGGATTCCCGTGGAGGGCGCCTACAACAGCGCCCGGTTCCCTTGGTACCACCGCCTCGACGTTCGCGCCGAGCGCAACTTCCGCCTCGCCGGTCTCCGGTCGAGCGCTTTCCTGGAGGTGATCAATCTCTACGGCCGCAAGAACCTCTACGACTACCGTTACGAGGATGGGTTCAGCCGGGCGGTGCCCGTGAACATGCTGCCCATGTTGCCCACGTTCGGTATCTCGGTGGCGCTTTGAGGCCCACGATGTCCCCAAACGGCGGTACGCCCGGTCCGGACCGTGACGCACCGTCGACCCGCAACATTGCAGTCTCGCGGACGGCGTTCCTGCAGGGCCGTCCTCTGATTCAACACCCTAGGAGGTGCACCATGCGCGCAGCGCGCGTTTTCGCTTTGATGCTTCTCATGGTGGGTTGCATGGCCGGGGCGAGCTTCGCCCAGAGCTATAGCAACGCCACAGGTACATTCGACGCCAAGATCGCCGTGGTGCCGGCCGAGCTTCCGGACGGCGGCGCCAGCCTTCCCCCCGAGCTGCAGAGCATCGGCCCGGATCTCTACGTCGGGCAGGTCACGGTCTCGAAGAGCGGCGGCGGCTACAGCGTCTCGTTCAAGGGCTCGCGTGAGGATGGCGCCAAGCTGATGATCAACGCCAACTTCTCGAGCGACTGGGCAGGCCTCAAGTTCGGCAGCCTGTCGGTCGGCTCGTCGTTCGAGTCCGGAGTGATCACCGGTGACGACATTGCGCACCTGATCTCCGCCAACATCAACGGCGTGGGCACGGTGAACGGCGTCAACCAGCGCGTCATCGCCAGGATCGGCGCTGGCGGCGTGGTCGAGAACTTCAAGATCCTTCCGGCGCCCGGCCCGCTTCGCTAGTCGGACGCAGCCATACAAGAGAGCGCCGGTCCTTGCGGGCCGGCGCTCTTCTTTTTGTGCTGGAATCGGACTCAGCTGGGCAGTTGCCGCTTGGCGCGCACCTCGGCGAGCACGGGCTCGGCTTCCGCTTCGGGCGCCGCGCGGTCGACGTACTTCATGCGCACCGAGAGCGAAACGATCGCCACCGTGACCCCGAACAGGCAGACGATGGTCGCCCCCATCGGCCAATCCTTGAGATACGAGAAGAAGGCGCCGAGGATCGAGGCCACGAAGGCGATGATCCAGGCCCAGGTGAGCCGGCCGGCGCCGGTTCGCCCGAGGAGCGTGGCGCACACGATGGGCACGATCAGGTAGGAGAACACCGCGAGCACGCCCGAGACCTTCACCGACGTCGTCACCACCATGCCGAAGGAGGCGTAGAACAGAAAGTCCCAGCGCTTGACCGAGAGGCCGGAGGCTCGCGCTCGCTTGGGATCCTCGGAGCACAGGAGCAGCTTCTTGTTGTTGAAGAACAGGAAAGCGCCGACCACGGCGAAGATGCTGGCCATGATGGCGATGTCCTTCCAGGTCACCCACGCGAGCGCTTCGCCGCTCAGCGTGCCGCTCACGTGTTCGGCGCCGTGCGGCGCGTTGGACAGCATGAGGAGCGTCGCTGCCGTGGCCAGGGCGAACGAGATCCCGATGAAGGCCTCCTGTAACACCGAGTGCTCGCGGTCCCACAGGAAGCTGAACAGAGCCGCGCCGAGCAGCGTGAACCCGAACGACCACAAGTAGGTGCGCGGATCGTTGGGCTCGGCCCCGAGGAGAAAGGCCACGCTCTGACCCAGGGCGGCGATCTGCGCCAAGGCCAGGTCGACGAAGATCACGCCGCGCGCCAGCACGTGCCGGCCCAGGCTCGGCAGAATGAGCGCGAGCAGAAGGCAGGCCAAAAGCGGCAGAGCCATCACGGTGAAGAAGCTCACGGCTTTCCTCCTGACTTGCCGGCGAGGGCGGCGGCCATCGAGTTCACCAGCACGTCGAACTTGGAAAAGACGTCGTCGGTGCCGGGCAGGCCGCCGGCCTCGGTCGCCACCTCGACCGCGACCCCACCGGCGCGCTTGGCCAGCTCCTGGCTCGCGTCGGCCTTGTAGTACGGCCCGTACACCACCACCTTCACGTTGGACGCCTTCATGGCATCCGCCTCTTCGGCGATGTGACGCGGCGTGGGCGGAATGCCCGGCTTGGGCTCCACGTTGCCGAATTCCTTGAGGTCGAAGCGGTCGATGAAATAGATGAAGTTCTTGTGGTAGGTCACGATCGGCGTTCCCTTGAAGGGCGCCATCTGTTTCTGCCACTTGTCGAGCGAAGTCTCCATGCGCTCGTGGAACTGTTTGGCGTTGGCGGCGTAGTCGGCGGCGTTCGCTGGATCGAGCGCGGCGAAGACGCGCGCCAGGTGATCGGCCACCACCTCGAGCGCTTTGGGATCGAGATAGTAGTGTGGGTTGCCAAGCGGATGGACGTCGCCTACGGCACGGCTCACCGTGCCGTTCGGCTTCTCCAGCACGTGAACGCCCTCGGAAGCGTCGACGAAGCCCTTGGCGCCGGGCTGGATCTTGGGATTGCGGCTTCCGGGAAGGACGAGTGGCAGCCAGCCGGCGTCGAGCTCGAGCCCGGTCGAGATGTAGACGTCGGCGTGCTGGATCGCCTTCATGAGGCTGGGCTTGGCCGGCACGAAGTGCGGGTCTTCGTAGCCCCGGCACAAGCTCTCGGCGGTGACGTGCTTGCCGCCGACGAAATGCGCCACCGAAGCCAGGTCGGTCAGTGACGTCGCGACCTTGAGGTCGGCGAACGAGGGTGCGGCTCCGAGCGCGGTCAGCGTCGCGACGGTGATGGATGCAATCAGCCGTTTCATGAATTCCTCCTGATCAAGGATCGAGCGGCCCCGTGCGCGCGCAGCGCGGTCAGTACGCATGGGCCGGGTGATAACCGATGGTGTAGCTGAGCTGGAGCAAAATGCGATCGTCGGTGGGATGGACCCCGGCGTCCGCCTTGGCATGGCTGTACTCGAGACGCACGAACGAAAACTCCGAGGGCGACCAGGCGAGGTTCACGGACGCGCGGTTCACCTTGGCGGGAATGGGCGCGCCGGTCTCGTCCACCACGAAGTCGGTGAAGCTCTTGCGGGCCTGTTCGCCGCGTATGCCAGCCCACCAGATCTGCGACAGGCGATACTGGAACGAGGCATAGCCGCCGTCCTGCTCGCGGATGTAATCCCCGTTCGCCGAAGCAGCCTTCTGGATGTACTCGCTCTGCAGGATCCAGCCACGGCGGTTGGAATTCTTGGCCGGCACGTTGCGCACCGTGAGATCGGCGCCCCAGGCCATGTGGCCGTGGTCGTCGGTGCCGTGCCCGTGGATGAAGGACTGGCCGAACTCGAGCGTCGTCTCGTCGTTGACGTCGAACAGATTCTTCAGGTGAGCGAGGTACGGAATGTTGTCGTGCTCGCTGGAGCCAAAGTCGAGCGGATGGTCCTCGTCGGGGCCGACGGCCCGATACGCCCCTCCCGTCAGCTCCGCGTACCAGGGCAGGGGCGTGAGCCACGCCACCTCGAGGCCGGGATCCTTGAATCCTTCCTCGCCGATCGTGTTCGGCATGACGATCGGCGCCTCGATGAACGGGAAGGCGTGCGTGTGCAAGAGGCCGTGCTTACCGAAGGTTCCCCGAATCTGTCCCAGCTTGAGTTGAATGGCGGGCAGGCTCGTGTTTCTCACCCACACTTCTTCGGGGTCGACGCCCTGGGGGGTGAACACGATGTTGCTGGTCAGTGTCCAATAGGGGTCGACCACCGAGATCAAGCTGATCTCGGCCTCGTCGAACTGGAGCCCGTACGGCTGATCGAGGTTGTGCGCGGCCTGAGCGGAGAAGAGAGCATTCATCCCGATGGCCGGATTGGCCAGGTTGGAGAACATGGACGACGTCGATGCGCTCGGGGCTGACACAGACGTCGAGTCCTGGGCGAAGCCCATCGACGGCGCGAGCGCGAGCCCGCCGAGCAAGCAAGCGAAAGTGAGGCGCGTTCTGAGCATGGAACCTCCCGTGGGAAGCATGCACAGCTCGCAGGCAGGGATCGTCGGGCGCGCGGATGTGCGCGCGCGACGGACCCATGGCCTGTCACCAACGAGACGAAAAGACAGTTCTGTCGGTCGGGAGCGAGGCTAGGAGGCGGGAGGCGCTCGGGCAGAGACGAGGGCGCGGGACGCGAGGGCGGGAGCCGCCTCGGTCCACCACAGGACCTCGGGGGCTTCGGGGAGGCTCAAAATCGGAGCTTCCGCGGCCGTCGCGACGGTGATGCCACCGTGGAAAGCGGCGCAGGTGGCGCACGCGGCGTGGTCGGGCCGCGAGTCACAGTCGGGGTCGAGCAGGTGGTGCTCGAAGTGCGCCGCCGATCCGGCTGCGAAGAGCAGCAGGAGCAGCACGGGCATCCATCGTGCGAGCCATCTGCCCATGGTGTGCGGAGTGCTCATACCGTGCGTGTAGTCTTCCACAGCTTTCGCGCGGCTCGCAAGGTGCTAGGATGCCGGCTGTGCGCGCCCCTGCCTGGCTCGTCACGGCCGCTTCGCTCGCGCTGACCGCGTGGCTCCTCGCCGCCGGCTGCGGCGGGCGCATGGCCACCACGAGTGATGCGTCGGGACGGGAGTACTTCGGCAGCGTGCGCGTGCCCGGCGACCGCGTGTTCCGCTTCAACAACGCGGCCGAGCCCGAGCAGCTCGATCCCGGCCTCATGTCGGGCCAGCCCGATGGGCGCATCGCGCGCGCCATCTTCGAGGGGCTGGTGGTCGCCGATCCCCACACGCTTGCCCCCCTGCCCGGCCAGGCCTATCGCTGGGACATCTCGCCCGACGGACGTCGCTACGTGTTCCACATGCGTCCGGGCATCCGCTGGACCAACGGACGGCCGGTCACCGCCGGCGACTTCGAGTGGTCGTGGAAGCGCGTGCTCGATCCGGCGACCGGCAGCCGCTACGCCGGCATTCTCTCGGTCATCGAGAATGCGGACTCTTTCAATCAAAAACGCGCCGACGCCTCCCAGGTGGGTGTGCGCGCGCTCGACGACTCCACCTTGGAAGTGCGGCTCGTCAGCCCGGCGCCCTATTTTCTCAATCTGCTTACTTTTTATACGTGCCTGCCGGTGCCGCGCGAAGTGCTCGCGCGCTTCGGCGACCGCTGGACGCGCCCCGAGCACCTGGTCACCAACGGGCCCTTCGTTCTCGCCAGCTGGAAGCTGCGCGAGTCCATGGAGCTGGTGAAGAACCAGACCTACTGGGACCAAGCCAACGTGAAAGTCGATCGCATGATCGCCTATCCGGTCGACGACCAGACGACGAGCACCAACATGTACAAGGCGGGCGTCATCGACTGGCAGCCGAGCGGCAACGTGCCGGCGCCGTTCTTGCCCTTCATGCGCAAGTACGCCGATTTCAGGGTCGGCCGCCAGCAGGCTCTGTATTTTTATTCCATCAACGTGACCAAGAAGCCGCTCGACAATGTCTGGGTGCGACGCGCGCTCACGCACGCGCTCGACCGCGCCACCCTGTGCGACAAGGTGCTCAAGGGCACGCGCCCGCCGTGGGGTCTCTTCTGCCCTTCCGGCTACGTGGGCTACACGCCCCCCCAGCCTGTGACCTACGACCCCGAGGAGGCGCGGCGCGATCTCGCCAAGGCGGGCTATCCCGGAGGCAAGGGATTCCCGCGCATCGAGATCCTCATCAATACGAGCGAGGATCACCGCCGCATCGCCGAGGCGGTGCAGGCGATGTGGCGCGCGAACTTGGGCATTCCTGTCGACGTCGCCAATCAGGAATGGGCAAGCTACCTCGAGAAGACGACGCAGGTGAAGTACGACGTGGCGCGCCGCTCGTGGATCGGCGATTACCCCGACCCTTCGACCTTCCTCGACATCATGCGGGGCGGCGACGGCAACAACCGCACCGGCTGGTCGAATCCCGAGTACAACCGACTGTGCGCCGAGGCGCGCATGGAGGCCGACCCCACCCGGCGCATGAAGCTCCTGTCGCAGGCGGAAGCCGTGTTGCTCGACGAGTCCCCAGTGATCCCCGTGTACCACTACGTGACCATGGAGCTGGTGAAGCCGTACGTGCGCGGCCTCTATCCCACCGTGCTCGATTATCACCCCTTGAAGTTCGTCTCGATCGATCCCGACTGGCGCGAGCACCCGGAGCCCGCGGGGTCCGACTCAACCCTCGCGGCGGAGCGGCAACCGTGACCGGATTCATCACGCGCCGGCTGCTCTTGCTCATTCCTACTTTGTGGATCATCGCGACGTTGACGTTTTTCCTGGTGCACGCGGCCCCGGGCGGACCCTTCCAGTCGGAACGCGACATCCCGGCCGCCGCCAAGGAGGCGTTGTACAAGAAGTACGGCTTGGACCGGCCGTTGATCGTCCAGTATGGCCGCTTCCTCACGCACGCCGCGGTGCTCGACTTCGGCCCCTCGTACGCCAATCCGGCCAAGGACGTGCGCGAGATCCTCTTCGAGTCGGCCAAGGTTTCGTTCGAGCTGGGCGGCTGGGCGCTGCTCCTTGCGCTGCTCCTCGGCGTGCCGATCGGCGTGTGGGCGGCCACGCGTCAGAACTCGGCCGGCGACTTCACCGCCATGTCGGTGGCGCTGCTCGGGGTGTCGATTCCCAACTTCGTGCTCGGGCCGCTCCTCGTCTTGTGGCTCTCGCTCACGCTCTTCTGGCTGCCGCCGGCGCTGTGGACCGGACCGTCGAGCCGCGTGCTTCCCGTGCTCACGCTGTCGGCGATCTACATCGCCTATCTGGCGCGTCTCACGCGCGGCGGCATGCTCGAAACCCTGCGCCAGGACTACGTGCGCACGGCGCGCGCCAAGGGGCTCGACGAGCGCCGCGTGGTGTTTCGCCACGCGTTTCGGCTCGGCATCCTGCCCGTGGTCTCGTATCTCGGGCCGGCCACGGCGCGCGTGGTCATGGGATCGGTGGTGGTGGAGCAGATCTTCGCCATCCCGGGCCTCGGCCGGCATCTGGTGAACGGCGCCTTCAATCGCGATTACACGCTGGTGCTCGGCGTGGTGCTCTTCTATGCCGGCTTCCTGCTCATCTTCAATTTGCTCGTCGACCTGGCGTACGCCTGGCTCGATCCGCGTGTGGAGCTGGCATGAGCGGGCGGCCCACCAGCCTGTGGTCGGACGCCATGCGCCGGTTACGGCGCAACCGCATGGCGGTGATATGCGGCATCTTCCTGGTGGCACTCGCCGTCCTGTGCTTTGGTGCGCCGTGGGTTCCGGGCCTCGCCGACCCGACCGCGCCCAATTTCGATCTCGGTGCGTCGCCGCCGTCGAGCGCGCACTGGTTCGGCACGGATCCCTTGGGCCGCGACCTCCTCGCCCGCGTGCTCTATGGCGGGCGCGTGTCGCTGGCCGTGGGCTTGGTGGCGACTCTGGTGAGCTTGCTGATCGGCGTCTCGTACGGGGCCATCGCCGGCTTTCGCGGCGGCAAGACCGACGAGATCATGATGCGAGCCGTCGACGTGCTCTATTCGCTGCCCTACATCTTCCTGGTGATCCTGCTGCTCGTCTTCTTCTCCAAGAGCCTGCTCATGCTCTTCGTGGCGCTGGGTCTCGTGCAGTGGCTCACCATGTCGCGCATCGTGCGCGGGCAGGTGCTCTCGCTCAAGCAGCAGACCTTCGTCGAAGCCGCCCGCGCCCTCGGCGCCTCGGACTGGCGCATCGTGTTCCTGCACCTCGTGCCCAACACGCTCGGCCCGGTGATCGTGTACGCCACCCTGACCATCCCGGCCGTCATGCTGCAGGAGGCCTTCCTCTCGTTTCTGGGCCTCGGCGTCCAGCCGCCCGGCGCGTCGTGGGGCACGCTGCTCGACGATGGCCGCAAGATGATGACCCTGTTTCCTTGGCTCGTCATCTTCCCGGGCCTCGCCCTCGCCGCCACCCTCTTCGCTTTCAACTTCCTCGGTGATGGCTTGCGCGACGCGCTCGACCCGCAGTCGAGGCCGACGGGGGCCTAGCCCCCCGCGCAATTTGGGTCCTTTCAGAAGAGGACCCACTTCGTCGTCTTGAAACGGAGAAATGGGTCCTTCCAGAAATGGACCCAACTCAGCTGTTTCGGAGCAGATAAAACAAACCGGCCGAGGCGTAGGCCCCGGCCGGTTCGCCGATCCGTTCTGAAAAAAGCGAATCAGCGCAAGCGCTTGATGATGTGCCAGCCGTACGGGCTGTCGGGCTTGTTGTAGTCGGCGATCCCGACGTCCCCCACCTTCAGGCTGAAGGCGGTGTTGCTGAAGCCCTTCACCATGCCGTCGCGCGGGAACTCGCCGGCCGACTGGTCAGCGGTCTGCCCGCGGTCCGCCAGGCGGTAGATGCCCGGGTACTGATCGTCGGTGTACTTCTGCACGAGCTGGCCGAAATCCTCACCCTTCTTGGCGCGGTCGAGAATCTCGTAGGCAAGCTTCTTGGCTTCCTCCTGCGAGCGCGTGATGTTCTTGCCCGGAATCGTGCCCACGAAACCGATCAGCACGTGCTGCACCTCGATGTGGCCCGCGGGCAAGGGCGGCTGAGCGGTGGCATCGCGCTTGGCCGCTTCCATGCCGGCCGAATCCGGCGCGGCCGTGCTCGGCGTGGTGGTCTGGGCCGAGGTCGAGCTGGACTGCGAGTTGTCCACGGTTTCCTCCTTCTTCTGACAGCCGGCGAACAAGACGAGCGTCGTGGCCAAAGCCACGAGCGACGAGCGCGAGAGAATGTTTCTCACGATGCCTCCTTGCGTCTGAGGGTCGGCTGCGCCGTGATGACCGTCACAGGTCGGCGCGGCCTTCGAAGCGGCGGATCCGCTCCCGCAAATCGTCGGCGAGCGGCGCCGATTGCTGGCGCTGGTAGTCGTAGATCACCTGCACCGAGGAGCCCTCGACCACGAGCCTCCGGGTCTTGGCCTCTTCGATGCGGTACTGGCAATCGAATGAGCGATTGCCGAGCCGTGACACGCGCACGCCGATGCGCAGGATCTCGCTCACGTAGGCGGGCGAGCGATAATCGGCGGTCACGTGCGCGAAGATGAAGGGTACGCTGCCGTAGTCGCGATTGCCGGTCATTTCGGTCCAGTATCGGGCGCGGGCGACCTCGAAGTACGTGATGTATACCACATGGTTCAGATGCCCCATGGCATCGGTATCGCGGAACCGGGGCTCGATGTCGAAGACGACGGGAAAGCCTTCCAAGAGCGGAATCTCCGCGAAATACCAGGAACTTAAAGACGCCGGGGTGCAGGGCGAGGGCGAATCGGGCAGACTGTAGCCATCGGCACCCGGACACGCAACGAGGCGCCCGCCCCAGGACCCGGCACCGATCCCCACCCGCCACGAACGGAGAAGCATGAGCGCGCCGCCCAAGACCTCCCTGCGTCCCCGCCCGAAGTTCGCTTGGCTGTGGATCGGCCTCGCGGTCGCGGCCGTGATCGCGGGCGCCGCCGTGGCGGTGCGGCTGTACGTCACGCCGGAGCGCGCGCGCGCTTTCGCCACGAGGGCCTTGAGCGCCTCCCTGCGCCGCGAGGTGCGCTTCGCCAAGGCCGACCTCACCTACTGGCCTCCGGTCAGCATCTCGGTCGACAACCTGGCGGTCTCGGATCCGCAAGGTTTCGCGCAGGGCACCATGCTCTCGGCGCGCAACGTGATGCTCACGCTCGACGTGTGGGCGCTCTTCTCGCGCCGTCTCGAGCTGAGCGGGATCCAGGTGGATCGTCCCGCCGTGCGCCTGTGGCGCGCACGCGACGGACGCGCCAACTGGGAGGGCTTGGCCGGCATCGGCGACACGACGGCCACCCCGCAGCGCTTCCGCGAAGTGAACATCCCGGGCGTGAAGCTCGCGAGCGCGCGGCTCGGTTACTACGGCGCCGACGGCAAGCTCGCGTTCTACTTCGAGGATCTCGATCTCGACCTCGCGAAGCGCGGCAAGGGCTGGAGCTGGAACCTGCGCGTGGCCAAGGTCGGCAATCCAGGGCCGATCCCCCACCTCGACCAGCCGATTCTCGCCAAGGGCACGACCGGCGCGGTGAAGCCGGGAACGCCGGTCTCGTTCAGCATCGACGCCTCCTGCGGCGACCTCTCGCTCGCCGGCCAGGGCATCGCCTCGGCCAAGCGCGTCGATTTCACGCACGGGGTGATCAAGCGCAAAGGCGCTCCCGCCGCCATCGAAGATCTGCGCGCGCGCTATCTGTCCGACGCGCGCGGCTCGCGCATCGATTATTTCGACGGCCGCGTGGGCAGCTCCAGGTTCGCCGGCGCCTTGGTGCTCGAGCCGCCGCCGCTTCGCGGCACGTTCAAGGGTGATCTCAACCTCGCCGAGCTGTCCCAGTTCCTGCCCCCGGATCAACGCGGGATCTCGGGGCGGGCCAACGTGGCGGTGCAGTTCATCGTCCAGAGCGGCGACGTGCGCGGCGCCCAGATTCAGGGCCTCGCGGACCTCGTGAACGTGAGCTTGCCGGCCCGCTCGGCGGACTCGCAGCCGCTCACCGGCTTGAACGGGCGCGTGTGGTTCTCGCGTCTGAGCGCCAACACCACCGACCTCCAGGGCCGATACGGCTCCTTGCCGTTCCGCGTGAGCGGCAACGTCGAAGAGCCGCTGGCTCTGGCCAACGCGCTCGATCCCCAGCCGCTGCCCAACGCGCGCGTCGCCACGGCGCATTTCGATCTCACCACCGGCCCCATCGACGCCGACGTGCTCTTCCCGCCCGGCAGGCCGATGACCAAGGCGCCCTACCTCATCGCTGACGGCGTGATCAACGCACCGCGGCTCAAGGCCAAGAAGGTGGACGTCACGGACGTGACGGCGAAGTTCCGCTACGACCGCGGCCTGGTGCACATCGACGGCGCCACGGCCAAGGGATACCGCGGCACGATGACCGCGAGCGGTGACGTCGATTTCCGCAATCCGCAGGCGCCCGTCTACTCCATGCGCGTGCAGGGCACCGGCCTCGACGCCCAGACGGCCATGCAGACGTGGGTACCGCGGCTGGGCAATCTCCTCACCGGAGCGTTCGACGTCAACCTGACGACGAGCGGCAACGGCTTCGGCACCAAGGAGGCGCTCGCGCATCTGAGCCTCGACGCGCTCGCCAAATCGGCCGACGGGCGGCTCGCCGGCGCCGAGCTCCTACAATCGGCGGCGCAGTGGAGCGGGCTTGCCGACCTGCGCAACATCCAGTTCAAGAACCTGCTCTGGCACGTCATCGTGCAGAACGGCCGCGTGCTCTTCCGCGACGTGACGATCCATGGGCTCGACAGTGATTACGGCGTGGCGGGATGGATCGGGCTCAACGGCGATCTCGGTCTCAAGGTGGCGCTCGCGCTCCCTCAATCCCGGCTCGGCAACCTGTCACCCGGCCTGCGCACCGCGGCCAACCTGCTCTCCGACAAGAGCGGGCGCGTGATGCTGAACTTCGACGTGGGCGGGAACGTCCACAATCCCCAGTTCGCGCTCAACATGGATCAGACGTCTCAGCTCCTGGCCCAGAACCTCGAATCGCAGCTCCTGGGCATGGCGATGAATCCGATCGAGAAGGCGCTCGGCGACTCCCTCAAGAAGGGCGCGAGCCTGCAGGAGCAGGTGCTCAACGTGGCCAATCTGCAGAAGGTGCTGCTCACCAAGAACTCCCAGCAGCAGCAGCAAGACGTGATGAGCGAAGCCGCCAACTGGATCCAGGATCTCCTGGCGCCAGGGAGCCGGAAGGCCGCGCCCGACACGACCGCCGCCCCCAAGCCGCCGCCTCCACCGCCGGCCAGCGACACGACCAAGGTGCCGCCTCCCCCCGACACCACGCAGAAGGCGCCGCCGCCACCGACGACCACGCCGGACACAACAAAGCATCCCTAGTCAGCCGAGACTCCGCGGGAACTCCCTTCCCGGTTGCGGGGTGAAACGCCCAGAAGGTGTGTTTCACCGGCGCACCGGGAAAGGAGCCCCATGCAGTTCCGTCCTTCCCAGCCGCCGGCCCGCCCCGGCGCCTGCGCGCCTGCCCGCGATCCGCGTCCGTATCAGATCGCGGTTCTTTCAGGACTCCTGTTCTACGGTTTCTTCGTCCTGCACTTCGACGTGAGCGGGGCGCAGATCGCGGTCACGCTCGGATCCGGCATCCTGGCGCAATGGGTGTGCACGCGCCTGGCGCGCCTGCCGCGCTTCGACCCGGCGAGCGCACTCATCTCGGCGTTGTCGTTGTGCCTGCTCTTGCGCACCAACGCGCTCTGGGTGGCGGCACTGGCCTCGAGCCTCGCGGTGGCCAGCAAGTTCGCGCTACGCGTGCGCGGCAAGCACGTCTTCAATCCGTCGAACCTCGCCCTCGTGGCCCTGCTCCTCATGCCGGTCCGCGCCTGGGTGTCGCCCGGCCAATGGGGCAGCTTCGCCACGTTCGGGTTTCTGCTCGCGTGCGCGGGCGGGCTCGTGGTCCATCGCGCGTTGCGGAGCGATGTGACCTATGCCTTCCTTGCGACCTACGCCGGCTTGCTCGCCTGGCGCACGCTGACCCTCGGCGATCCGTGGACCATCCCGCTGCACCAGATGGAAAGCGGCGCGCTCATCCTCTTCGCTTTCTTCATGATCTCCGACCCCCGCACGACGCCGAGCTCGCGTTTCGGTCGGGTCCTGTTCGGCGCCGCCGTCGCCGCCGTCGCGCACTACGTCACGTTCCGTCTGTTCCGGACCAACGGCCCGCTCTGGGCCCTGGCCGCGCTTTCGCCCACGGTGCCGCTTCTCGATCTGTTGCTGCCCGGCCCGCGCTTCGTGTGGCGTCCCGATGTCGCGCAAAAGCACCCGTCGCCGAAAGGAGTCCGTGATGAGACGTTGGTCGCTTCTGTGTCTCGCGATCCTCTTGGCGCAGCCGCTCGCTCCTAGAGGAGCGCTCGCGTTCTGCGGTTTCTTCGTCGCCAAAGGCGACGCCAAGCTGTTCAACAAGTCCTCCCAGGTGGTCATCGCGCGCGACGGCGATCGCACCGTGATGACCATGGTCAACGACTACCAAGGCGATCCCAAGGAGTTCGCCATCGTCGTGCCGGTGCCTACGGTCCTGCAGAAGGATCAGATCCACATCGGCGACCAGGCCATCGTCGAGCACCTGGACGCGTACTCGGCGCCCAGGCTCGTGGAATACACGGATGACGATCCGTGCCGGCAAGTCGTAGCCGAACGCGAGCTCAGGAGCATGGGGGCGGCGCTCATGGACATGGCACCGTCTGCGATGCGCGGCGGCCGCGCCGACGAGCTCGTCAAGATCGAAGCCCGCTACACGGTCGGCGAGTACGACATCCTGATTCTGAGCGCCAAGGATTCGAATGGCTTGGCGACCTGGCTCACGCAGAACGGCTATCGCATTCCGGCCGGCGCGCCGGCGGTCCTCAAGAGTTACCTGGCGCAGAAGATGCACTTCTTCGTCGCCAAGGTGAACTTGAAGGAGCAGTCGAAGCTCGGGTTCACGCACCTGCGCCCGATCGCCGTTGCTTACGAGTCGCCCAAATTCATGCTGCCCGTGCGGCTTGGCACCGTGAACGCCGCCGGGCCGCAGGAGCTGTTCGTCTACTGCCTGACGCGCAAGGGCCGGGTCGAGCCGGTCAACTACCGGGGCGTTCGATTGCCCTCGGACGCGGAAGTGCCCGAGTTCGTGAAGGACGACTTTCCGAAGTTCTACCGGGCGATGTTCGATCAGCAGGCGAAGCAGCAGCCGGCGAGTGTGTTCCTCGAATACGCCTGGAACATGGCGTGGTGTGATCCCTGCGCCTCGGCGCCACTGGACTCGCGCGAGCTGCGCGAGCTGGGCGCCTATTGGACGGATCCCTCGGCCGGCGGCGGCCCGCAGATGGTGTTCGTCACGCGCCTGCACACGCGCTACGACGCGCAGCACTTCCCGGCCGACATCGTATTCCAGGAGACGGAAGACCAGTCGAACTTCCAGGGTCGATTCGTCATCCGGCATCCGTGGAAGGGCGGCGGGAGCTGCACGGCTCTCTCCGACTATCTGAACAAGCTACGGGAGCGCCAGAAGAAACAGGCGCAAACGCTGGCCGATCTCACGGGCTGGAGCCTGGCTTCCATCAGCTCTCGGATGCCGCCCGTGGCGCAGGTGGCCGAGCCCACGTGGTGGCAGCGCATGTGGAATCGCTGACCAGGCCGCGGCTTGGCAGCGGCCTGCATTCTTCGTAGTGTCCGAGGGCGCGGCGTTGTCCGGGTCCACGCCGCGCGCTGGCTCGGACCCGACCGGAGAATCCGCTACCCGTGCCCGTCGCCCCCGAGGCGCAGCTCGCCGCCGATTACGTGCACTGCGCGCGCATCGCCCGCCACGCCGAGAACTTTCCCGTGGCGAGCCGTCTCTTGCCGGCGCGCTTTCGTCCGCACTTGGCAGCCGTCTATGCCTACGCGCGCGGCGCCGACGACGTGGCGGACGAAGCTTCGCCGCGCATCGGTGAGGCTGTCGTCGCTGCCGACGCCGACTCGCGCCTGGCCGCCCTCGACGCGTGGGAGCGTGGCTTGGACGGCGACGTGCCTCCGGGCACCGAGCCCGTGTTTCGCGCCTTGGCAGCTTCACGCCGTGCCTGCTCGCTCCCGGATGGCGAGCTGCGCCGGCTGATCGAAGCCTTCCGCTATGACGTGCGCCATCAGGGCTATGCCACGTGGGAGGACCTGCTCGCGTACGCGCGCAACTCGGCGGCGGCGATCGGCCGTTTGGTCCTTTCGGTCGCGGCGGTCGATGACGCCGACCTGATCGGTGCCAGCGACGATCTCTGTGTCGCGCTCCAGCTCACGAACTTCTGGCAGGACCTCTCACGCGACATGCCGCGCGGACGCATCACGCTTCCGGAATCGATCTGGCGCTCCAAGTCGTTCGATGCGGCGCGCCTGCGCACGGACGGCTGGGGCGTCACCTCGGCGGCCAACCGCACGCGTCTGACCAGCGCCCTCGACATTGCCATCGCGCGCACCGAAGAGCTGTTCCAGCGCTCGCGCAAGCTTCCGGCGCAATCCGGACCGGCGCTCGCGAGCTATCTCGGTGCGGTGTGGATCGGCGGCCACACGATTCTCTCGCGAGTGCGCGAGCTCGGGCCGCGCGCCTTCCTCGAGCGGCCGTCGCTTACATGGACCGACCGGGCCGCCATCGCCTGGCGCGCCGTCGTGACACGAGCCTGATGGCCTGGCCGATCCGCTCCTCTTTCGCTCCGGCATTCTGGCTTCTTCCCGAGCCGCGGCGCAGCGCACTCGTGGCCCTGCACCGTTTCTGCCGCGCCGCCGACGAGGCGGTCGACGGCACGCCCGCGAGCTCGCCGGCGGCCGCCCTCCACCTCGAGGGCTGGCGTCGCGAGGTGTGCGCGCTCTACGGCCAAGGTGCCCTGGTCACACCTGAGGGCCGGGCCCTCGCTCCATACGTAGCGCGCTACGGCATGAAGCGCGCGGACTTCGAGCGCCTCCTCGACGGGCTCGCTCTCGATGCGCGCGGCACGCCGCTCGAAACCGAGGACGATCTCGCCCGCTATTGCCTGGGCGTGGCCGCGGCACCGGGTTTTCTTTCGCTCTCGATCTTCGGCTGCCCGGAAGCCCGCGCCTACGCGCACCGTCTCGGCCTCGCGCTCCAGATGACGAACATCCTGCGCGATGCGCGCGAAGACCTGACAAGCGGTCGACTCTATTTTCCGTCGGAAGACTTGCGGGCCGCGGGCGTGTCGCCCGAAGAGATGACGGCCGCGGCGCGCTCGCATGAGGCCGAGCCCGAGAGCGTGCGGCGGGTGATCGAGCGCGGACAGGAGCGCGCGCGCGACTGGTTCGCCCAGGCCGAGTCGGCCTACGAGGCCGAGCCCGTCACCACGCGGCGCTTCCTCGGCGCGGCGCGCGGCATGCACTACCTGTATCGCGCCCTCCTCGAGCGCGTCGAGCTGGAGTCGCCTCTGCCCCGGCGTCGCGTGCGCCCCTCGCGGGGCCAAGTTCTCTCCGCCGTCTTCCGCGCCTGGCGTGACACCGCACTCGCCGGCTGACGCTCCCGAAGTCATTGTCGTCGGCGGTGGCCTCGCGGGACTGTCCTGCGCCACCAAGCTGGTCGAGATGGGGCGCCGTGTTCTTCTGCTGGAAGCCCACGGGCGTCTCGGCGGCCGCGCGGCGTCGTGGACCGATCCGCGCGTCGGCGCCGAGATCGACAATGGCCCGCATTTGCTTGCGGGCACGTATCGCGAGTTCTTCACGTTCTTCGATCGTATCGGCGGCAAAGCGAGCTGGCGCCATCCGCCGCGCTTTCGCGTGGCGTTGTGGTCGGCCTCGCCCAAGCGCCGTCACGTGCTCGCGTGGTCGGGGCGCGATCCGTTTCGGTTCGGTCTCGCGCTCGGTTTCGCGCGCTTCGGCGCGCTCTCGCCCATCGACGCGCTGCGCGCGATGGCAGTGGTCCAGGCCGCTCCCAAGGCCATGCAAACCCGCGATCACCCGCTCGGCAACTGGCTCACCTCTCTGGGCCAGAGTGACGAGGCGAAGCGCTGGCTCTGGTATCCGATGGCACGCGCCGTGTTCAACGAGAAGCCGGAGATCCTCTCGACACGCCTCTTTGCCTATGTCGTGCAGCGGCTCCTGGGCGAGGATTCACAGTCGGCTTCGCTCATGCGCCCCGCGGTCGGGCTCTCGCGACTGTACGCCGAGCCCGCGGCGGCGTATCTCGCGAACCGTGGCGCTGAAATGCGCATGTCGTGGCCGGTCGAGCGCATTCGCTTGGAGGCGGGTCGTTCTCTCATCGAGGGTCCGAAGGGTACGCTCACGGCTCCCGCCGTTTGCCTGGCCGTGCCCGCCGAAGCCGCAGTTCGGTTGCTTGGGCCCGAGCGCACCGCCGCCATCGCCCGCCTGTCGGGAGCCGCGAAAACCGACTCCGCACCCCTCACCACCGTGCACCTCTGGTACGAGGGGGCCGAACCCGGGCTCGGGGAGTCGTTCGTCGGCTTCGTCGACGACGAGTTCGCATGGGCGTTCGACCAGGGCCCCGTGCCCGGTCGGCCGCTGCGCCAGCTCGCGCTCGTCGCGCCGGGCTCGCGCACGCTCGCGCAACTCACCGCGCCGCGTCTCGTGCGTCGCGCCCGTCAGACGCTCGAGGCGCATGAGCCCGCGTTCGCCACGCGCGCCCTCCATGACGCGCGCGTGGTGAAGGAGCCGCACGCCGCCCCGTCACTCACGCCCGAAGCCGCCCGTTCCCGCCCCGCCGTCGATACCAAGATTCCCGGGCTCGCTCTGGCCGGCGATTGGGTGGAGACCTTGCTCCCGGCCACCCTCGAGAGCGCTGCCATGAGCGGTCATCTGGCGGCCGATACCCTGCACCGTACTCTTCGCTGATTTGTGTAAGCTTCGACCGGAGACCGAGTCGTGCTAGGGTTGCCCACCAACCTGGAGACCGAATGAAGCGCACGCGCCTCGCCGTGATCTTGCTGCTCCTCCTGGCTCCTCCTTCGTTTGCCTCCGTCCGCGAAGGCACGACGGCGCCCGGCACGCCCGATCCGGCGGCTCTCCTGCGGCTCCAGTCGTGCGTCGACTCGACGGTCGCGCTCGGCAAGGTGCCGGTCGTGATCTTCGACATCGATGGCACCCTCACCGACCCGGCGCCGCGCACGCGCGCGATTTTCGAGGCCTACGCCTCCAAGAACCCGAAGGACGCGGCGGGCATTCGCAAAGGCATCACATCCGTGCCCCTCAACAAGTATGCGTACGCGCCCGAGTCCACGCTGACGCTCATGGGGATTCGCGACACCGCACTCGTCCATCGCATCGGTCGCACCTGGGTGACGGGCTTCTTCTCCAATCATTACCTGTCCCAAGACCGCGAGCTCGTGGGTGCCGCCGCGTACGTCACTTCCTTGTTCAAACGCGGCGCCTTGATCGTCTACCTCACGGGACGTGACGTGCCGCGCATGCTCGAAGGCACGGCGGCCTCTCTGCGCGATCAGGGATTCCCCATCGCGTCTCCGCGCGCCGTGCTCGTCATGAAGCCCGATCCCAAAGAGCCCGACCTCGAGTTCAAGAAGAAGGTGTTCGACGACTTCGCGCGCTTGGGCGCCGTGGTCGGCGTGTTCGAGAACGAGCCCGCCAACCTGACGGCGATGCAAGAGCGCTTTCCCGACGCCATCGCCGTATTCGTCGACACGACGCACGATCCCAAGAAGACCGACGTGGTGCGTGCCAGTGCCGCCTGGGTGCGCAACTTCCGGATTCCGTAGCCGAGGACGACGATGCTTCTTCTCGCCATCCTGCTCGTCTTCCTCAACGGCTTCTTCGTCGCCACCGAGTTCGCCATCGTCAAGGTGCGCGCGACCCGCCTGCGCGAGCTGGCGGAATCGGGGAACAACGCGGCCCGCGCCGCCGAGCGCGTGGTCGGCCAGCTCAACGCGTATCTGTCCGCGTGCCAGCTCGGGGTCACGGGCGCGAGCCTGGCCCTGGGCTGGATCGGCGAGCCGGCGCTCGCGCATCCGCTCGAGAGCTTGTTTTCCGCACTGGGCCCGCTGGCGGCTTTGGGCGCCCACGCCGTGGCCCTGGCGCTCGCCTTCACCTTGATCACCGTTCTTCACATCGTGCTCGGCGAGCAGGCGCCCAAGGCCTTGGCGATCCGCAATCCCGAGACCACCGCACTCGTGGTGGCGCGGCCCATCAACTGGTTCTTCCGGATCTTCTATCCGGCCATCTGGGCCCTCAACGCCATGTCGAACGGCGTGTTGCGCTTGCTCGGCGTCTCGCCCGAGATGCAACAGGAAGCCGGGCACAGCCATGAGGAGCTGCGCATCCTGCTCGCCGAGAGCGAAGGCCCTGGCGGCGAGCGGCGCCGCGTGCTGCTCGAGCAGGCGCTCGACTTCCCGACGCGCCGGGTGCGCCAGCTCATGGTGCCGCGTGCGGACGTCGCTTACCTCGACATCCTCTCTCCCCTGCCCGAGCTGCTCGAGACCGCACGCCGCGAAGGCTACACGCGCTATCCGCTCTGCCGTGACCACCTCGACGAGGTGCTCGGCATCGTGCACGTGCGCGATCTCTTTGCCGGCGCCGATGCGCTGCGCTCGTCGGACGACTTGCTGCGTGTCGCACGCGAGCCTCTGTACGTGCCCGAGAGCGCGACCGCCGATCGGTTGCTGCGCCAGTTCCAGCAGCGCCGGCTGCACCTGGCGATCGTGGTGGACGAGTACGGCGGCACCTCCGGCCTGGCCACTCTAGAAGATGTCATCGAGGAGCTGGCCGGCGAGATCATGGACGAGTTCGACGTCGAGGCTCCGGCGGTGGAAGACGCGGGCCCCGGCATCGTGCGGGTGGCCGGCAGCTATCCCGTCGCGGACCTGGCACGCCGCCTGGACGTGGACATCGATACCGAGGAATCAGTCACCGTCGGCGGACTGGTGCAGGAAGAGCTGGGTCGCGTGGCCCGCACCGGCGACATCGTGCGTGTGGGCGAGTTGGGCCTTGTCGTCTTGGAGACGCGCGGGCGGCGCATCACCCGGGTCATCGCCGGGCCCTATGACGCGGTGGTGAAGCAGGCGCGCTCGGCCTAATTGGTTGGCCCTTATCGTCCCTCAACAGGCCGTGCGGCCTGTTCGTGAAACAATTCACAAACTGCCCCCGGGGGCCGCGCGCGATCTAGCTCTTCCTCAGGAGACGGTCGATCTCCCGCCCTACTTCCTTCCAGGCTCGCGCAACCTCACGGGCATTCGCCCGAACATAGGACATCGCCATTGCCGGATCACTCGCCGCGACTCGAGTGATGTCGCGGAAGCTGGGGCCAGAGAGGCCGGCGCGCGCGTGATCAGCGCCCACCCTGGCGAGCGAACGGGCGATCAGATACGGCAAGTGGCTCGTGCGCGCGAGCGCGCGGTCGTGGCGGTCGGGCGCCACGAGAAGCGGTCGGGCGCCGAGATCTCGGACGAGTTCGCGGACGATCGCCGGCAGCTTTCCCTGGGCCGGCCAGAGCACGAACGGCGCCCCGCGGAAGAGGTCCGGCCGCGCCGACGCGAATCCACGGCCCTCGTTGCCTGCGATGGGATGGCCGCCGACGGCTTTCACGTGACGGGAGGCCCGGCGCAGGGCCGCTGTC
>DASYSL010000090.1:0-10956 GCA_036003365.1 Candidatus Eiseniibacteriota bacterium
GCGAGCCCGAGCGAGTCCACCGGCAAATCGAAATACCAGCGCGAGGCCTCGGCCACGCCGCCGATCCCCACCGTTCCTGCCTGACCCCAGTACACGCTGTTCAGATACATCTCGAGGATCTGCCGCTTGCTGAGCAGGATCTCGAGGCCGACCGCGAGCGGGATCTCGGCCAGCTTGCGCGTCAGCGTGCGCTGATTGCCGAGGAAGAGCGAGCGTGCGAGCTGCTGCGTGATGGTGCTCGCGCCTTCGCGCACGCCGCCGGCCTTCACGTCCCGCGCCAGGGCGCGCACATTGGCGCGCGGATCGAAGCCGAAGTGTTGGTAGAAGCGCCGGTCCTCGGAAGCCACGACCGCTGCCTGGACGACGCGCGGCACGCGCTCGATCGACACCCAGCTGCGCCGTACCCGGTTCTTGTCGAAGAGCAGTGCGACGGTGAAGGGCTCGAGCCGAGGCGGATGCGCGAGGTCGGGCTTCGTGGCGCCCAGTACCCCGCCCAGTCGGTCGACCGCGGCGACTTGGTCGTTGGCGAAGCGCACGCGCACGCGCTCGGGCCCGCCGTATCCAGCTGGATCGTGCGCGTCGAGGAAGCCGCGCAGGAAGACGTCGGTGGCGCCGGATCCGATCGCGAACGTGCCCGGCATGCGGAGCGGTGGCGCGGCCGGTCGATAACCGCGCGCGCGCAGCTGTGCTTCGAGCTGGCCCTGGGATAGCGGTGCCTCCGGCGAGAGCGTCACGTCGGCCGAGTAGACGCGCGAAGGGAAGAACCACGCCGGACCCGTCGCGCGCAAGGCGCGCAGCTCGCGCACGCGCACGGCGAAGATGACGAAGCCCGCGATCACGGCGAACACCGCGAGGAACACGTAAAGGAGAGCGGAGCGGGGGGCCCGGCGCTTGTGCGGCGGACTCGCGGAAGGAGGAACGTCTTGGCGAGGATCAGCCATGGCGAGAAGACTTCCGGGTCCGGGGGCGTTCTCGCCCATGGTAACGCAGGCAGGCGGATGGGAGTAGGCTCGGGTCAGCCCCCGGAGGGCGAAGATGAAGACCCAGCTGCTTGCAGCACCGATCTCGTTTCTGACCCTCGCCACGGTGCTCGGCTGCGCCGAGGGTGGATCGCACCCCCAGACCTCGGGCGCGCCCGCGACGGTGAAAGCCAAGGAGAACTCGATGAGCTTCCACCTGACGTCGAGCGCTTTCGCCGATGGCGCCGACGTTCCTCCCAGGTTCACGTGCGAGGGCGCCGATCATTCGCCGCCCTTGCAGTGGAGCGGCACGCCGAAGGAGACCAAGAGTCTGGCGTTGATCGCCGACGATCCCGACGCCCCGGATCCTGCCGCACCCAAGACGACCTGGGTGCATTGGGTGCTGTACGACCTTCCCGCCGACGCCAAGAACCTCTCCGAAGGCGCCAAGCTGCCGCACGGCGCGCGCGAAGGCTTGAACGACTGGAAGCAAACCGGTTGGCGCGGCCCGTGTCCTCCGGTGGGCAAGCATCGCTACTTCTTCAAGCTCTACGCCCTCGATGTGCTGCTGCCGGACCTCGCCAAGCCCAACAAGGCAGCGCTCGAAAAGGCGATGGAAGGGCACGTGATCGCGCGCGCCCAGCTCATGGGCCGCTACCAGAAGCATTGAAACCCGCCGCCACGCTGGTGGAGGAGTTCGACGCGATCGCCGAGGCGCTCGCCGCGGTGCCCGCGATCCGTGAGCGCCTCTCGAGCGCCGAGCGTGATCTGTTGCGCTGGATTCCCGCCGGCGCGGGGCGCGGCCTCGATGTGGGATGCGGGGACGGGTTGCTCACGCGAGCGGCGGCGCGGCGCGGAATCGCGATGCTGGGGATCGATCTCTCGCCGCGCATGATCGCCCTGGCGCGTGCGCGTTCGGGGCCCGATGTTGCCTACCGCGTCGCCGATGTCATGAACGACGCGATCGAACCCGGTGCTGCCTACGACATCGTCCTGTCGGTCAACACCGTGCACCATCTTCCGCTCGCGGCCATCGTGCCGCGGCTGGCCGCGCTCGTCGCCCCGGGCGGCCGCTTGCTGGTTCAGGACGTGGTGACGCGTGCCCGCGTGAGCGATCTGCCGCTCAACCTGGCAGCCGGGATCTCGCGGATGATCGAGCGCACGCGCGGACGTTGGCGATTCACCTCGGAGCTGAAGCGTCTCTATCACCAGCATGGCCACGGCGAGCGCTATCTCGACCCCGGCGAGGTGCGGGGCGCTTACCAGCCCTTCCTACCAGGCCTTCAGGTGATGCACCACCTCCAGTGGCGCTACTCGATCGTTTGGACGCGCCCGCGCGCTGAGAAGACTTAGGAGCCCGCGGCTGACCATTTCCTGGATCAACTTATGCTCCTCACCGCCTAGGCCCGGCCCAAGTGCCGGAAACAGCGAGGGAGGACCCCCATGGACGAAAAGACCGAAGGCAATGTCTACAACAAGGCGGGCGCCGCAGGCGCCTTTCTCGGTGGGCTCGCGGTCGGCGCCGCCATGATGTACATGACCGATCCCGACGGCGGGGCGCGCCGCCGCGCGGCCTTGCGCGACAAGGGCGTTCGCGCCTTCCAGGGGTCCCAGGACTTCATCGGAAAGACGACTCGGGACCTTCGCAATCGGGCCGAGGACCTGGCGGAGACGCCGCGGCGCCTCCTCAAGCGGACCGTGAGCGACGACGTGCTGCGCGAGCGCGTGCGCTCCAAGATGGGACACTACGTCTCGCATCCGCGGGCCGTCCGCATCAGGGCCTATGACGGCATGGTGACCCTGGTCGGGGCGGTGCTCTCCGAGGAAGCGCCCCGTCTCATCAAGGCCGTCTCGAAAGTGCCGGGCGTGAAGGGCGTGGACGATCAGCTCGAACGGCACGACGATGCCGACGTGCCCTCGCTTCAGGGCGAGGTGCCGGGCGGTGGCGAGGAAATGGCGGAGCAGGGGCCAAGCACGTGGAGTCCGGGCATGCAGCTCATCGTGGGCGCGGCGACCGTGATCGGGCTTCTGGGCGTGACGCAGTACCGTCGCATCCGGCATTCTTCGAATGGCGGTGCGCAGCCGATCGACGTCACAGAGTCGGAAGGCAATTTCGATTAGTCCTCGGCGACCTCGCTGAACCCGACTCATGCCGCATGGCATGAGTCGGGCTCTCAGGCGCCGCTCTTCCGCAAGAAGACATGCGTGGCGCGCTCACCCACGACCTGTTTCTCGAAATCGTATCCCAGCGCTCGCGCATCGAGACCATTCCAGAGACTTTCTCCCGTTCCCATGATGACCGGACGGATCGCCAGGCACAGCTCGTCGATCAGCCGCGCCTGCATGAACTGACGGATCGTCGACACGCCGCCGCCCAGGCGGACGTCCTGGCCCTTGGCCGCCTCCATCGCCTGGTCGTAAGCGGAGCGAATGCCGTCGGTCACGAAGGAGAACGTCGTCCCGCCCGTCATCTCGAGAGGTTTCCGCGGGTGGTGCGTCAGCACGAACGCGGGCACGTGATACGGCGGCTCCTCACCCCACCAGCCGCGCCAGCTCTCGTCCGGCCATGGGCCCCGCACCGGACCGAACATATTGCGGCCCAGGATCCAGGCGCCGATGTTCTTGAATCCGCGCTCGGCCATGTCGTTGTCGACGCCCGTTTCGCCGCCTTCCTCACCGTGCATCTCGCGGAACACGCGTGTGGGGAAGAACCAGTCCATGATCTCGGTGCCGCGCTCGCCGAGGGGGTTCGCGAGACTTTGATTCGGCCCGGCCGAGAAACCGTCGAGAGAGACGCCAAAGCTCTGCACGCGAAGCTTCGCCATGTTGGTCCTCAGAGGTGTTCGGCCGTGGCGACGTAGAGATCGCCGCCGAAGGCCGAGGGGCGCCGCGCCCGCACGGCCGGCACAGTGAGCCCGGCCGCGCGCGCCAGCTCCGGCCATCGCCCCGCCGGAATCGGATAGGGCACCCAGCGGTTCGGTCCGCGCCCATCGTACTCGACCACCACGACTCTTCCACCGGGCCGAACGTGAGCGGCCAGGCGCGCCAGGGCGCCGGGCGCGTCCTCGACGAAGTGGAGCGCGTTGGCGAACAGCATGCCGTCGAGTGCCGGCAGACCCAGCGGGCGCGTGAAGTCCGCGGCCAGCGTGATGACTCCCGGCGCCTTCTTCTTCGCCCAGCGCGCGAGGCCCGCCAGCGCACCGGGGTCACGATCGACGGCGTAGACGCGGGCGGTTGGCCCCAGGATTTCGACCAGAGCACGGGTGAAGATCCCGGAGCCCGCGCCGAGATCGGCCCACAGCCCCTCGTGGCCGGTGACGGCCGAGCGAATCAGTTCCGCCGCTTCGTGAGTCGTCATGCGAGTATGGCCTGCATCGTACACCTCCTCGCGGTGACGAACCTGCAGGTCGTGTGATACAAACACGTCCCACTCTCTCCTAGGGAGGCCTCCCCGTGACCGATGTTTCCGCCGCCGATCTCGAGCAGCTCAAAGATGCTTCGCGTGACCCCGTGGCCACCGATGGCGACAAGTACAAGGTGGTGATGGAAGACGAGCGCGTGCGGGTTCTCGAATACCGCGACTCGCCGGGGCAGCGCACGTCCCCTCATTTCCATTCGGATTACGTGCTCTGCGCCCTCAACTCGTTCACGCGCAAGTTCACCATGCCCGACGGCAGCAGCGTCGTGCGCGAGGTCAAGGCGGGGGCCGTCGTGTCGGCCAAAGGTCATTCCCACATTGGAGAGAACGTCGGCACCACGGACACGCACGTCCTCATCGTCGAGATCAAAGCGCGGAACTAGAGCCTCAGCACTGCCTGATCCTTCGGGAGAATTGATCCCAAGAGCGATTGCTGTTCCACTCAGGGTGATGAAGCTCTGGACGGCCGCCCTCGCCAGCGTGCTCGTGACCTGCCCCGCTCTCGCGGGTGCGGCCGAAACGGCGCATGTCACGGTTCAGGTCCGATCCCAAGTCCACGCTCCTGTCGAAGGCGCGGCCGTGAAGAGTGGAACGGCACGCGCCGCGAGCGACGCTGCCGGCGTTGCACACCTGCTGCTCGCCACCGGCGCCCACGAGATCACCGTCGCACGCCTCGGCTTCGCCCCCGACACGCTGCGTGTCGAGATCGCAGGCGATACGACGCTCACCGTCTTGCTCCGCGAGACCAGCATCGAAATGGCTCCTGTCGTGATCGCGAGCACGCGCACCGAGCGGCGCATCGAAGACGAGCCTGAGCGCGTCGAGGTTCTGGCCGGCGAGGACGTGTCGGAGAAATCCCAAACCCGCCCCGGGGACGTCACCACGCTGGTGGCGGAGATTCCAGGTGTGCGCGTGCAGGTGAGTGATCCGGGTGTCGGGGCGACCGGGCTTCGTATCCAGGGCATGCGCGCGCAGTACTCCGCGGTGTTGATCGACGGCCTTCCGCTTCACGGGGGCGAAGGCCTCGGTCTGGGCCTGCTCCAAATCCCGCCCCTCGACGTGCAGCAAGCCGAAGTGATCAAGGGCGCGGCGACCGCGCTCTACGGACCTTCGGCGCTCGGCGGTGTGCTCGACATCGTGACCCGTCATCCTGGTGACACGCCTGAGCGCACATTGCTCTTGAACCAAACGACGCGCGGCGGAACGGACGGAGCGCTCTGGCTCTCGAAACGGTGGAGCGAGCGCTGGGGCGCGACGTTTCTCGCCGGCGTGCACCGCCAAGACCTGAAGGACGTCGACCACGACGGTTGGGCCGACTTGCCCGGCTTCACGCGCGGCGAGCTGCGCCCCCGCGTGTTCTGGAGCGCACCGGGCGGCCGCTCGCTCGAGCTGACGGCGGGAACGACGATCGAAAATCGCGAGGGCGGGGGAGAGGGCGATCTTCGCCAGCGCGCCGACACACGCCAGGGCGACGCTGGACTCCACGGACGCTGGCCGCTCGACGCGGCAAGCCTCGTCGAGGTGCGCGGCGCCTGGAGCGGGCAATGGCAGAAGCATTCCATGTTCGATCCGGTCGCCGGCCCCGTCGAGCTGCACGACGAGCGCCAGACCGGTTTCGGCGAAGCCCTCTATCGGCGCACTAGCGGGCCGGCCGTTTGGCTCGTCGGCGCGGCGTGGAATCTCGAGGACTACGAGAGCACGGATCTCCCCACTTTCGATTATCGCTACGCGGCGCCGGCGGTCTTGAGTCAGCTCACCTGGACCCTGGCTCCTTGGCTCTCCTCATCCGCCGCCGCGCGCGCCGACTTTCACAATCGCTATGGCACACGCGTGAGCCCGCGCCTCTCGGTGCTCGCCCACGATCAGCATGCGTTCGAGGCGCGGCTCTCTCTGGGCGGCGGATTCCATGCGCCGACTCCGTTCATCGAGGACACGGAGCCCTTGCCGCTCACGCGCATCCAGCCGCCTTCGGAGCTCGCCGCCGAGCGGGCGAAGAGCGCTTCACTGGATCTCACGGCGCGGCGCGGTCCGCTGGAAGTGAATGCGACCGGCTTTCTGTCGCGCATCGAGCGACCGGTGGCCCTCTCCGAGCCGGGCGACTCCGTATCCGATCCCGCGGCCGCTTTCGCCGTTCTCTCCAACGCTCCCGGGCCCACGAACACCGGCGGCGTCGAGATCTACGCGTTCTATTCCAAGGAGCCGATCACGGTGACGGCGAACTATGCCTGGCTCTCGGCGACGGAGATCGCGCCCGACGAGCCGGCGCGCCGCGATGTTCCGCTCACACCGCGGCAGAGCGCCGGTCTCGACGTGGCCTGGGAAGAGGACGAGTCGGGCACGCGAGCCGGGATCGAGATCTTCTACACCGGCCGGCAGAGCTTGGAGCACGATCCCAACCGCACGGTGAGCGAGCCCTTCGCCACCATCGGCATTCTCGTCGCGCAGCAATTCGGCAAGGCGCTCGTGTACGTCAACGGCGAGAACCTCAGCGACATTCGCCAAACGCACTACGCGCCATTCGTCTTGCCGGAACCCTCGCCGGTCGGTCGCCTGACGGTGGACGCCTGGGCGCCGACCGAAGGAAGGGTGTTGAACGCGGGCGTGAGATTCAGCTTCTAGCCTAGGGCTGCCCCGCCGAGGGAACGGGGCTCGGAACGACTCCCGCCGCCGCCACCTTGCCATCGGGTCCCGCCGGATTCTTCGATTTGTAGTCGTCGAAGTAGGAGTAGACGTAGCGCTTCAGCGATCCGTGATTGGGGAACGAGTAGTAGCCGTACTTCTGCATCTCCTGGTACGCGCGGTCCGCCGTCCATCCGTCGTGCGCGATTCTGTAGATGCCGGTCATCTCGCCGGTGCGGTGGCGACCGGCGGCGCAGTGCACGTAGACCGGCCAGTTTTTCGAATCACTCACCAGCTCGAGAAAGCGCGCGGTCTGCTCCTGGTTCGCCGGACGACTGCCCGAGAGGGGAATGTTGAAGTACTTCATTCCGGCTTCCTGCACCCACTCGGGCTCGCCGGGCTGGGCTTGTTCTTGCAGATCGATCACCGTCTTGATGCCGAGGGTGCCGAGGCGCCTGAAGCCGTCGCGATTGGGCTGAGCGCCGCGGAAATAGCTTTCGTTGATCTGGCCGAAATTGGCGACTCCGGCTTGCTCCGGTGTGATCGTGACCGCCGAGGCGGGTACGCCAAAAGCGAGTGGGGCAAGGGACAGAAGAAGAATGGAGCGGCGGGCAAAAGCTCGAAGAGACATGGGGCGAAACTCCTGTTCGAGCCCCGGAAAAGGGCTCCATACGCTGCTACGTACTTGGATTCGGCGGGGTTCCTGGCGGAAGGTCAAATGCAGGTTCAGCGGCGTAACTTGAGCTCGCGCAATATCTCGGCGCGCCTGTGAGCCGAAACGCCAGACCCCCGCACCGTAGAAAAACTCCTCGGCCTGTGTCCTCGGCGCGAGGAGCAGCGGGCAGGCCGAGGGGGAGTTCCATCCAGAGGATGAGACGCGCCCCAGGGCCTCCCTAGGGGGTGAGACGTCGCCGGAACTCCTGGGCGCGCGGATAGTCTGGGTCGATCTGCAGGGCCCGGTCGTACGCGGCCAGAGCTTCACTGCGTTTCCCGCTGAGCTCGAGGGCGCGCGCCAGACTCGTGTGCGCGGCAGGGGAATTCGGGAACAGATCGACATTCAACTGGAGGACTTTCATGCCCTCCGTTTCATGATGACGAACGAACAAGGCGCGTCCCAACTGATCGATTCCCCACTCCTGGCCGTTCAGGTTATCCGGGGACGCCGCGGCTCGAGCCCGCACCGTGCGGATGAGGGAATCCACGCCGATGGATGTGGCGCGCGTGACGCTCTGTTCGAGCCGCTCATCGGCCGGTCCTGCGAAGTTGGTGGTCCAGCCTTGCACTTCGAGCGTGATCTCCACCGAGTCCGCCATGGTCGCGCTGCGGATCGCGTCGAACCAATCGTTGTGCTTGCTGGCGCCGAGAATCCCGAAGTCCTTGCGCGCCAGGCGCAAGCCGCCAGCGAAATTCATCGAAGTCGTGCCGTGTGGGTCGGCTGTGGGCGGCTGCGTCACCTGCATGGGAATATGTACCTCGCGCGTGATGCCGTGCATGCTCAGGGGCCCGATGAGCACGAGCCCGCCGCCTTCCCGGCGGACCTCACGCGTTTGAAACTTGATCAGCGGGTACTTGCCCACGTCGAAGAAATCTTCGCTGCGCAGGTGCTCGTCGCGATGCTCGGAGCCCGTATGAATGCTTTTGGCTTCGATGACGACGGTGGCGGACGTGCGCTCGGGCTTCGCCGGGTCGTACAGGATGGTTCCGCGCCAGGAGTCGAACTCGCCGCGCACGGTGGTGTGGAGAAAGCCGATGTTGAAACCGACGAGCGAGTGTCCCGCGTCGACCGCAAATTCCGTGAGTCCCTTGTCCTGCGCCAGGGCGGGAGAGGTGACGATAAGTCCCACGAACAGCGGAACCCATCTCATGGCTTCACCTCCTTGGTGACGGGACCGGCTTCGTCCCGAGGACCGAGCTTGGGGGCGTAATCCTGACGGGGGATCACGGGCGCGTTGGGGTCGTCGCCTTTCTCACGAATGCACGGCAACAGGTCGCGGGGCGTGACCGTCATCTGCATGTAGAACGTCGTGTTCGCGTTGTAGTTTCCGCCATAGCTTGCGATCACAAGGTCGAGCTCCGGAATGACGATCACCGATTGCCCGCCATTGCCGGCGGCGTAGTAGGCGTACACGGTGCGATCCTTGTACGGGTACTCGATTCCCCACCAGAAGTAGCCGTACAGGCGGCCGCGGAGATGATAAAGCGGCGACGAGGCGCGTTTCACGAACTCAGGCGTCAAGATTCTGTGTTGCCGCCACGTTCCTCCGTCGAGCATGAGCTGCCCGAACTTCATGAAGTCGCGGGGGAGGAACTTGATGCCTCCGCCACCATACAGATTCTGCGCCGGGTCGAGGTTCCAGCCATAGCGGCGGATCTGCATCGGGCCGGCGATCTCGCGATCGAAGAAGTAGAGGGGTGATTCCCCGAGGGCGCGGCCCGCCATCCCGAGCGCCAGGTTCGCGTTGCAGCTGCAGTACACGGCTTTCTCGCCCGGTGTCGTCGCCATGGGGACCCCGAGCGTATAGCGATAGAAGTCCGCCTGGTCCGTCTGATCCCACATCTTGTCTTCGTTTCCGGGGGCGTCCGAGTTCGTGTCGTCGCAGAACCAACCGGACGACATCGTGAGAAGGTGTTCCAGCGTCATCGCCTTTTTGCGAGGTTCGAGATCGCGCGGGAACGAGCCGCCGTTCATCAGCTGATAAACCGGTGTCGTGAGCGCGAGACCTTTGCCGGATCGCAGGGTCGCGCCCACGACGACGGACACCGCCGACTTGGCGGCCGAGCGGGTTTCGTGGAGCCGGTCGCGGTTCTCGCCGTGGAAGTACTCCTCCAAAACGAGCTTCCCGTGCCGGGCAATCAGCAGGCCGTGCACCCTTGCCGTGCTGGCGGAATCCACGCGCGCTTCCATGAGCATTTGAACGAGCCGCTCGATGCCCCGGCGATCGATGCCGACTTCTTCGAGGGTACCGGTGGGCCAGCCATCGCCAACGTTGGTCGGCGGCTGGTAGGCGTAGCGGCCTGGATTCTTGCCACGCGGATAGAAATCGCTGGACTCGTCGTCACGATGGAAGTCGTAGCTTCCGCCACGATTGGGGAAGCCGATGGTGACGGTCTGCGAAGCGCGGTCGTATGTGCCCCGGGCCACCACGCTCTCTTTTTTCTCCCACGGATACTTTCCGATCAGCTTGACGGAATCGCCTTCGCTAACCAGCCGCTTCACACCGAGGAGGAAATCGCCGTAGTTCTGCTCGGGGTTGTTCAGGAAGGCTTCCGACGTATCGCCTTGGCTCGGGCGGACGAAGAGATGCAAGGTGAACGTGTCTTCGACCGGCTCGACCACACCGCGCCACTGATTCGCACCCTCGGCCGTGAAATGCGCGGGAGTCGCGTACTGCCCTTGGGTCTGAAACCAGTGGCCGCTCAGCAGTCCCTTGTCGAGCCTTCCGCGAAACGTGCCACGCTTGTCCGGGAGATCGAAGACCAGCTCCCCGTTTTCAACGCGCATCGGGATCTGGCGGCCCAGCATGTCGGCGGTGTAGCCGGAGCCGGTTCGACGAATGACGAGGGGCCCACGCTCGAAGGGGCCGAACCAGCGCTTCGCGGACCACAGCCCCTCTAAGTCATTCGTGGTTGCGTGTGCGGATGGGAAAGTGGCCGTAAGGCCCAGGAGGGCCAGGAGCAAGACTCGAATGGTCTTCACGAGTCATCCCTCGCGGCGCGAGCGGCCTCGCGCGAGATTCGACTGATTGTGCGCTGTGCGAAGGGAGTTCGAGGTGCGGCCGGGGGAAGACTAATGCATCCTGCGTTCGCTGTCAGCCGACCCCTCTTCCTGTAACTGTCAGCGCACGACCACCACTTTCCCAGCCCAGTGCCGATTCTGGGCTTCCATACGATAGAGGTAGACGCCGGGCGGCAGGTAATTCACGTCCAAGTCGATCTCGTAGCGTCCTGCCGTGCGCGATT
>DASYSL010000091.1:0-12522 GCA_036003365.1 Candidatus Eiseniibacteriota bacterium
CGGTTTCGAGGTCATCGCCTACGATCAGGTGGACGACGACGCCGCGCGCGCCATGGCCAAGGCGCTGCGCTGGGACGAAGGCGACAGCGGCATGAGCCTTGGGGCTCTGTTCGGCCACTACACATTGGCGCGAAAGAAGAAGTAGGGCTACTCGCCGAGCTCCGGCGTCTGGGGCGCAACCGCGCTACGGCTCGTGGTCGTGAGCCAGACGCCGGCGCAGGCGAGGATGGCGCCGGCCCAGGAGAGCGCCGGCAGGCTCTCGTGCAGCCAGAGCCACGCGACGAGCAGGGCGACCACCGGAATCAAATTCGAGAACGAGGCGGCGCGCGCGGCGCCGAGATTCTTCACGCCGATCGCCCACCACGAATAGGCCGTGGCGAGAGCGAACAATCCTGCGAACACGAGCGCGCCCCACGTCGTGGAAGTGAGCGCGAGCAGATCCGTGCGCCACACGTCGCGCACGCCGAGGAGCACGATGAGGGGGGCGCCAACGAAGAGCGCCCACGTCGTCACCCAGAGCGGCGAGCGCGTGCGGAACAACGGCCGCGAGCGGATCACATACGTCGTCCACAACATCGATGACACCACGACCAGGCCGTCGCCCAGGAGTGACGAGGGCGCGCCATGCCCTCCGCGCGCCGCCACGAGAACCACCACCCCCGAAAGCGAGATCAGGATGCCGGTCCACGCCATGGCCGGCAAGCGCTCGTGCGACACGAAGTGATCGGCGAGCGCCACCCACACCGGTGACGTCGAGACCAGGATCGCGGTGTGGCTCGCGGACGTCAGTGCGAGACCATTGAGAAAACACGCCTGATAAATCGGGTGCGCGATGATGCCGAGGGTGACGATCTCACGCCATTCGTGACGCTTGGGCAGGGGATCGGGCTCGAGCTTCCACAAGAACAGCCCGAGTACGAACGCGCCGAGCGGAAAGCGCAGAGCGTTGAAGGCCTGGGGCGTGAGCTGCGTGAGCGCGGCCTTCATGCCGCTCACGTTGCCGCCCCAGATGAGAACCACGCCCAGCATGAGATAGACGGCGCGCGTGCGTTGGTTCATACCCGCCCCAGGAGATCGATCGCCGCCTCGGCGAAATCGGCGGGCGCCACGTGCGCGGGCACGCGGTCGGACGACTCGAGCGCGACATGGCGCGAGCCGGGCGGCTTCCAGCGCCGCGCATCGTCGCGGCCGCCGACGGCGACCGTACCCGAGCCCACCGCGGCCGCCAGGTGCATGGGTGCCGAGTCGTGGCACAGAAGAAGGTCGAACGTGGAGAGCACGGCAGCCAGCTCGCGCAGGCTCATGGGATCGAGCACGGTATGCGGTACCCCGAGCAGCGAGGCGACGCGGTCCCGCGCCTCGCGCGCGTCGGGCGCGTCGAGAAGCACGAGATACGCGCCGCTGGCTCGAGCCACGCGCTCGAGCACTTCCGCCCACTGCTCCTCGGGATAGCGCCGCGCGGGATCCTTCGTGCCCACGTGCATGGCCAGGAGGGGTCCGGCCGGAAAGCGGGAGCGCACGCGCCGTCCGAAAGCTTCCTCCCCTTCGGTCATGCCGTAGCGATACTCACGCGCCACATCCGGACAGCCGAGCGGCGCCACCACCGCGAGCGCTTGATCCATCTGGTGCGGGCCCGCGGGCTCGGCCGGCTCATACGCCCAGTCATAAAGGGGAGCGCCGGGGACGTCCTTGAGCTCGGGACGCGATGGCCCGATCACCGAGCGGGCGCCCGAGCGTCGCGCCGCAAGATCGCTGGTGAGCGAGTGCGAGATCGTGTTGAGCACGAGCGCAACATCATACGGCCCGCCACGGGGCGGGGCGAAGTCGGTGATCACGAGCACGCGGTCGACATCGGGCTGGTGGGCCGCGAGCGGCGCCAAAAACGGGCTCACGGCCAATGTGATGCGCGCCGACGGAAATCGGAGCCGCAAACTGCGGAGCGCGGGGGTGATCAGCAGGAAATCGCCGAGCTGATCGTGGGCGCGAACCACGAGCAGGCGCGCAACGTGATCGAGGTCGGGCTTGCCGCGCGGGGGGCGCGGCCGAAACAGCGAGATCGCGGCTCGGCGCAGGACCGCCAAGCCTACTCGCCCTCCACGAACTCGATGAGGGCGCCGGCGGTCGAGCGCGGCTGGAGGAAGCCCACGCGCGTGCCGTGAGCGCCCGGACGTGGCGTTTCGTCGACCAGCTCGGCGCCGGCTGACTTGGCGTCGGCGAGCGCGGCGGCCACGTCGGGCACCGCGAGCGCGATGTGATGGATGCCGGGGCCGCGCCGCTTGAGGAAGCGCGACACCGGGTTGGTCTCGTCGTGCGGGTCGAAGGGCTGGACGAGCTCGATGGGGATGCCGGCGAGATCGAGGAAGATCACGTGGATGGCGCGCTCGGCGAGGCTCTCGCGCGAGCGCACGGTGGCGCCGAACAGCTCGCCGAAGCGCGCCGCCGTGGCTTCGGCGTCGGAGACCGCGAGGGAAACGTGCGCGAGACCGGTAGGCTTGGCCATCCGTCCTCCTCTAGAGCGTCTTGGCCGGTTGGAACACGCCGAACACGGCGCGCAGGCGGTCGGAAATCTCGCCGAGGGTGGCCCGCGCCTTGACCGCGCTCAAGATCAGCGCGACCAGATTCTCGTCGCCCTTGGCGCCACGTTCCAGGGCCGACATGGCGCGCTCATGCGCTGCCGGATCACGCCCGGCGCGGAAGGCGCGCAGGCGCTCGGCGCGCTCGGCCTCGACGCGAGCATCCGGTTGAAAGATCTTGGGCGGCTCGGGCTCGTCCTCGACGAACTGGTTCACGCCCACGACGACCGCGCGCCCGGCTTCCACATCCATCTGGTGCTTGTAGGCCGCGACATGGATCTCGTGCTGCACGAATCCGGTCTCGATCGCCGCCAGCATGCCACCGCGGCGGTCGATCTCGGCCAAATAGTCCCGCGCCTTGGCCTCGAGATCGTCGGTGAGCGCCTCCAGGAAGTGCGCGCCGCCCACGGGATCGATCGTGCTGGGGACGCCGCTCTCGTGCGCGATCACCTGCTGCGTGCGCAGAGCGATGCGCGCCGCCTTCTCGGTGGGCAGGCCGAGGGCTTCGTCGAACGAGTTCGTGTGCAAGGACTGTGCGCCTCCCAGCACGGCGGCCAGCGCCTGGAGGGCCGTGCGCACGATGTTGTTCTCCGGCTGCTGCGCGGTGAGCGTCGAGCCCGCGGTCTGCACGTGGAAGCGCAACAGCAGGCTCTTGGGGCTCTGGGGATGGAAGCGCTCGCGCATCAAGCTCGCCCACAGCCGGCGCGCGGCGCGGAACTTCGCGACTTCCTCCAGGAAATCGTTGTGCGCGTTGAAGAAGAACGAGAGCCGCGGCGCGAACTCGTCGACGTCGAGCCCGCGATCCACGGCCGCCTGCACATAGGTGAGCCCATTGGCGAGGGTGAACGCCAGTTCCTGCGCCGCGGTCGCGCCGGCCTCGCGCATGTGGTAGCCCGAGATCGAGATCGGATTCCAGCGCGGCATGGAACGCGCGCAAAACGCAAACAGATCCGTGGTCAGCCGCAGGCTGCCTTCCGGCGGATAGATGTAGGTGCCGCGCGCGATGTACTCCTTGAGCAGATCGTTCTGCACCGTGCCGCCGAGCTTGGCGATATCGATGCCGCGCTCCTCGGCCACCGCGGCGTACAACGACAAGAGAATGGGTGCCGTGGCATTGATGGTCATCGACGTGGTCACGCGATCGAGCGGCAAGCCGTCCATCAATTCGGCCATGTCGTCCACGGTCGAGATGGCAACGCCCACGCGGCCCACCTCGCCACGCGCGCGCGCGTGGTCGGAGTCGAGGCCCATCTGGGTCGGCAGATCGAAGGCCACACTGAGCCCGGTCTGCCCGTGCTCGAGCAGGAAGCGGAAGCGCTCGTTGGTCTGGCGCGCCGAGCCGAAGCCCGCGTATTGGCGCATGGTCCATAGCTGGCCGCGATACATCGTGGGATGGACGCCGCGTGTGTAGGGGAAGGCGCCGGGAAAGCCGAGCTTCTCGAGGTAGGGGCCCGGCGCGTCGGCCGGCCCGTACACAGGCTCCAGGGGAATGCCCGAGGAGGTTTGGCGCTCGCGCGGGCTCATTTCGGCGCGCCCAGGGTGATGAGCGTCTGACCCGACTCCACGCTTTGCCGCGGGACCACGAGGATCTGCTCCACCACGCCTGCCGTCTCGGCGCTCAATTCGTTCTGCATCTTCATGGCTTCCATGATGAGGAGCGGCGTGCCCGGTGTCACGGTGTCGCCGGGCGCCACCTTGATCGACACGACGAGACCCGGCATGGGCGCCACGAGCTTGCGCCCCGCGTCCGCGGGCGCGGCATGGCGCACCTCGCGCAGCACCTTCTCGAGCGGGCTCCGCACCTGGGCGGCGAACGTCTTGCCGCCGAGCGTGACGCGAATTCCGGAAGCATCTTCCTCGATCGCCACCTCGTACGAGCGCCCGTCGACGAGCAGCGAATAAGACTCGCCGTCGGGCAGCGGCACGACGTCGGCCGCGATCTTCTCGCCGTCGCTCTCGAGATAAATGCGGCCGCCCTCGACCTGCACCTCGAGGTCGCGCTCGTGGCGCTTCGCCCCTTCGCCAACGATGGCCCAGAGCTTCATCGCCCGCCTTCGACGCCCGCCCACTTCCAGGCGCCGCCTTCGCGCCGCCTGGGCAACGACACGGAGCGCGACTTCTGCCACTCGTGGAGCGAGGCCGCGATCAGGGCCACGCGCTCGGCTTCGGCATCGCCTTCGAGCATTTCGGGGCGGAACTGCTCCTCGAGGAAGCGCGTGTCGTAGCGCCCGGCGGCGATCACGGGATGGCGCACCAGCCAGCGATGGAAACCCACGTTGGTGGTCACGCCGTGCAGCACGGTCTCGTCGAGCGCGCGTCCCAAACGCGCGAGAGCCTGCGCGCGATCGCGCCCCCAGGACACGATCTTGGCGAGGATCGGATCGTAGTGCACGGGCACCGTGTAGCCGCGATAGATGCCGGAGTCGACGCGCACGCCCGGGCCGAGCGGCCAGCGCAGCCGCGCCACCGTGCCGGTGGCTGGTAGAAAACCGCGCCGCGGATCCTCGGCATAGACGCGCACCTCGACCGACGCCCCACGCGGGGTCGCCTCGGCCGGGTCGAAGCCCAAGGGCTCGCCTTGCGCGATCCGGATCTGCTCGGCCACGAGATCGAGGCCGGTCACCATCTCGGTCACCGGATGCTCGACCTGCAGGCGCGTGTTCATCTCGAGGAAGTAGAAGCGATCCTTTTCGTCGACGATGAACTCGACCGTGCCCGCGTTGCGGTAACCCGCCGCTTGCGCCACGGCGCAGGCGGCGTCGCCAATCTGGGCACGGACGTTCGGGGGCAACGCTGGCGAAGGCGTCTCTTCCAATACTTTTTGATGACGGCGCTGCACCGAGCATTCGCGCTCGCCGAGAAACAGCACGTGCCCGCTGGCGTCGGCCAGCACCTGCGCTTCGATGTGACGCGGATGCTCGAGATAGCGCTCGAGATACACCTGCTCGTCGCCGAATGCCGTCTTGGCCTCCCCGCGCACCAGCTCGAAGGCCGCGGTCAAGCCGGCGGCATCGCGCACCACGCGCATGCCCTTGCCACCGCCACCGGCCGCCGCTTTGAGCAGGATGGGGAATCCGATGTGCTCGGCTTCGGCGCGTGCCTGCTCGGGCGAGTCGACGGGGCCAGGACTTCCGGGCACCAAAGGCGCGCCGACCTTGCGAGCCAGCTCGCGCGCCGCGAGCTTGTTGCCCATGAGCCGGATGGATGCGGCCGGCGGCCCGATGAACACGAGGCCCGCGCTCTCACAGGCGGCCGCGAAATCGGCGTTCTCGGACAGGAAGCCGTAGCCGGGGTGCACGGCCTCGGCGCGCGACCGCCGCGCCGCTTCGAGCAGGCGCTCGACATCCAAGTACGACTGCGAGGCCGCGGCCGGGCCCACCGGATAGGCCTCGTCGGCCAAGAGCACGTGCAGCGCCGCACGGTCGGCTTCCGAGTACACGGCGATCGAGGTCATGCCGAGATCGCGCAGCGTGCGTATCACGCGCACCGCGATCTCGCCGCGATTGGCCACGAGCACGCGCCGAAAGGGGCGCGGCTCAGACGGCGGCATCGGGTCCGTCGAGCGCGACGCAGGCCACGGCGAAGCCGCCGTCGTGCGTGATCGAGACGTGCGTGCGCGTGACCCCCATCGCCTGAGCGCGCTCGGCCGAGCCGCCATGCAACACCAGGGTCGGCTGGCCGCTGCCCAAATTCACGACCTCGATCGACTTGAAGGTGACGCCGCCGGACCAGCCGGTGCCGAGCGCTTTCATGCCGGCTTCCTTGGCGGCAAAGCGCGCCGCCCAGTGCTTGGCGGGCTCGGGATGGCGCGCGCAGTACGCCACTTCGCCCTCGGTCATGATGCGCTTGAGAAAACGCTCGCCGTGCCGGCGCGCCGCTTCCTCGATGCGCGAGACCGCCACCAGATCGATGCCGAGACCACGGATCATGAGAGGGTCGGGGATGCGAGAGAGGTGCGCGAAACGGGGTCGAGCACGCAGTCTAGAAAGCGCCCTCGCGCGCGGTCAAGAGCCGGTCGGTGCTGCCGTGAGATGTGCGCGCAACGAATCGAGCGACTCGACGACCGGATTGCCGCAGTACACGGGCGCGGGCACGCCGCCTTCCCACTTCATGCCCGGCGGATACACGGCCGCGAGATCCCACGCGGCCTCGAGCTGGCCGGAGAAGATGGCGAACGCAGGCGCGGTGTGCGACGCGGCGAGGATGCGATTGGAGAGCAGCTTCCCCGGATCCCAGTACTGCGCAACACGCGCGTCCGTCATGCGCGACAAAACGCTGCCCGTGGGCGGGCCCGTGTCCGTCGTCAAGACGGGTTCCCAGACGGCAAACACGCGCACCGGCCGGTTCGGTAGCTCCTGCAGCAATCCCTGCAGTGCGGAGGCCCCCCGCACGCACGTCACTCAGGTGGGAGAGAGCAGGACCAGCAACCGCGTGCTGTCGCTCGCCGTATCGAATTGTGACTGGAGAACGGCAAGGCGCGTCGAGTCGAGCGTGACCAACGGACCGGAGCGCGTGAACGCGGGTCCGAGGGCCTTGGTGCCAAAGACCACGGCGAGCACGATGGCGCCGAGGACGACGAGCACGACGAGCGGTTTGTGGGGCTGAGCCACCGCGGACCTCGATCGAACGGCCAGGGTTGTGCGCGAATTGCCGCGCGTCGGCGAGAAAGGTAGCATGCCGCCGTCGCTCCGTCTCGATGGCCCGCCGCCCGCGCGGCCGGGCTGGGGAAAGGATGCCATGGACGAGCTGGGTTCGAATCCGCCCGCGATTCCCGATCCGCCGCTTCCTGGCGGGCCGCCGCCTGTTCCTCCGCTGCCGCCGATCCCGCCGGTTCCACCGCCGCCGGCCGTCGTACCGCTACCCTGGGAGCAGTCCGGCTATCCGTTCTTCCCGGCGATCGTCGAGACCACGAAGCTTTTTCTCACACGTCCGCGCGAGGCCTTCGAGCGCAGCTCGCCGGCCATCGGCATCGGGCGCCCCCTTCTTTATGGATGCATCCTGTCGTTCATCCTGAACTTCTTCACCGCCGTCTATCAGTTCTGGGGCTCGTCGTTCATGCGGAACATGGAGAACATGCCCGGCATGAAGGACTGGATGTCGGCCGAGAGATCGATTCCTCCCCTGGCTCAGCTTCTGGGAACGATCTTCGCCAGCCCGTTCGTGATTCCGCTCGCCATCCTGCTGGTCTCGGGGCTGGTGCACGTGTGCCTGCTTCTCCTGGGCGGTGCTCCCGCCGGCTACAAGGGCACGGTCAAGGCCGAGTGCTACGCCTACGCGCCGGCCATCCTCGGCATCCTTCCCTTGTGCGGCTCGGTCGCCGCGGCCATCTGGACGATCGTCCTCCTCGTCATCGGGCTCACGGTGGTGCACCGCATCTCGACCGGCAAAGCCGTGGCCGCGGTCCTGATTCCGTTCTGCTTGTGCTGCGCGTGTCTGTTCCCACTCCTGATGCTGGCCAAGCTGGGGCACATGTTCCGGTGAACCCGCGTCGCGTGGTCTCGCGCGAAGCCTGGATCATCGCGCTCATCTGGGCTGCGGGCTCGGCGCTGGTGTGGGCGGCGCGGCCGTGGCTGCCCGCGCTCGCGGCACTCGGCCCCGATTGCCCATTTCACGCCCTTACCGGCTTGCCCTGCTTCGCCTGCGGCGCCACGCGCGCCGCGCTGCGGCTGGCGGCCGGCGACGTGCCTGGCGCTCTGGTCCTGAATCCGCTGGCCGCGCTGGGCCTCGCTGCGGCATGGCTCGGCGGCCTCGCCGCACCGCTCTGGCTCGCGCTCGGTCTGCCGTTGCCGCGCGAGCCGCGCTCGTTGCCGCTCTACGCGCGCGTGGCCGCTTTGGGTATTCTGCTGGCCAATTGGTGCTTTCTCGTGGCCCGAGGCATTTGATCCCGCATTGACCCGCGAACCGCTTCGTTTCGACATCGCTGCGCGTGATTCCGAGAGTCAGGCGCGCGCCGGCGTGATCTACACGCGCCACGGTGCCGTGCGCACGCCCGCGTTCATGCCGGTCGGCACGCAGGGCGTGGTGAAGACGCTGTCGAGCGAGGACCTGCTGGCCTCGGGCGCCGAGCTCGTGCTGTCGAACACGTATCACCTCATGCTGCGCCCGGGAGAAAAGCGCGTGCGCGAGATGGGCGGCCTGCACGCGTTCATGAGCTGGCCCGGCGCGCTGCTCACCGACTCGGGTGGTTTCCAGGTGCTCTCGCTCTCACCGCTGCGAAAGATCACGGAAGCAGGCGTGGTCTTCCGCTCGCATCTCGACGGCTCGACGCACGAGCTCACGCCCGAGCGCTCGATCGAAATCCAGACCACGCTCGGCGTCGATCTCATGATGTCGTTCGACGAGTGCCTGCCGCATCCGAGCCCGCCCGAGCTGGCGGAAGAATCGATGCGCCGCACGGTGCGCTGGGCGGAGCGCGGCCTGCTGCGCGCCGACGAGCTGGCTCGAGCCGGCGAAGCCGTGCCGGCTCTGTTCGGCATCGTGCAGGGCGGCACCTACGCGGCCCTGCGCGCCGAGTGCGCCGATTTGCTCACGCAGATGCCGTTCGACGGCTACTCGCTGGGCGGCCTGTGGGTGGGAGAGGAGCGCTCGGAAGGGCACGCGCTGGTCGAGGGCGACACGGCACTTTTGCCCGAGACCAAGCCCCGCTATCTTATGGGCGTCGGCACGCCGGACGATCTCGTGGAAGCGGTGGCGCGCGGCGTCGATCTCTTCGATTGCGTCCTCCCGACGCGCAATGCGCGCAAGGGGACCGTGTTCACGACGACGGGACGCCTCGTGGTCAAGAACGCCGCTTTCGCGCGCGATCCGCGTCCGCTCGATCCGAACTGCGATTGCATCACGTGCCGGCGCTATTCGCGCGCCTACCTGAGGCACTTGTTCTCGGTGGGCGAGATCCTGGCCATGCGGCTCGCCAGCTTGCACAGCGTGCACTTTCTCCTGTCGACGATGCGCCAGGCACGGGAGGCTCTGGTCGAGGGCCGCTTCCCGGCTTGGCGGAAGTCGTTTCACGAGCGCTACGAGAGCGGCCGAGGCATGGAGCCTAAGGCCGGGAGGACTTCATGAACGGTGTCGCGTGGGCCCAGACGACGGCGGGCGGCGGTGGCGGCATGGCCCCCAACGATCCGAGGGCCATGCTGGTCAACTTCCTACCCCTGATCCTCATCTTCGTCATTTTCTACTTCCTCATCCTGCGCCCGCAGTCGCAGAAGCAGAAGGAAGTGCAGAAGATGGTCGAGAACCTGAAGCGCGGCGACCGCGTCGTGTCCTCGGGCGGCATCTACGGCGAAGTGGTGGACGTGAAGGAGGACACCGGCACCGTCATCCTGCGCGTGGCCGACAACGTGAAGATGGAGTTCGCCAAGAACGCCATCGTCGGCATGGCGACGACTCCCAAGGCCAAGGGCTGATGGCGCTGCGCCCGCTGCGCATCCTCGGCGATCCGGTGCTGCGCAAGAAGTCCGCGCCCGTGGACCAAGTCACGGACGAGCACCGCGAGCTGATCGAGGACATGTACGAGACCATGCACGCCAACAACGGCGTCGGTCTCGCGGCACCCCAGGTGGGAGTCAGCCTGCGCATCGCGGTGCTCGGCATTCCCGAGAAAGGCAAGAAGGTGCTGCACGTCACGCTCATCAACCCCGAGTACTCCAACGCGACCGGCACGCAGGACGACGACGAGGGCTGCCTGTCGATTCCGGGCGTGTACGACGGGCTCAAGCGTTACGCCAAGCTCGACGTGCGCGGGCTCAGCGAGAAGGGCGAGGCCATCGAGTTCACATGCGAAGGCTTGTTTGCCCGCGCCGTGCAGCACGAGGTCGATCACCTGAACGGCATGCTGTTCATCGACCGCCTGAGTGTCCTGCGCCGCCAGCGCCTCAAGAAGGAACTGAAGTCCATCGAGGAAAGCTACACCGACCTCTCCGCCGCCACGGCGCGCCCGCGCCGCGACTGAGGCGACCGCGTTGCGCCTCGTCTTTCTGGGAACGCCCGAGTTCGCCGCTCGTTCGTTGGAAGCGCTCGCCGATGCGCGCTTCGACATCGCGCTGGTCATCGCGCAGCCCGACCGCCCGGCGGGTCGCGGCCGCACGTTGACCGCACCGCCCGTGGCGCGGGTGGCGCGCGATCGCCGCCTGAAGCTCGCGCAGCCCGAGAACGCCAACGCCGCCGGCACGATCGAAGAGTTGACCGCGCTGAAGCCGGATCTCTTCGTCATCGTGGCGTATGGATTGATTCTGTCGCCTGAACTCCTGCGCGTGCCTCGGCTCGGCGCGCTCAACGTCCATGCTTCGCTGCTGCCGGATTACCGCGGCGCCTCGCCCATCGCGTGCGCCATCGAAGACGGCGTCGCCGGCACCGGCGTGACCACCATGTGGCTCGACGACGGCATCGACACCGGCGACATGGTGCTCCAGCGCTACGTGCCCATCGATCCCGAGGAAACGGCGGGCGAGCTTTCCGACCGCCTCGCGCACGAGGGCGCGAAGCTCCTGGTGGATACGTTGCGCGCCATCGAGGCGGGCACGGCGCCACGGCATCCGCAGGACCGTAACGCCGGCCGCTACTGCCGCAAGCTGCGCAAGGAGCAGGGCGCCATCGACTGGAGCGCCGATGCCGAGCGCGTGTCGCGTCACGTGCGCGCGGTGACGCCGTGGCCGGGCGCGCGCGCTGCGCTCGGTCCCGTCGAAGTGACCATCGAACGCGCGCGCGTGTTCGATCTCGTGGCCCGAGCGGCCGAGCCGGGCAGCGTGTTGAGCGCTGCCGAGGTCGGTCCCTCGGAAGGTCCCGTGGTCGCCTGCGGGCGAGGCGCGATCGAATTGGTGCGCGTGCGTCCGGCCGGCAAGAAATCCATGGCCGCGGGCGATTGGTGGCGCGGCATGCGCGCGAGCGGCGGACGCTTCGCTCAGGTGTCCTCGTGAAGAAAGCCGGCGCCCGCGGCAAGGCGATGCGCACGAGCCACAAGCCGCGGCCCGCGTCGGTGCGCGACCTGGCGCTCCAGATCCTCGTGGCCGTGCAGACGCGCGGTGCCTTCAGCGACAAGCTGATCGAGTCGTATGCCGCGCGCCAGAACCTGGAGCGCCGCGATCGCGCCCTGCTCGGTGAGCTGGTCAAAGGCACGCTGCGCCGCCGCGGCTCGCTCGACGCGCTCGTCTCGCCGCTCATCCACATCGGCTTCGAGAAGCTGCCCGCTTGGATCCAGAACGCGCTCCGCCTCGGCACGTATCAGCTCGTCTATCTCGATCGCGTGCCGGCGCACGCGGCGGTGAGCGAGAGCGTGAGCCTGGCTCGCAAGTACGGGCACCCGGGGACCGCGGGCCTGGTGAATTCAGTCCTGCGGCGGCTGGCCGAGCGGCCACGTGAGGAACTGCTGGCTTCCCTGGAAACCGAAGCCACGGACACGGGCGCGCTGGCCGCGCGGACGTCCCATCCCGAATGGATCCTCGAGCGCTGGCTGGCACGCGCCTCGCGCGACGACGTGCTGGCGCTGTGCGGCGCCAACAACCGCACGGCGCGCGTCGGGCTGCGCGCCAATCGCCTCAAGCTCGATGCCAAGGAGCTGATCCGCCGACTGGCCGACGAAGGGGTCGCGGCGACTCCGGCTCAATGGGCGCCGAGCGCAGTATGGCTCGAGGGTGAAGTGGATCTTGCGCATCTGCCTGTGCTCGCGCGCGGCGATGCCACCGTGCAGGACGAGAGCGAGACTCTGGTCGGGCTCCTGGTCGCGCCCCAGCCGGGCGAGCGCGTGCTCGACCTGTGCGCCGCACCCGGCGGCAAGACCGGCCATCTCGCCGAGCTCATGGGCGATCGTGGCGAGGTCGTAGCCTTGGACAAGCATCCGGCACGCGTCACGGCTCTCGAGAAGAGCGTCGCGCGCCTCGGCTTGCGCTCCGTCATCGTGCGCGAGGGCGACGCCCTCACGCTCACCTGGAATCAGCCGTTCGATCGCGTGCTG
>DASYSL010000092.1:0-8321 GCA_036003365.1 Candidatus Eiseniibacteriota bacterium
TGGGGACTCCTACGGACGACAACTCTCCCGGCGTGGATCCTGTCACGCATAAGATTCTGGCGACGCGCGTGGACGGCCAGATCGTCGTGCCCAATCCGGGAACGGAAGCCACGGCGTACATGTTCACGAACAACTACAACGTGTTCTATTTCGTCCGTGGGGACTCGTCGGTCGGACTCGACTCTAGCCAGCCGGCGGATTCCTTGCACTGGTACATCTACAGGTGGGTGGATCTGACAAGTGGTCCGGGTACGAACCGGCCACAGGTGGCGCCGCAAACATGGGGCAGCTTGAAAGCGAGTTATCGATGAGATTGCGAAAGTTCGCGGGCGCACTGGCCCTCGCATTCGTGCTGTTTGGTTGCAAGAGTTCAACGGAACCGAAGACGACGCAGCCGCCCGCTCTCGTTGCCAACGACACGCCGGCGCACGCGATTGAGCGGCTCATTAGCTCGTACGAGAAGAAGAACGAGAGCGCGTTCGCCGGGATGTTCACGGGCGACTATACGTACGAATTCTCAGTTTACACGGACCCGACGCTCGTGCAGCAGTACTCGACCGGCTGGTTCAAGAGTGACGAGACAGCCTCGTCGACTCATCTCTTCTCGGGCTATACGCCCCCTGGTGGATCTACGCTTGAGCCGGCCAGCAGCATTAGCATTGCGCTTGCGGATTCCACGCCCACGGACGACAACGCATCGGGGGTGGATCCGGCCACGCACAAGGTCTTGGCAACCCGCGTTGATGGCCAGATTGTCGTGCCTAACCCTGGCGCGGATCCAACGGCATACAACTTCCAAAACAACTTCAATGTGTTCTACATCGTTCGGGGAGACTCGGCTGTTGGTCTGGGCTCGGGCCAATCTGCAGATTCGCTCCATTGGTACGTCTACAGGTGGGTAGATCAAACGTCGGGACCTGGCACGAACCGACCTCAGACGGTGCCCGCAACCTGGGGCAAATTGAAAGGGATGTACCACTAAGATGTACCACCAGAAACAGCATCGCCCGCCGGCGCACCCAAGCACCGGCGGGCGATTCATTTTGAGGGCTGCCTCTACTTCGTCTTCGTCGTATCTCGCGGATTCAGATTGAATTTCACGGCCGGCGGAGTTTCGGCGCCGGGGGTGGCTTCGAAGAAGGGCTTCGGGCCGAAGCCGAGCATGCGCGCGTAGATGACGGTCGGGAAGGTTTGGACCTTCACGTTGTAGTCGCGCACCGCCTCGTTGTAGCGGCCGCGCTCCACCGAGATGCGGTTCTCGGTGCCGGCCAGCTCGTCCTGCAAGCGCATGAAATTCTCGCTCGAGCGCAGCTGTGGATAGTTCTCCACCACCACGAAGAGCCGGCCGAGGGCTGTGTCCATCTGGTGGGCGGCGGCGATCGTCTCCTCGGGCGACTTCGCGCCGGCCATGCGGGCGCGCGCGTCCGCGATGGCGCCGAATACCGCTTGTTCCTGCTGGGCGATGCCCTTTACCGTCTCGACCAGGTTGGGAATCAGGTCGTTGCGGCGCTGCAGAACGTTCTGCACCTGCGCCCACGCGTTCTCCACCGTGGTGCGCGACTGCACGAGCGAGTTGTAGCCGCCCACGAGCCAGCCGCCCACCACGAGAACGATGAGCGCCAGCACCGCGATGACCACCAAGCCACCCTTCATGACTTCATCCCCCTAGGAGGCATTCCATTAGAAACCGCTGCTCGCGCCGCCTCCGCCGCTCGAGCCGCCACCGAATCCGCCAAAGCCACCACCACCCGATGAACCGCCACCGAACCCACCGAAGCCTCCCATGCCGCCCCAGTAACCGCCGCCGCCCCACGGTCCACGCCGGCGATAGTTTGGGTGACGGATTTGCGCGATCGCGTTCGAGATCACCGCGACGATGATGAAGCCGATCAGGATGATCATGAGCGGCGGGAGCTTGCCGTTGCTGGTGTCCTGGTCGCCTTCGTCGGGCGCGTTCATCCCGGCGAGAGAAACCAGCGTGACGCCGCGATCCTGCGCCACGATCGTGGCCACGGAGGCGACCGCCGCGAGGACGCCGCCGTCCCAGTCGTCCTCGTGCAGGTGGGGGACCACGGCGCTGCGCAGGATGCCGCCCACGCGCCCGTCCGGGAGCAGGCTCTCGAGCCCGTAACCCACCTCGAAGCGCACACGGCGCTCCTTCTGGGCCACGACGAAGAGAATGCCCTCGTCTTTCTTTTTACTGCCGACGCCCCACTTCTTGTACAGCGTCACCGCGTACTGGTCGATGTCGACGGGCGCAATCGATGGCACGACGGCCACCGCGAGCTGCACGCCGGTCTTCACGTCCAGCTCCTGGGCGATGGCGAGGCAGTGCGCCCGCGTGCTGTCGCTCAGGAGCCCGGCCGTGTCGACGACGTAATCGGTGGCCGGGGGATAGACGGGCTCGTCGGCGCGGGCGAAGGCCGCCGCGCTCGCGACCAGGATGATGGCGAGAACCAGGATGCGCGCGGGCTTCGGGGCGCGCGCCGCCCAGCGTGAAATCACGCGTGCGAGGAAGCGCTCTTGGTAACGGAAGGCGCGCCGTCGAGCGTGTCGATGCGCGCCAGCAGGCGGTCGCAGGCGTCGAGGAAGTCGACGTACATCGTCTCGACGGCGTCGGGCGGCTCGGTCTCGCGGCGCATGCGCCACGCTTCGAGCCACGGCTTGGGCTCGATGCCGGTCCACGTGGCGACTTTGCTGAACGCCGCCTGCGGTGTGGCGCCATCATCGCCAGTGAGCGCGATCACGCCGCGGCAGCAGGCGAGCAAAGAGCCGGCCGCGTGGGCCAGCGTATGGGCCAGCGCGTGCGTGTCGCCGCGCGAGCCGAGATAGACGCGGCGCAGCCGGACACCGAGCACACGAAGGTCACGCTCCACGTGCAACCGAAGCGCTTCACGCGGCGATTGGGTGCCCGCCAGCACGTCGGTGCCGGCGACCAGGCGGCCGCGCGTTCGGATCTCGGTCAGCTCGAGCGCGAAGGCGTCGTGCGCGCGCGGAATCTGATCGTCGCTCAGGAGCACGAGATTGATGTGATTGCCATCGGCGCGATCGCCCGGCCACGCCTTGGCGAGGCTTCGGAGACCGGCGGCGGAGAGGGCACGGGTGACGAGAAAGAGATTGAGATCGGACTTGCCCGGCCGGAAATTGCCGTCCGCACCGCTGCCATATAAATAGAGAGAGACGAACCCGCTCCCTAGGTTGTCGATCAGGGGACGGGCCCAATGCCGGACCTGTTCGACCAGAGTTCCGGGGTCGACCGGGGCGGGGGACTCGGTTGGCTTGGCCATTCTCGAATGCCTCCTACGGAGCGGGGTCCCCGAGGTTGCGAGGACTCAGGCAGTCTACCCATTCCGGCCCCGGCCGCCAGACCCGCCGGAAACGCCAAACTCCTCAAAAACACTAGGGATAGACCCCTTGACGTTTCCCCGGGGAAACCCCTAGATTCCGCGCGAGCAGCAGGGGCGGGCGCGAGCCCGCCAACTTCAGGACCGAGTTTGTGATTTTTTTCACGCGGCGGTTTCGTGCCCAAATCGACGGAAGATTGGGCCGGGAACTGGCGTCTGCTGGGCCTCGGATTTAGCCTGCTGGGGCTCCTCGTCGCCGGGCCGGTCGTGGGATATCTCCTCGGGGATTGGCTCGACCGGAAGTTCGGAACGAGCTGGCTGACCTGGGTCTGTCTGCTCATCGGCTTCGCCGCGGCGGGGCGCCAGATCTACCTCATCGCGCGCCGCATCCAGAACGAAGCGCAAGACTGATCGTCCGCGGCACCTCCTAACGGAATTTCGTCACACGTCGTCGCTGGGGACGCGGTGCTCCGACCGCGCCCCGCGAAGAGGTAACGCCCTCGATGGGTTTCGAGTTTCTCGTCAGGGTCAGACGCGTCACCCTGGCGCTCACCGTGCTCGCCGCACTCGCGGGAGTCGTGTACGGGGGCGCCACGTTCGGGCTTGCGCTCGCGCTCGGGTCGCTCTGGTCTCTGGGAAACCTGCTCTTCCTCGAGGCGCTCGGCCGTCTCCTGATCGCCGGACGCGTCGGTCGCGCGCCCGTGTGGCGTGACCTCGCGGTCGTGCTCGGCGCGCTTCCCGTCCTCATGTTGGGCGGATACGGAATTCTCACCAGCGGTCTGCCGCTCCTTGGCGCCACCATCGGATTCTGGATCCTGTTCTCGGTCGTCGTGCTCAAGGCGATCTCGATCGCTCTCGGCAAGGCGCTCGACTTCGCCACCGGACGCACGAGCGAGCGCCCGGGCGACGCGGTGCGCCGCCCGCTGCCGTCCCGCCGCGCGCAGGGCATCGTGGGCTGGGCCATCGCGCTCACCTTCGCCGGCGCTTTCGTGCTGTGGGCGTTCGCCAATCCTCAGCCCGAGCCAGTGGTCGCTTCGAGCAACACTTCGGTTCAGCACGAGATCCAGGAAACCGAGCAGGCGCCCGAGAGCGAGACCGGCGCGCCCGAATTGCCCACCCTGCCGAGCGTGCTCAACAAGGCGACGCACGGAGCCGGATGGGCGAAGACGCTCGAGGCCTGGCAGGACCCGATCTTCTCGTTCCTGGCCACGATCATTCTCGTGGTGCTCGTTCGCCTCGCCTTCGCGCATCCCAAGATGGTGCCGGGGCGCGGCCAGATGATGCTCGAGACGGCCATGGGCGGTGGGCGCGACTTCATCGTGCAGACGTTCGGTCCCACGATGGAGCCGTACGTGCCCTTCATCGGCACGCTCTTCTTCTACATCCTCACCATGAACTGGATGGGACTCGTTCCGTTGCTCAAGTCGCCCACGGCGTCGCTCAACACGACGGCGGCGATGGCGGTGGTCGTGTTCCTCTACGTGCAGTACACGGCGATTCGCAAGCAGGGGCCGTTCGGCTACCTGTACCATCTCGCCGGCTCGCCCAAGGACCTCGTCGGCTGGTTCGTGGCACCGGTGCTCTTCCCGATCGAGCTCATGGGCGAGTTCATCAAGCCGCTGTCGTTGGCGGCGCGACTCTTCGGCAACGTCTTCGGCGAAGACATGCTGATCGCGGTCTTCGTCGGCATCGGCGTGGCGCTGCTCGGTTGGCAGCCCGTGCCGATCGGTTTCCCCATCCATGTGTTGTTCATGTTCCTGGGCCTCATCATGAGCGCGGTGCAGGCCCTGGTGTTCGCACTCCTCGCCTCCGTGTACCTCTACATGGCTCAGCCCACGCACGCACACGACGAGGAGCATGTCGGCGCCGAGCACGGCGCCCAGCCCGCGACGCTCTAGCCCAAGGCCAGGACGCGCGGTCTCCAAGGAGGAAACTCAGATGCCGTTTCAATCCGCACTCGGTCTCGCTCTTCCGCTCGCCATCGGCATCGCGGCCGTCGGCTCGGGCATCGGTCTCGGGCTCATGGGCAAGGGCGTGATGGAGGCCATCGGCCGCCAGCCGGAAGCCGCGGGCAAGCTCTTCGTGCCCATGATTCTCGGCTTCGCCTTCAGCGAGGCGCTCACGATCTACGCCTTCATCACCATGTTCTTGCTCAACAGCCGCATTCACTAGTCGAGTCGCAGGGGAGTCACGATGAACATCATCGACGTCCGCCAATTCGCGACCCAGATCGTCGGCTTCCTCCTGGTGCTGTTCATCCTGGGGAAGTACGCGTGGCCTCCGGTTCTCGGCTTCATCGAGGAGCGCCGCAAGAAGATCGCCGACGATCTCGACCACGCGCGCCAGGAGAACGAGCGCGCGGTCAAGCTGCGCGCCGATCTCGAGCAGGAGCTGAAGGGGATCGAAGCCAAGGCGCGCGCGCGCATCCAGGAGGCGGTCACCGAAGGTCAACGCGTGGCGAGCGAGATCAAGGCCGGCGCGCAGAAAGACGTGACGCAGCGCCTGCAGCGCCTGAACAGCGAGCTCGAGGTGGAGCGCGACAAGGCGATGCTGTCTCTCAAGCAGGACCTCGTGAAGATGACCGTCGAGGCCACCGAGAAGATCCTGCGCGAGAAGCTGGACGAGAAGACCCAGCGGCGCTTGGTCGAGGAGTTCATCGGCCAGGCCGGCGCCATGCCCGGCGTGGCGCGGTAGGAGAGAGATCATGGCGCTGCGCGAGCAGGGTTTAGCCGAGCGCTATGCCGAAGCCCTTCTGGGCGCGGCCGAGAAGCGCAACGCGGTCGACGCGGTCGCGGAAGATCTTCAGTCGCTGACCACGCTCGACGAGAAGGACTCGTCCTTCCGCCGCTTCCTCGAGTCGCCGGCCGTGCGCGACGACGCCAAGCGGGCGCTCGTCGAGTCCGTGCTGGGCTCGCGCACGCATCCTCTCACCATGCGCTTCGTCCTCCTGCTCATGCACAAGAAGCGCATCCGCTACCTGCGCGACGCGGCGGCCGCGTACCGGGCGCTGGTGGAAGAGAAGAAGGGCATCGTGCACGCGCGCGTGACCAGCGCGGTCGCGCTCGGGGAGGACGAGAAGGCGCGCCTCGGCCAGGCGCTCGAGCACCGGACCGGGCTTCGCTTCCTCATCGAGCCGCACGTGGACGAGTCACTCCTTGGTGGTGTCCGCGTTCAGTACCGGGATCAGATTCTGGACGACAGCGTCCGCACGCGCCTTCTGGAGCTGCGCGACCGGCTGCTGGCCGTCGAGGTGTAGCCGAACCCCGACTCATAGATCGGAGAGATCGCAATGCCGTTTCGACCCGAAGAGATCAGCGCCGTGCTCCAGAAGGAGCTCGAGAGCTACGACACCAAGCTGGAGACGAAGTCCGTCGGCGTCGTGCTCTCGGTCGGCGATGGCATCGCCCGCGTGTGGGGCTTGGACGACGCCCTGGCCGGCGAGCTGATCGACTTTCCCGGCGACGTGAAGGGCATGGTGCTGAACCTCGAAGAGGACAACGTCGGCGCCGTGCTCTTCGGCTCGGACACGAAGATCAAGGAAGGCGATCCGGTGAAGCGCACCGGCAAGATCGCCGAGGTGCCGGTGGGCGATGTGATGATCGGCCGCGTGGTGAACGCCCTCGGCCAGCCCATCGACGGCAAGGGCCCGATCGTCTCGCACAAGTCGCGCCCGCTCGAGGGCCGCGCGCCCGGCGTCGTGGAGCGCCAGCCGGTGAAGGAGCCGATGCAGACCGGGGTCAAGGCCATCGACTCCATGATCCCCATCGGCCGCGGCCAGCGCGAGCTCATCATCGGCGACCGCCAGACCGGCAAGACGGCGATCATCGTCGACACGATCCTGAACCAGAAGGGCACCGACCTCTTCTGCATCTACGTGTGCGTGGGGCAGAAGGAATCGACGGTCGCGCAGGTGGTGAAGATCCTCGAGGACCGCGGCGCCATGGAGTACACGACGGTGGTGAGCGCCCCGGCCTCGGATCCGGCGCCGATGCAGTACATCGCGCCCTACGCCGGCTGCGCCATCGGCGAGGAGTTCCGCGACACCGGCCGCCACGTCGTCGTCTTCTACGACGACCTCTCGAAGCACGCGACCGCCTATCGCCAGCTCTCGCTTCTCCTGCGCCGGCCGCCTGGACGCGAGGCGTACCCGGGGGACGTGTTCTATCTCCACTCGCGTCTGCTCGAGCGCGCGGCCAAGCTGTCCGACAAGGCGCACGAGATCAATCCCAAGGAATTCTCGGCCGGCGGCGGCTCGCTCACCGCCCTTCCGGTCATCGAGACCCAGGCCGGCGACGTGAGCGCCTACATCCCGACCAACGTGATCTCCATCACCGACGGACAGATCTTCCTCGAGAGCGATCTCTTCTTCTCGGGCGTGCGTCCGGCCATCAACGTCGGCATCTCGGTGTCGCGCGTGGGCGGCAACGCGCAGACCAAGGCGATGAAGAAGGTGGCCGGGCGTCTGCGCCTCGATCTCGCGCAGTACCGCGAGCTGGCGGCGTTCGCGCAGTTCGGCTCCGATCTCGACAAGGCGACGCAGGCGCAGCTCACGCGCGGCGAGCGCATGGTCGAAGTGCTCAAGCAGAAGAACCTGGCCCCCATCTCGTTCGATCAGCAGGTGATGATCATCTACGCCGGCACGCAGGGGTATCTGGACGATCTGCCGGTGGAATCGATCCGGCCGTTCGAGGAGGAGTTCCTCAAGTTCATGGGCGAGCGCTACGGCGATGTCGGCCATGACATCAAGAACAGCAAGGATCTCTCGGAAGCGTCGGAGAAGAAGCTCAAGGCCGCGATCGTCGAGTTCAAGGCGGCGTTCCAGGCCGGCAAGAAGGACGGCAAGCTCGCGGCGGCCGCGCGCTAGGAGACGATGGCCACTCTTCGCGACATCAAGCGCCGGATCCGCTCGGTCAAGAGCACCCAGCAGATCACCAAGGCGATGAAGAAGGTGGCCGGGCGTCTGCGCCTCGATCTCGC
>DASYSL010000093.1:0-16359 GCA_036003365.1 Candidatus Eiseniibacteriota bacterium
CGTACACGCCGGAGATGGTGGTGAACGGCCGCGTGGGCTTCGTGGGCTCGCGGCGCGCGCAGGCCGAGCAGGAGATCTCCAAGGCGCTGGCCCAGCCGGCAAGCGCCGACGTGCAGATCGTCTCGGCCAATGCCATGCCCGGTGGCAACGTCTCGGTCATGGTCCACATTCGCGGCGCCAACGCGAGCGATCGCGTGGTGGCGGCACTCGCCCAGCGCGAGATCGAGCACCACGTGGGCGCGGGCGAGAACTCCGGACGCACGCTCCATCACGCCGAGGTGGTGCGCGGCCTGGTCACCGCACCCGTCCGTGACGGCAATGTCCAGCTGTCCCTGCGCGCTCCTGCCGACCTGACCCGGGGAAAGGGGTCGGTCGTCATCTTCGTTCAGGTCCCACGCACCCTCGCCATCACCGGCGCCGCCCGCATCGACATCTGACGTTCCGGGGAGCATGCGCCAGCGCATGCTCGCGTATGCGCCAGCGCATGTGGAGCTGCCCCCGGGGGCAGTGAATGCGAGTTGGCTCGACTTTGACCGCTGGCGAAGATTTCGCCTGCCAATTGCAGAATCCAAGGGGCCGAGCGGGGTGTGGCTCCGGGCCCGGCAGACCAAGTTAGTCTATTGCGCTGCATTGACTTAGGTACCGTTCAATCTTGACCAGCGGCACGCTTCGTGCTAGGTTGGACGGGTTGCGAAGGGGTTGGTCTGAACGGGCCCCCCAGAGGATCCCATCGACAGAGATCGCTACCCTATTCGACATCGTTCGGGCGGCGCGGTCCGCCCAGAGGCCCACGGGGAAACGCGCGTCTGCGCTCCCAGGGCCTTTCGCATTTGGAGGCGCGGCTGAGACCCGCCTACCGGGCACGATCACGGCCCGCGTTTCGGAGAACCATGCCTCGGAGTCACGTTCAGAAGATTGCCATCGAGCACATCGACCCCCTGAGCCTGCTCGGCCAGGGTGACCAGACGCTGAAGCGCATCGAGACCGAGTACCCGGTCCAGATCACGATGCGTGACGCCACGCTCTCGGTTTCGGGCGGGGAAGAGGAAGCCGTCGAGAAGGCGGCCTCGGCCCTGCGCGAGCTGGTGCACGTGGCCGAGCGCGGCAAAGTGGTCGAAGATGCCGACGTGAGCATTGCCCTCGGCCTCTCCGGCAACCAGATGTCGCGCGAGGCTGCCGCCGAAGCGCGCGAGGCGCTCGAAGGCGGTCCGGGCTACGTGTTCGACCGCAAGACGATCCGTCCGCGCAGCGCCACCCAGGTCAACTACCTGCGCGCGCTCGAGAAGAACGACATCGTCTTCGCCATCGGTCCGGCGGGCACCGGGAAGACGTACCTGGCCGTGGTCGCGGCCCTGCACGCGCTGCGCACGCGCCGCGTCGAGCGCATCATCCTCACGCGCCCCGCGGTCGAGGCCGGCGAGTCGCTCGGCTTCCTGCCCGGCGACATGCAGGATAAAGTCGATCCCTATCTGCGTCCGCTCTATGACGCGCTGCAGGATCTCCTGCCGTACGAGAAGATCCGTCGCTTCATGGAGCTGGGCGTGATCGAGATCGCGCCGCTCGCCTTCATGCGCGGGCGCACGCTGCACAACGCGTTCGTCATCCTGGACGAGGCCCAGAACACGACGGTGCGTCAGATGAAGATGTTCCTGACGCGCCTCGGAGCCCATTCGCGCGCCGCCATCACGGGCGACGTGACCCAGATCGACTTGCGCGATCCGGAGAGTTCGGGCCTGGTGAAGATCCAGGAGATTCTGTCCAAAGTTCCCGAGATCCATTTCGTCTACTTCGGCAACGAAGACGTAGTACGCCACCGGCTGGTGCGCGACATCTTGCGAGCCTTCGACGACTTCCACCGCCGGGAGAACGAAGCTGAGGCAAACGCTCGGGCGGCCCAGGAGGCCGCGCACGGCAACGGAGCCAACCCTCCGTCCGGCGCGGGATTCCCTGACCCCGCCGACGAGCGCAACGCCGGCTCTCGCTAGTTCGGGCGGTTCCTAGAATCGGAACGGAGGCCGTGAAACCCATCCTTGGACGCCGGTCCGCTCGGACCGGCACGATGCATCCCTATTTGAAGCGCGTGGGCCGCTTGGCGCTCGGCGTGTTCGTCGTCGCCGCCGGGACGCTGGCGTTTCCACACGGGCCCGCGGTCGTGTCGCCCTTGGCGCGCATTGCGCTGCTCCTGCTCTTCGTGGCGGCGTTCGCGCTCTACCTGCGCTACGAGCACCGCGCGCTCTACGAGAATTCGCGCTTCCTGGCGCTGTGCGCGATCCTGGCTTCGCTCACCTTCGGGCTCGCCGCCCTGGGCACGCGCGTCGCCGGGCTCAGCGAGTTCACCGCGCCCGTGGTGCTCGGGCCGCTGGTCCTGGCCACGCTCTTCGACAAGCGCGTGGCGCTCCACTTCGCGCTCCTGCTCGTGGTCGCGCTCTCGGCCGTGGCGGGTTTCCGTGCCGCGTTCGTGCCGGTGGCGGCGGTGGGCTCCGTCGTCGCGGTGTATTCGGTCACCGGCATCCGCCATCGCTGGCAGCTCTACCGCTCGCTCCTCTACATCGTGCTCTCGCAGGCGGCCGCGCTGCTCGCCGTCGACCTCGGCCAATTCGTCTCCATGGGCGTCTTGGCGCGCGACCTCGTGGCCGGCGCGGTGGGCTCGTTCGCCTCGTGCCTGTTCGCGATGGGTTTGATGCCGTTCGTCGAGCGCCTCTATGAGGTGCCGTCGGACATCACGCTGCTCGAGCTCTCCGACTTGAACCGGCCGCTCCTGCGCCGGCTCATGCTCGAAGCACCCGGCACGTATCACCATTCGCTCGTGGTCGGCCAGCTCGCCGAGATGGCCGCCGAGGCGGTGGGAGCCAACTCGCTGTTGGCGCGCGTCGGCGCCTACTACCATGACATCGGGAAGATCACGAAGCCGGAGTACTACACCGAGAACGAAGGGGGCGGGAAATCGCGCCACGCCGGGCTCGCGCCCAGCATGAGCGCCTTGGTCATCAAGTCGCACGTGGCCGAGGGCCTCGAGATCGCGCGCCGCGAGAAGCTGCCGCGCCGCGCCCGTGAGATCATCGGCCAGCACCACGGCACGACCATGGTGGCCTTCTTCTACGCCAAGGCGCTCGACCTCGACCCGACGACGCGCGATGCCGCGTATCGTTACCCCGGTCCGCGCCCGCACTCGCAGGAAGCCGCCATCGTCATGCTCGCCGACGCCGTCGAGGGCGCTTCGCGCTCGCTCACCGATCCGACGCCGGCGCGCCTGCGCGGCCTGGTCAGCAAGATCGTCAACATGCGCCTCGGCGAAGGCGAGCTCGACGAATCCGGGCTCAATCTGTCCGACGTGGCGCGCATTCGCGAAGCGTTCGTCACCGTGCTCACGGCCCGCTTCCACACTCGCGTGGCCTACCCCGATCTGCCGGCGCCCCGGCTGGGAAAGGTGCTGCCCCGTGTCCGCACGTCGCTCTTCCGGCGCTAGACGCCCGGTGCGCGCCAAGCGCGCGTCAAAGGCCTTGAAGAAGGTGCTCCGGCGCTCCACGCGTTCCACACGCGCGACCCGCGGCGCCAAGCGCAAGGCCGGCGATCCGGCGCGCGTGGCCGCCGATCTGGTGCACGCGATCCTCGCCGGCGAAGGCGTGGCGCACGCCGAGGTCGGCCTCGCCCACGGCACCGACGACGTGATCCGCGTGCTCAACAAGAAATACCGCGGCATGGACAAGGCGACCGACATTCTCTCCTTCACCTACGAGGACGTTCGCGACCCCGAGGGGCACCGTGTTCTGTTCGGCGATCTCGTGATCTCGGTGCCACGCCTCCTGTCGCAAGCCAAGCGCTACCGCGTCACGCCGGGCCGCGAGCTGGCGCGCCTGCTCACGCACGGCGCTCTGCACCTCTGCGGCCACGATCACGTGAAGGTGCGCGAGCGCGCGGTCATGCGCGCCCGCGAGCGCGTGCACCTGGACACCCTGCGCGGCGGCTCGGAGAAGGCGCTCACGCGTCTCGTCCGCTCCTGGGAACGCGAGCCGGCCTGATCGGAAGCGTCGTGTCGAATCTCAATCTCTTCTTCCTGCTCGCGGGATTTCTCGTCCTCGCCGCGCTCTTCGCCGCCGGCGAGACGGCCCTCCTCGCTCTGCCCCGGCTGCGGCTGCGCCGCTTGGCGCGCCAGGCCACGCTCTTCCGCCAAACGCTCGATCATCCGCACCGCGTGCTCGTCGGTCTCCTGCTCGGGAGCACGCTCGCCAACGTGGCCGCCACATCGGTGAGCGCGCTTCTCGTGAACCGGCTGCTCGGGCACTCCCTGCCGCTCGCGGCTCTCCTCGCTCTCCAGGTCTTCACCACGAGCTTCGTGCTCCTCGTCTTCTGCGAGGTGGCGCCCAAAACGTACGCGCTCGAGCACGGCGAACGCTTCGCCGTGCGCTTGGCGCCGCTGCTCCGCATCGTCAGCACCGTGCTACGGCCGGCGGTGAATCTTCTCGAGGGCGTGTCGCGCGCCGCGGCGCGGCTCTTCGGCGGCCAGGGGCCGGCGCTCGTGGGCGTCGAGGATCTCAAGACGCTGCTCGAGGAGGGCAAGCTGCGCGGCTCGCTCACCGCCGAGGAAGCGTGGCTCTTCGAGGGCGCGTTCCGCCTGCGTGGGCGCACCGCGGGGGCGGTGATGACGGCGCGCGCCGATCTCGTCATGGCGCCGAGCGAAGCCACCACGCACGATTTGATCGAGCTCGTGAACGTCTCCGGGCACTCGCGCCTTCCGGTCTACGAAGGCACGGTCGACCGCATCGTGGGCGTGGTCGACGTGAATGATCTTCTGCCGTTCCTGAACGCCGAAGCGCCGGCCAAGCGCGCCCGCGAGATCGCGCGTCCGGCCTTCCTCGTCTCGCCCACGCGCCCGGTCGAAGCGCTGTTCGCCGACATGCAGCGCGAGGGCGTGCAGATGGTCGTGGTCGCCAACGACAAGCGTCAGTCGCTGGGCGTGGTCACCGTCGAGGACATCCTCGAGGAGATCGTGGGGGAAATTCGCGGCGAGCTCGAGGAAGAGGAGCCTGCCGTGCGCCTGCTCGAAAACGGCGACGCCATCGTGCGCGGCAATGTGCGCGTGAGCGACGTGAACCGCATGCTGGGCACCACGCTGCCCTCCGAGAACGGACGCACGATCGAAGCGCTGGCGCGCGACCTGTGGCGCGAGCCGCTCAGCGAAGGAGACGAGACGGAGACACCCGGCGGAAACCGTCTGCTGATCGAATCGCTGGTCGGCTCGCGCGTGTGGAGCGTGCGCGTGAAGCCGCCACGGCCGAAGGCATCGGCATGATCCCGCTCCTCATTCTGCTCGCACTCCTGGTGAGCGCGGTGTTCAGCGGCGCCGAGACGGTCGTGCTCTCGGCGCAGCGCTTGCGCTACGGCACCGCCAAGAAAGCCGAGGCCGAGGGCGGTACGGCGGCGCGGCTCGCCGCCGATCCGTCGCGGCTTCTGGCCACGATCCTGGTCGGCAATTCGCTCGCCAACGTGTTTGCCGCTTCGCTCGCCACGCTCTGGGTGGCGCGCCGCTGGGGCGAGCCCGCGGTGTGGATCGCCGTTCTCATCCTGGCGCCGCTCACCTTGCTCGTGAGCGAGATCCTGCCCAAGTCGCTGGCGCGCGCCCAGGCCGACCGCATCGGCGAGCGCCTCCTGCCGCCGGTCGCCGCCGCCTACGCCGCGCTCCGTCCCTGGGTGGGTGCGGTGACGGGTGCCGCGAGCTGGCTTCTGCGCCGCACCGGGCTCTCGCGCGGCCCGCTGGCGTTTCGCGTCACGCGCCAGGATTTGCAGATTCTCCTCAGCGAGAGCGACGAGATCGCGCGCCTCACGCCGCTCCAGGGCCGCATTCTGCGCCGCGTGTTCGACTTCGCCGAGACGCCGGTGGGCGGCGTGATGACGCCGCGCACGCGCATGATCGCGATTCCGCTTGGCACGACGGTCGCCGCGGCTCTCACCGTGATGCGCGACAAGCATCTCTCGCGCCTGCCCGCCTACCGCGAAGACCTGGACCAGGTCGTGGGCGTGGTGCATCGGCTCGATCTCTTCCGCGCGCCGAGCGGCAGCCTGACCGTGGACGGCATGGTGCGTCCGGTCTTCCTGGTGCCCGAGAGCAAGCAAGCCGCGGAATGCCTGCGCGAGATGCAGGCACGGCGCCAGCACATGGCCATCGTGCTCGATGAGTACGGCGGCACCGCCGGCCTGGTGACGCACGAAGATCTGGTCGAGGAGCTGGTCGGCGAGATCGGCGACGAACGCGCCCGGGCGGAGCCCGCGGGCACGCGCCGCCTCGACGCGCTCACGGTGGCCGTGCCCGGCTCGACGCGCCTCGAAGAGATGGCCGAGAACATGGGAGTGAATCTGCCCGAGGGCGATTACGAAACCGTGGCCGGCCTCTTGCTCGATCGCATGGGCCACGTCCCGACGCCAGGCGAGTGGATCGTGTGCGGCGGCTATCGTCTCGAGGTGCTGAGCGCCGATCGCCGGCGCATCGATCAGGTGGCGGTCAAGAGTCAGCGCGTGACGCGCCGCGCGCCGCGCGGCGAAAGTCCAAGAGGGGAGAGCCCGAGTTGACCGAGAATCCGCTGGTCATGGAGCCCGAAGAGCGGCTGGGATTCTGGGCGCGCACGCGCGCCTATCTCCTGGGCGGCCTTCTCGTCCTCGGACCGACCACGCTCAGCGTGTGGATCCTGTGGCGGCTCTTCGTGTGGATCGACAGCCTGCTCGGCAAGTACCTGCGCTTCTCGTGGCTCGACTACAAACAGATCCCCGGCCTCGGGCTCGTGGCCATGATCATCCTGCTCATCGTCTCGGGATGGATGGCGAGCCTCTTCGCCGGCTTCGCCTTGGTGCGGGCCTGGGACCGAGCCCTGGCGCGCCTGCCCGTGTTCCGCATGATCTACAATCCGGCCAAGCAGATCGGCGAGGCGTTCCTGAGCGGCAAGCGCACCGTCTTCCACCGCGTCGTGCTCGTGCAATGGCCGCACGACAACGCGTGGGCGGTCGCCTTCGTCACCGCGCCGCCGCCGCGCACCCTCGCCGGCAAGCTGGAAGGCGACATGGTGGGCGTGTTCGTCCCGTCGACGCCCAATCCCACGGCCGGCCATTATCATCTGATGAAGCGGGAGCGTGTGATCCCCGTGGACCTCACGGTGGAGCAGGGGCTCCAGCTCATCGTCTCGGGCGGCGTGGTGCGGCCCGAAGATTCGGAAGCCGTTCCGCGTCTCTCGTAGTTTCCCCGGAGTCTCGCGATGGCCCTCGAGCGGCTCGAAGCCGTGGTGCTCAAGCTGCATGCGCTCGGCGACACGAGCCGCATCGCCGTGCTCTATTCGCGCGAGCGCGGCATCGTGCGCACGGTGGCCAAAGGCGCGCGCCAGCCCAAGAGCAAGTTCGCCGGTACGCTCGAGCCGCTGGCCCGCGTTTCCGCACTCCTCTATTTCAAGGAGAACCGCGACCTCCAGCTGCTCTCGGCGCTCGATCTCCTCGAGTCGTACGCCGCGCCCGCCGACTTCGAGCGCCTGGCGCACGCGCAGGCCGCGGTCGAGCTGGTGGACCGGCTGGTATGGGGCGAGGAGGAGCACGCGGCTCTCTACGATCTGCTGGTGGCCGCGCTGGGCCGCATCGCGCGCGATCCGTCCGCCACGCTGGCCGCCGACACGGTGGCCTTCCAGGTGCAAGCAGCGGGGCTTCTGGGGTACCGTCCGGTCTTGAATGCCTGCGCCGGATGCGGGCGCGATCCCGGTACAGCGCGTGTCTTCGCACCGTCGCGCGGCGGGCTCCTGTGCGACCGCTGCGCGGCGCAGGAAGTGGGGAGCCTGCGACTCTCGCCCGAGGGTCTCGCCGAGCTGCGCGCGCTCCTCGATCACGATTGGCACGAAGCGCCGGCGCGCGCCACGCGCGGCGGCGAGCTGCTCAAGGTGACGGAGGTCTATCTGCAAACGCATTTCCAACGCTTCGCGGGCTTCCGCTCGCTCGAGCTCCTGCGCGCCTTCGACTTGCCGCGCAAGGAGCGCGCCGGATGAGCGCACCCACCTTTCAGGATCTCGTCCTCGGGCTCGAGCGCTACTGGGCCGAGCGCGGCTGCGTCATCGCGCAGCCCTATCCGAGCGAGGTGGGGGCGGGCACGTTCAATCCAGCGACTTTCCTGCGCGCGCTGGGGCCGGAGCCGTGGAGCTCGGCGTACGTCGAGCCGTCGCGCCGCCCCAAGGACGGGCGCCAAGGCGAGAACCCGATGCGCTTCCAGCAGTTCTATCAGTACCAGGTGATCCTCAAGCCGTCCCCCGACGACGTGCTCGATCTCTATTTCGGAAGCCTGGCGGCGGCCGGATTGAAGCTCGACGAGCACGACCTGCGCTTGGTGGAAGATGACTGGGAATCGCCCACGCTCGGCGCCTGGGGGTTGGGCTGGCAGGTGTGGATGGATGGCATGGAGATCACGCAGTTCACCTATTTCCAGCAGGTGGGCGGCATCGATCTCGATCCCATCTCGGCCGAGATCACCTATGGCTTGGACCGCATCGCCATGATGCTGCAGGGCGTGGATCGCGTGCAGGACGTGCGCTACGCCAACCAGCTCACGTGGGCCGACTTGTGGCTGCAGAACGAGAAGGAGTTCTGCCGCTACAACGCCGAGGAAGCCAACGTCGAAGTGCTGCGCCAGCACTTCCAGCAGTGGGAGAGCGAGGCGACGCGGCTTTTGGGCTTGGGCCTCGTGTTCCCCGGCTACGACGCGGTCGTGAAGTGCTCGCACATGTTCAATCTGCTGGAAGCGCGCGGCGCGATCTCGGTGAGCGAGCGCGTGGGCATCATCGGGCGCATCCGCAAGCTGGCGCGCCAGGCGGCGCGCGCCTATCTGCAGAGCCGCGAGGACCAGGGCTATCCATGGCTGAGCGCGGAAGAGAAGGCGCGCCTCGGCCTCGACAAGCCCAAGGAAGACGCCGCGCCCAAGAAACCCAAGCCCAAGCGCGAAGCCCAGGAGGTGGCGCGATGAGCGGCACCGCAGACTTCCTGCTCGAGATCGGCGTCGAGGAGTTGCCCTCGGGCTACGCGCCGCCCGCCGCCCAGGCGCTCGAGAAGGGCATCGCTCAGGAGCTGACCGATCTACGCTTCACGCATACGGGCGTGCAGTCCTATGTCACGCCGCGGCGCCTGGCCGTGCACGTGCGCGGATTGTCGCTGCGCCAGCCCGATGTCGACGAGGAGGCGCTCGGTCCGGCGGTGAAAGCGGCGTACGACGCGGAAGGCAAGCCCACGCCCGCCTTGCTCGGCTTCGCGCGCGGCAAGGGTGTCGATCTCTCGGCGGTCCGCCGCGTCACCAACGAAAAGGGCGAGTACGTCGCCGCCACCGTGCGCGTGAAAGGCAAGGATGCGCGCGAGGTGCTGCCGGGATTGATCGAGCGGCGTGTCGCGGCCCTGCCGTTTCCCAAGTCGATGCGCTGGTCGCGCGAGTCGCCGGCGTTCCGCTTCGCGCGGCCGATCCGCTGGATCGTGGCCCTGCTCGACGGCGACGTGCTGCCGGCGCGCGTGGCCGGCCTCGCGGCCGGGCGCGAGACGCGCGGTCACCGTTTCCTGGCGCCGGCGGCCATCTCCATCGCCAAGCCGGACGCGTACGCGGCTGCGCTCGAGGGCGCGGACGTAATGGTCGATGTCGCGCGCCGTCTCGAGGCTCTGACGAAGGCCGCGCACGATGCGGCGCGCGAGGGCGGCGGAAAGCTGGTCGAGGACGCTGAGCTCTTCGAGATCAACAACTTCCTGGTCGAGAAACCGGTGGCCGCACTCGGGCGCTTCGACGGCTCGTTTCTCGATCTGCCGCGCGAGGTGATCGTCACCGCCATGCGCGAGCACCAGCGTTTCTTCGCGGTCGAAGGCGCGGACGCTCGTCTGCTGCCGTGCTTCGTCGCCATCCTGAACGGCAATCGCAAGAACGTCGCCGGCATCGTGCGCGGCGACGAGCGGGTGCTCAAAGCCCGCCTCGACGACGCGCGCTTCTACTGGGACGCCGACCTGCGCAAGGCGCCGGGCGACCGTGTCGAGGACCTCGCTGGCATCACCTGGCTCGAAGGCCGCGGCACCATGCGCGACAAGGCGCGCCGCGTGGAGTCCTTGGCGGGATGGCTGGCGACGCAGTGGGACGCCAAGTCGGAAGCGCCGGCGCGTCGCGCCGCGCTGCTCATGAAGACCGACCTGCTCGGAGAGATGATCGGCTCGGGCAAGGAGTTCGCGAGCCTCGAAGGCGTCATGGGCGCGTACTACGCCGAGCGCCACGGCGAGCCGGCCGCCACCGTGGCCGCGATCCGCGAGCACGTGCTTCCGCGCTATGCCGACGATCCGCTGCCCGAGAGCCCGGCAGGCGCGATCCTCTCCGCGGCCGATCGCGTCGACTCGGTGGCCGGATACTTCCTCGCGGGCAAGATTCCATCGGGCTCGGAAGATCCGTACGGTGTGCGTCGCGCCGCCAACGGCGTGGTGCGCTTGCTGCTCGAGCAGCGGCGCACGCTGGATCTCGCTCTGGCCACGGAGCGCGCGCTCGCCGGTTTCGGCGGTGAAGCGCCGTCGGATGTGAAGAAGGCGCTCGCCGATTTCTGGCGCGGACGCGTCGAGCTCGCGCTCGCCGATCGCGCGGTGGCCTACGACGAATCGGCCACGGTTCTCGATGCCGAGCTGGGCTTCCGCGATCCGCTCGACGCCCTGGCGCGGGCCCAAGCGCTCCAGGCGCACCGGCGCGAGGCCTCGTTCCAGACGCTGGTGATCGGCTACAAGCGCGTGGCCAACATCCTGCGCGCCGAGAGGGATGCGCCGGCGACGGCCGCGGCTGCGCCCGGCGGTGCCACGTGGGGACACCCGGCCGAGAAGAATCTCGCCGACGCGCTTGCGGCGGCAGCCGGTCGCGCCACAGACGCATACGCGCGCCGCGACTATCCTGCCGTGCTCGACGTGCTGCTCGGCATGCGTGAGGCGATCGACGCCTTCTTCACCGACGTCCTGATCAACGATCCCAAGGATCCCAACGGACGTCTGCGGCGGCTCGGCTTGCTCCACGAGGTGCGCGCCCTGTTCGCGCGCGGCTTCGACCTCAGCAAGATCGTGGTGGAAGGCTGATGGCCTCAGGGCCACTGGCCGGCCTTCACGTCGTTCTCGTCCCCACCTGGTTTCCCACACCCGAGCGGCCCACCGGCGGACGCATCTTCCAGGAATACGTCGAGGCTTTCACCGGGGCCGGAGCGCGTGTCGGCGTTCTGTACCCCGATCTCGTCGACCTCAGGAATCAGACCATTCACGCGCGTGAAGCAGGCTACGACGAGCGCCTGAAGAGCATGCGCCTGCCGCGAACGCTCTGGCCCACGCTGCATGAAGAGATGTTCTTCGGCGCGCCCGTGGTGCGGGTGCGCGGTTTGCACACGTCCTTGGGCAAGAAGGAGCGGCGCATCGATCGCTACGCCGCCTGGCTCCGCCGAGCCTATGCGCACTATGTCGCGCGCCACGGCCGTCCAGACATCCTGAATGCGCACTGCGCGACCCCGGCAGGTTGGGCCGCGCTTCGGCTCGCCCAGAATTTGAACCCCAGGCCGCGCGTCGTTCTGACGGAGCACACGGGGCCGTTTTCGCTCTTGTGGAAGCCAGCCGGTGCCATGGAACCCGTGCTTCACGAGCGCACGCTGTCGGCTTGCCGCGAAGCCGATGCATTGGCGGCCGTCAGTGACATCTTGGTCAAAGAAATGCGAGAGGCGGGGGTGGACCGTGAGATCCCCGTGATCCCGAACGCTGTTTCGACCTTGTTCCGCTACGCGCCGCCACCGTCCATCGAGCGCGCCGCGTCAGGCAAGCTGCGCTTTCGAGCGCTCTATGCCGGGCGATTCTCGAAAGAAAAGGGCATCCCCGAGCTCGCCCACGCCATCGAGCGTGTGGCGCAAGCGCCCGATGTCGAAGTGCACTGGGATTTCTTCGGGTTCGCCGACGAAGGCGAGAGGGAAGAGGAGGAGCGGCTTGCCCGGGTCTTCTCCTCGGGCCCCGCGAAGGGGATGGGCACGCTCCACGGGATGCAGCCGCGCGAAGTGGTCGCGCCTGCGACCCGCCAGGCACACTTCATCGTGCTTCCGAGCCACCGCGACAATTGTCCGTTGGCCGTCATTGAAGCTCGCTCGGTGGGCCGCCCGACGGTGGGCACCCGCGACTCGGGTGTCGAGGGCTACGTCGAGGACGGGAAAGACGGCCTGCTTTGTCGCGTCGGCGATGCCGACGATTTGACACGCGCCATCCTGGAGCTGCTACGGCCTTACGACCGTTGGAATGCGCGCGAGATCGCGAGCCGTGCCGAGGCGCGCTTCAGCGAGTCGGCGATCGCGCAGCAGTACGCCGGGCTCTTCAGCCCGAGAGCTTCCGCCACGAAGATTTGAGGTTCGTGTAGGCGCTCTCCAGCGCTCCGCGCGGCGCTTCGACTTGGAAATAGTGGACCAGCGTGCCCCCAAGGCCGCTCTTGAAGCGCGCGATCGAAGGAAAGTCCGCTCCGCACAGGTCCCAGGTGAGAAAGCCCCGGCGCGCCAGCTCGGCCGCCGTCTCCACCATGAGCCAGGAGCTGACACCGCTCGTGAGAAAGCGCGCGTGCGTGCCGATCGCCCAGTGAAAGCTGATCGGCACTCCCGGAACCGACAGCAGGATGTGACCCGCGGCCGGCTCGCCCTCGGCCGTGCGCGCGATGCCCATGATCGCCACACCTGCCTCGTGCAAGCGCTCGGAGATGCGTCGGAATGCTTCCATGGTGAGCCGCATCCCGAACCCCTGGCGCTCGATGGTGGCGCCGAACACGGAGCACAATGCGTCGAGATTCCAGCTCGAGTCGAACGTGAACGACGCTTCCTGGCATTTGCGCAAGTGCTTGCGCACGGCGTGCGTAAGCGAGAGCGGCTGGGTCAGGTCGAGCACATACGTGTAGCGAGGCTTGGCCGTCCATCCCGCCCAGATCCACGGCCGCACGTCGTCGATGGTGGGGGAGAGCATCAGGTTCCAATTCTTGAGCCGACCGCGCGTTCCCTCGATCAGCGCGCGCGAGGCGTCGAGATGCTCGGACGTGACGCTGGAACCGTGCGTGTCGCGCGTGGGCCGGTAGTGGAACGTGTTGTAGGCCGCGAGTGGAAGCCCCATGTGCCAGCGGCCACCGACATTGCGGCTGGTGAGTGGCACGCCGGCCATCCATTCGCCGCCCTTCTCCGCGATCCAGATCTCGCTCGTGGCGCCGACCTCGCGGCCGGCGGCGTCGAGCCAGGCCCACATCGAAAACGGATTGACCTGAGGCGAGGCGGCCATGAACTTCTGCCAGCGCTCGAGATCGGCGCTTCCCTCGAGGCGGCGGACGGCGTACTTGGATGCCGCGGCGGTTTCAGGCTCGGGCATGGCCTTCCGTCTCGATCACGCGCTGGAAGCCGAAACCGAAAATGACGCGCACCACGACCCGGGCGCACGCGACGAATCCCGCCTTCTCGATGCCGCGTCGCGAGGCATCGTTCTCCGCTTCGGTGGCGATGAAAAGACCCTGGACGCCCTCGACGGCCAGGTCGGTGGCGATCAGGCTCAAAGTGGCGGGGTAGAGGCCGTGACCTCGGGCTTCAGGCGCCGTCTCACAATAGTGAACATAAGCGCCACGCGGACCGACAGGCCAGGCGCCAAAATGGCGCCACAGCCGCATCACCGCGGGTCCGCGCACCACCCAGGATCGGTGGACGACACGTCCCGATACGTAGCCGTAGTAACCCCGATCTCCTCGCGCCAGAAAGGCTTCGAACTCTGCGATGCGCTCGGGCGTATCCATGGAGCGCGCGTCGCCCACGGTCTTTGGCGTCACGCGACGGATCTCGGCATCCGTCGCCACGTGCTCGAAACGCTCGTACCGGTACACGATACAGGTGACCGTCCGACGCGTGGATAAACGACGGAGCCAGCGGACGGGCGGAGAGGGCCGGCGGGCGGCATCCATGGAACGAGGAATCTAGAGGAACGGGCTCCCGAAGTCATGCAGGCATCTGTCCCAGAGCCCGCGCCCTTGCCCGACCGCGGACCCGGTGCTAGCCTTGATGCGCTTTGGACCCTCCCCCTCCTCCTCACCTCCCGATGGAGGCCGCTGATGCAGCGTTCGAGATTGTTCGCGTTTTCTTCCGTCTTCATCTTTTCGGGAATCGTTGCCGCGACGGCGCTCACGCCGGTGGCGTGGTCGGCGTGCCAGCCCGATTCTCTCTTCTCGTTTCCCGCCGGGGCCTATTTCGTCGGGCCGACTCCGCATGACGCGGTGATCGCCGACTTCAACGGCGACGGCATCCCCGACGTGGCGGTGGTGAACGCGGGAGTGGGATCGGGCAGCGGGCTCGCCAACACGGTTTCTATTCGCCTCGGACTGGGTAGCGGCGCTCTCGGTCTCGAGAGCCACTTCCCGACCGAGACACGGCCCTATGGAATCGCGACCGCGGACTTCAACGGCGACGGGATCCTCGATCTCGCCGTGAGCTGCAACGTGTCGAACACGGTCGATATTCTTGTGGGCCAGGGTTCGGGCGGAAAGGGCGATGGAACCTTCGCGCCCTACGTCACGTTCCCCTCCGGCCCGACGCCCTACCGCCTCGCGGTCGGCGACTACAACGGCGACGGCAAGCTCGATCTCGTAGTGCTCAACAACACGTACTCCACTCCAGGTCTCAGCGTTCTCCTGGCGACGGGCGGTCCGGGCACCGTCGGCTTCGCCGGCCCCGCTTTCCTTCCGCTGTCCAGCGCGCCCGCCGGACTTACGACCGCGGACTTCAACGAGGACGGGATCCTCGATCTCGCGGCGACGGTGTACGACGGCGGACACTTGGCGATCTTGCTCGGCCACGGAAGCAGCGGCGCCGGAAACGGCACATTCGGTGCGCCCACCTACTACAACACCACCGATGGCGCGTTCGACGTGCAGGCCGCCGATCTCAACAACGACGGCATTCTCGACCTCGTGACCAGCGGCAACGGCGGCGGCGTCGACGTCCACCTCGGCCTGGGAAGCGGCGGGGTGGGCAACGGTACCTTCAGTAGCGCGTCGCCCATCGGTGGCGGAAACGTCTCCGACAACGAGATCGGTGACTTCGACGGCAATGGAACCCTCGATATCGCCGTCTCCACCGGCCCACGCAACTCGGTCTACACGTTCGCCGGCCTCGGCGATGGAACTTTCGCTCTACCCGCGGCGCACGCAGTGGGCAACTTCTGCATCGGTTTGGCGAAGGGCGATCTCGACGGAGACGGCCATCCCGACTTGGTCTCCGTGGCCTATCAGGGTTCCGAGATTCGCACCCTGCTCACCGGTTGTCCGCCGCCACCGCCGAGTCCCAATCCGCACCTCGACAAGGTGCGTGACGTGCCCAACGACCAAGGCGGCAAGGTGTTTGTGCTCTGGCGGGCGAGCGCGCAGGACGGTTTGACCGGAACGTCCGTGAACAGTTATCGCATCTGGCGTCGGGTGCCGTATCTCGCTCCGTCGGTGCTGAACGGGGCAGCGGCTCTCGACGGGCGCGGCAGCCGGGTTGGCTACGCTTCTTTGGCCACGGCGTCCGGACTCACCCGCACCGACAGCGGCGTCATCACGTACTGGGAGGCGTTGGCCACGCTTCCGGCTCAGCAGCTGCCGGCCTACGGCTATACGGCCGCGACCACGCAGGATTCATTGCCCGGAAGCAATCCGTTTACCGCGTTCTTCGTCACGGCCCTGACCGCCGATCCCAACACGTTCTACAACTCGAACGTGGACAGCGGCTACTCGGTGGACAACATCCCGCCGCCGCCGCCGGCTCAGTTCCAACTCTCGTATACGAGCCAGGGCGCGGCCTTGCAGTGGCTCGGTGCCACGGTCGGCGACCTCAAGTGCTACCGGCTCTATCGCGGCACGACGGCGAACTTCGCGCCCGACGCGAGCAACCTGCTCGTGGACCAGATGGCGCTCACGTACGTAGATCAAGGCGGAGCGCCGGGCTGGTTCTACAAGCTCGCGGCGGTGGATCAGCACGAGAACTACAGCGACTTCGATGTCGCAGGGTCGGCTGGGGCGGTGAGCGCCGAGACCCACCTGTCGTTCGCGATCAAGGGACCGTGGCCGAACCCGGCCCCCTCCGGCGTGTTCAACGTGTCGGTGACGCATCCGTACGAGGGCCGCGTCACGGTCGAGGTCTTCGATGTGCGCGGGAGCCGCGTGTTCGTGCGCCAGCTCGAGAACGCGAAACCGGGCACCGACAGCTTCGCGATCGGCGCGGGCCGGGCGCTGCGCGCCGGGCTCTACCTCGTCCGCGCGAGCAACGGCCCGGAGAGCAAGGAGCTCAAGACGCTGGTTCTGCACTAGCCGCGATCCCATGGCGATGAAGA
>DASYSL010000094.1:0-5353 GCA_036003365.1 Candidatus Eiseniibacteriota bacterium
GGTGAACGCCGTCGCGCGTAGCCTCTATCGACCCTCAATGCACGTTGACGTGCGCTTGTGAAACAAGTCACAGGGGCGGTGCCGCCCGGACCAACGCCTCCATCGCGAAGTACTCGGGCAAGCCGAGCTGGTCGAGTGTGCGCGCGGTGCCTTGGTTGCGCTCCTCGACGCGCTGCCAGAACTCGCGCTCGTCCAAGCCCGGGAAGGGGGCGCGGTCCTTCTGCGACTGGTGCTTGAAGATGGCGCTGATCTTCAGGCGCAGCTCTTCCTCCGACAGGGGAATCAAGAGATCGGCCTGCGCCACCGACCATTCCTGCCACGCGCCGCGATAGAGCCACGTCTCGGGCCGGGTACCGCTGTAGCGCGCGAGTGCCGCGTCGATCGCTTCCTTGCACAGACGATGCGTGCCGTGCGGGTCGGAAAGATCTCCGGCCACGAGGATGAGCTCCGGCCGACGCTCTTCCAGGAGAGCCAGCACGACCTCGACGTCGCGCTCGCCGATCGGATTCTTCTGCACGAGCCCCGTCTCGTAGAACGGTAAGTTGAGGAAGCGCGCCTGCTCGGCGCGCATGCCCAAAGTCTCGAGCGCCGAGACGGCCTCGGTTTCGCGAATGCGGCGCTTCAAGAGCCGCACTTGCGGTGAATCCGGGTCACCCGGCCCCTTGCGCGCCAGCGCCTCCTGGACTGAGCGGATCCAGCTCTCCAGCTTCGCGCTCTTGAAGCCGAAGTCCTCTCCGGTACGCCGCAAGAATCCCAAGTAGCGTCGCACCTCGTGATCGAACACCGCCAGGTCGCCCGACGTCTGATAGGCCACCACGATGTCGTTTTCGTTCTGGAAGAGCTTCGACAGGATGCCGCCGGCCGAGATGACATCGTCGTCGGGATGCGGCGAGAACACGATCACGCGCGTGCCGCGCGGCAGCTTGCTCTTGCCGCGCACCTTCTCAGTGAGCGCGTTGAACACGAGGCCGTTCAAGGTCGCCGCCGAGCCATGACGCGTGAGCAAGGCGCTCAGGCCGTGATCGCGATAGTCGGCGTCCTCGAGCTTGAGAATGGACTTGTGCAACGTGAGCCCGAGCCAAACCACGGCTTCGATCTCCTGGGCGCGCGTCCACTCGATCTCGTGCACGAGCCAAGGCGTCTTGACGCGCGTCAGCTCGGCCGCCGCGGCGCCGTCGAGATAGACCGTGGTGTGCGGATGGCGCTGCAGGTAGGTGGCGGCGATGGAGCGATCGATCTCGCCCTCGACGGCGCGGCGCACCACGGCGGCCTTGTGCTCGCCCGTGGCGACGAGCGCGATCTCGCGCGCTTCGAGGATGGTGGCCACGCCCATGGTGATGGCTTCGGCCGGCACGTTCTCGGCGCCGAAGAAATCGGCGGCGGCGGCGCGGCGCGTGATCGTGTCGAGCGTCACCAAGCGCGTGCGCGACTCGAGGCTCGACCCTGGCTCGTTGAAGCCGATGTGCCCGGTTTGACCGATGCCCAGGATCTGGAAGTCGATCCCGCCCGCGGCGGCGATCGCGCGTTCGTACTCGCGGCAATGCTCGGCCACCTCCCCGCGTGGCAAGTCGCCGCGCGGAATGTGCACGCGCCTGGGATCGACGTTCACATGATCGAACAAGTGCTCGGCCATGAAGCGGTGGTAGCTCTGCAGCCGCTCCGGGTTCATCGGGTAGTACTCGTCGAGATTGAAGGTAGTGACGCGCGCGAAGTCGAGCCCATCCTGCTTGTGCATGCGGACGAGCTCGCGATAGATGCCGATGGGCGTCGATCCGGTCGCCAATCCCAGCACGGCCGCGGGACGCGCGCGCACCAGCTCGGCCATGCGCACGGCGATGCCGCGCGCAATCTCGTCGTAAGTCTCGGCGATGACGACTGGCAGCCGCTCGCGTCCCTCAGCCAAGCTTTCGGCTCCAGACGCCGAACATGAGCGGCATCATGAAGATGGCCTGGCGGCTCACCACGTCGCGTCGCAGGCGGTCTTCCAGCGTATCGATGTCCACGGCGCCGGGATCGAGTCCGGAGGCCTTCTGCAGCATAGGCAGAAGGCTCCGGAAGGTCTGGACGAGCAGCTCGTATCCCGGCCAATCCTCGCCCCCTCCGGCCGCGGCCTCGATCATGAGCTGCGGCGTGGGCAGCCCGGCGGCCTCGTAGGCGGCGAGCATCTTGCTGCCCATCATCATCTCCGCGCCCGGCGTGGCGCGCATGCCCATCCACTCCTGGAGCTGGCGCGACAAGTCGGAAACCGGCATCGAGGTGGGCGGATACGTCATGTCGAGCTCATGAAACGCCACCAGGCCGCCCACGCGCAGGAACTTCATGAGATGGCGCAGCACCGCCGCAGCGTCTTTCTGATACATGAGCACGAAGCGGCCGACGATGGCGTCGAACACGACCGGGGTTTCGAACGCCATGAACTCGGCACTCTGGAAGCCGATGTTGGTCCAGCCCGCGAGGTCGACACGCTCGCGCGCCGTGGCGAGGATATCGGCGTTCATGTCGATGCCGAGCACGAGCCCGCTCGGCCCCACGAGATCGGCGGCCAGGAGCGCCACGTCACCCGCACCGCTGCCGATGTCGAGCACCTTCATCCCGGGCCCCAGGCCCGCGGTCTCGAAGAAGCGACGCGTCAACGGTCCGTACACCTGATGCTGCAGCATGAGCCGCCGGGTTTCGGCTTGCGTGCGGCCCATCGCGTAGGTGTCGCGCTCGCTCATGACTCGAGCATCCTCTCCAGCTGCCGGCGATGACGCATGGGATGCACGACCGCGTGCTCGAGCATCTGCTCGATCGAGTGCGGCTCGCCCCAGCGGCTCACGTACTGCGTCGGGCCGAGCTGCTCGTTGGTGAGGAGCGCGCCGTGCTTTTCCCAGCCGGCCAGCGTGTCGGCCTGGAACTGGTCGAGCGCCGGCACGATGACTTCCGCGTCACGGATGCGCGGCAGGCCCTCGATGGGCTTCTCGAGCATCTCCCAGATCCACAGCATGTAACTGCGCGCCGCGCCCTGCACGTGGGCGACGAGACGCTCCGCGCTCTCGTAGTCGGCGTCGCCGCGCGCCTCGGGCATGGGCTTGCCCGAGGCTTTGAAGCGCCGCCACACCTCCATGAATCTACGTAGTTCTACGGAGTGCAATTCCACGAGGCTTGCTACCGCACGACTTTGGAACTCCGCCATCGAGCGACCTCCTGGCACGAGATTGGCCGGTGAAGACGATTTGACGTGATTTTCTGCCAGAGACGCTAAAGCCGCGATGCGTTTTCGGCGATAGCTAGACTAAGCCTCGCTGTCCGCGTTGGAAAGCGAGGCTCTTCCTTAGGCGCGGGGGGCGTCTCTTGAGCGGCAGAGCCCAGCCCAAAACCCATTACCTGACCAGCGCCCTCGTCGAGGCCGGCGTGCTCGACGAGACGCAGATCGAGCAGGCGCTCGCGCGTCAGCGTGAGACCGGCCGCCGCATCGGCGAAACCCTGGTCGAGATGGGGATCGCGAGCGAAGAGGACATCGCGTGGGCGCTGGCGCGCCAGCTCGACCTCACCTTCGTCGACGTGCGTGCCGAGTCGCTCGACTTCGATCTGGTGCGCGGCTTGCCGTACGCGCTCCTGCGCCGCATGCAGGCCATGCCGCTCGTGCAGGTGGATCGCGAGCTGACCGTGGCGTTCTCGGATCCCACGGACGCGGCGGCCGTCGCCGAGCTGGAAACCGAGAGCGGCTGTCACGTCACCGCCGCCGTCGCGACCGCGAGCCAGATCGCCGCCGCCTTGGACGCCGTCTTCGGCGTCAAGCGCGAGGAGCGCCGCGCGCCCGCCGCCGCGGAAGCGCCCCGCGGTGGCAAGGCTTCCCCCGTCCGCCACGACGTGCTGTGGGACCGCTCCGGTCTCATGTTCCTGCAGTTCCACGTCACCACGGCCTCGGCGCAGGGCGCGAGCGAGATCCACTTCGTGCCCCACGCGGGCCAGCTCTCGGTGCTTTACCGCGTGGGCTCCGATCTCATGCCCATGGCGGTCGAATCGGCGGAGCAGGGGCCCGTCCTCATGGCGCGCATCCAGGCGCAAGGCGGCCCGCACCTTTTCGACGATCGCGTGCACGCGCGCGGGCGCATCGTGTGCCCGACACCGACCGGCGAGATGATGCTCGAAGTCTCGATCGCCCGCGGTGTCGACGGCGAAGCGTTCACGCTCTTCCTCGGACCGCGCGGATCGAGCGCGCCCGATCTCGACGCTCTGGGCATGGACGCCATCGAAGCCGGACGCCTGCGCAACGTGCTCGATCAACCGGCCGGGCTCGTGTTGATCACGGGCCCCAGGCGCTCCGGCGGCTCCACCACGCTCGCCGCTTTGGCCGGCGCGTGCGATTCGGAGCGCCGCCGCGTGCTCTTCGTGGAGACGCGGCCGGGGGCTCCGGTCACGGGCGCCACGCGCATCGTGGCCGAGCCCGACCAGGTGCGCGCCGGCTGGCGCGATCTCGCTGTGGGTCAGGCCGCCGACGTGCTCGCCTTGGACGACGTCCTGGAAGGCGATGCCGTGTGTGAGCTGCTCTCGCCCGCCGCCTCGGGCCGCCTACTCTTGGTACGCACGGACTGGCAGGACACGTTCCCGCTCCTCGGCCGTCTCTTGGCCGAGCGCGAGAGCCGCATGCTGCTACCGCTTCGCCTGCACGCGATCATCCAGCAGCGTCTCGTGCGCCGCGATCCGCGCACGCGCTCCGGCGAGCGCACGGTGTTCCCGACTGGTATTCAGGCCGCCTTCGAAATCCTCTTCCTGAGTGACGCCATGCGCCAGGCGATTCGCGACGGCGCTCCCCTGGAGCGACTCCGCGAGCTCGCGGTGGCCGATGGTTACCGTCCCCTGGCCGACGAGCTCAAGCGTCGCGTCACCGAAGGCACGGTGTCGCGCGTCGAAGCCTCGCGGGCGCTCTCCTAGGAAACGGCGTGGCTCTCGACCTCACGACCCTGCTCGCCTTCGCCAAGGAGCAAGGCGCCTCCGACCTGCACATCTCGGCCGGGCAGCCGCCGCTCTTGCGTCTGCGCGGCCAGCTCGTGCGCTTGGAGATGCCGGCGCTCACCCGTGACGACGCGCGCGCCGCCATCTACGACATCCTGAACGACGAGCAGAAGCGGGTCTTCGAGGAGCGCCGCGACATCGACTTCGCGCTCGACCTCCCCGGCGTGTCGCGCTTCCGCGCCAACATCATGGTGCAGGAGCGCGGGCTGGCCGCCGTCTTCCGCGTTATTCCCACGCAGATCAAGACGCTCGAAGAGCTGGGCATGCCGCCGGTGCTGAAGGAGCTGGCGTCGAAGGAGCGCGGGCTGGTGGTCATCACGGGGCCGACCGGCTCCGGCAAGTCGACCACGCTCGC
>DASYSL010000095.1:0-6462 GCA_036003365.1 Candidatus Eiseniibacteriota bacterium
CGATGTCGGCGCCGCCAACCGTGCCCTTCATGCGCGCCGAGTGCGCCGAATTGTTCGCGCCGCCTTCGCTCATCTCGAAGGTGCCGCCTAGCGCGCCGGAGAGCGGCCAGATGTCGGAGCCGCCGTTGTCCTTGGTATCGAGGAAGGTGTACCAGTAGCCGCCGCGGCCCTCGACGAAGTTCGTCTTGTTCGCGGATTCGCCGTCCGAGATCATGGCCGTGGCCGCGGGACAGGATTTACCTTCCGGCGATTGCGCGGTCTTGGGTGACGCGGGGTCGACCTTTTCGACGCAAGCGCCGAGCCCGAGGCCGAGCGCGCCGAGAGCGGCCGCCGTCACGCACATCATCAGTCGTTGCATGGTGATCACCTGAGAAAGCCGCGGCGCGCGACCCGCCACTCGGGAAGCTTACGCAAAAACGCCTGCGGGCGGCGCATGTTGGACTTTCGGGGCCCGGGCTGTCAATCACGAATCTGGAACCGGTACCAGGCCCCTGCCGCCGGGATCCGCGCCACCCGTGTTTCCGGCCCGATCAGAGGCCGTAGCTCAGCGTGAGTGCGACCGCGGGCGAGAAGGCGAAATTCCCCAGCATGAGCTGCGCCCGGAGCTCTCCGCTCAGCATGAAGTTGCCGAACGGGATGCTGGCGCCGCCGCTCACGGCCCCGAAGAAGGGACCGGTCGTGCGCCAGGCGTCGAGGTTCGTCGGGTGCTTCGCCTCGTACGCGATGTGGTCTTTGTAGACCTGGACGCTGACCTTGCCGTCGACCTCGGCAAACCCAGCGGCTACGGAGGCAAAGGGGCGGATGCCCTGGCGCTCGAACGGCGAGTCGCCAAAGTAGTACGCGGCCCGGAGCTCGCCGCCGATCGGCTTGGGCGCCTTGGACCCGGTGACTCCGGGCGCCTGCAGGAGCAGCATTCCGAAGCGGGCGCCGAGCTGCCACTGCGAGCCGAGGACGCGGTCGTAGCCGAGGTTGATGCGAAGCGTGCCGAGGCCGAAGCCGCCGTGCACCTGGTTGCCGGCGCCGTGATAAACGTCGCCCTTGTAGACGCCGGCGGAGTCGCGGCAGGAGTAGTCGCCCTGCCCTTTGAACTCTTTGCCGTTGATGTCCACGGAGGGGCACACGTCGGGCGTGCTGCCGTAGACCAGAAAATCCTGCTGAATCATCAGGCTGAGCCAGTTCAGCGGGAACGGGGACGGCGCTTCGGGCTCACTCGATTGAGGCGGCGCGTCCTCTTCCTCCAAGGTCACGGGCTCCGGCTCCGCCTCGCCCGGCTTCTTCTTCTTCGGGGTCTGATCGACCATCTCCACTTGGCTCGACTGGGAGTCGGTCGTGCCGGGTGCAGTCCCGCCTTCGTTCTCCTTGCCGGCATTGTCATCCATGCTCGGCCCGGTCTTCTTCGACTGCTTCGTCTTCTTGGTCTTGGCGTCGGCCGAGCCCTCTAAGACGACATGGGTCATGCCCACGGCGAGCGGAAGAACGAGCCAACGGAGGGCGCTTGGGGTCCAGGGCTGGCGAGGCATCGAAGCGGCGAGACGGTATAGCAATTCGTCTCGCAAGAGCGCAATCCGTCCAGGTCATCGTCGATGACGATTCCTCGGCCGGTCATTGGACCGGCGTCGTGCGAATTCACGAGAAGTTTCGCGTGTCACTCTACGGAGAGGACGACGCACCGCCGCGGCTCGTGAGGTCCACGCGTGGCGGGTCCGCCGCGGCGCGTCCTAGCGGCAAAAGTGCTATAGGCGCCGCCCTCATGGCAGATAACGACAAGCTTGCAATCGTGGTCGGCGGCGGACCGGCCCCGGGTATCAACAGCGTGATCGGCGCCGCGACGATTCGCGCTTGCCTCTCGGGCATCGAAGTCGTCGGCATCATGGACGGCTTCTCGCGCATCATGAAGGGCGACACGAGCACCGTGCGGAAGCTCGACATCGAGTCCGTGTCGCGCGTGCACTTCCGTGGCGGCTCGGTGCTGCGCACCGCCCGCGCCAACCCGACCAAGGACCCGAAGACGATCGCCGCCTCGCTCGACTCGCTGAAGAAGCTCGGCGTCGGCAAGCTCATCACCATCGGCGGCGACGACACCGCCTTCTCCGCGCTCACCCTGGCCGACCACTCCAAGGGGAGCCTCCGCGTCGTGCACGTGCCGAAGACGATCGACAACGATCTCGACCTGCCCGACAGCATCCCCACCTTCGGCTACCAAACGGCGCGCCACGTCGGCACCGGCATCGTGCAGGATCTCCTGACGGACGCGCAGACGACCTCGCGCTGGTACTTCGTGATCGCGATGGGCCGCAAGGCGGGCCATCTCGCGCTCGGCATCGGCAAGGCCGCGGGCGCCACGCTCACCATCATCCCCGAGGAGTTCGGCAAGAAGACGATCCCGCTCGACGAGATGGCCGACATCCTGGTCGGCGCCATCGTGAAGCGTCTGGCTCACGGTCGTCAGGACGGCGTCGCCGTGCTCGCCGAGGGCTTGGTCGAGCACCTGACCGAGGCCGAGCTCAAGGCGGTCGCCGGCGACGTGGAGCTCGACGAGCACGGGCACATCCGCATGGCCGAGATCGAGTTCGGTCCGATCATCAAGACGCGCGTGCAGGAAAAGCTCCAGGAGCTCGGGATCAAGATCACCATCGTGCCGAAGAACATCGGCTACGAGCTGCGCTGCACCGATCCGATCCCGTTCGACATGGAGTACACGCGCGACCTCGGCTACTGCGCGGCGAAGTACCTGATCGAGGGCGGCTCCGGCGCCATGGTCACGGTGCAGCAGGGCAAGTTCAAGCCGATCAAATTCAGCGACATGCTCGATCCGGAGACGGGCAAGACACGCGTGCGCATGGTCAACGTCGATACGGAGTCGTACAAGATCGCGCGCCGCTACATGATTCGCCTGCGCAAAGACGACTTCGACGACGTGAAAGAGCTCGAGAGCCTCGCGAAGACGTCGAAGCTGCCGCCCGCCGAATTCCGCAAGCGCTTCGAGTACATCGTGTCGAGCGAGGCGCCTCCCCTCGCCTTCAACTATCCCTGAGCGTTCGCGAGCCCCGTGAAGCGCGGGGAAGACTGGTGTCGGGCCATCCGTACGATGCGGCATGGCCCGATGTCTTTGGTGCGCCCTCACGGCCGCGGCACTGCTCGCGGGTTGCGCGTCGTCTCCCGGGCGCGTGGTGTACGTGGAGCGCTCTTATCCGCCCTACCCGCCGCCGCCGCCGCGCGTCGTCTACGTGGAGGCGGCGCGGCCCGCTTGGCGCCAGTGCGGGCCACCTGCGTACTCGGTGCATCCGCCGCGCACGCCGGCCCGCCCGCACCGCCGGCCCCCGCCCGGTCACGCGCCGGCGCGCATGGGCTCGGTACGTCGCGGCGAACGTCCTTCGTAACGGGCGCGTAGGCTTGGAACCGAATCGTCGTCAGGCGCGGAGGTTCAGGTGGCGTCCGACACTGCCGTGGGCGTTCGGACGATTGACGCCCAGATCCGAGTTATCCGCTTCGAGGGGTGGGACATACACCTCACTCCCCGCAAACTCGCGCTTCGGATGGGCAGGGTCGATGCCGCGCTTCGCGAGCTCCTCGTCGGCGCAATTGCGACAAGGAAAACCGTTCACGGAGCGCATGGCTGCAGTCCCGAGAACGGCTCGCCCCGGGAGAGTTTGAGGCGCCGAACGCAGGCGGGGCAAAGATCGCAGTGGGCGGCGGGGGCGGCGATGGGCAGGAGGCCCACATGTAGGTTGGTAGACGTCGAGAGCGCCTCAACTTCCGTCCTGAGAACGGGTGAGTTAGCCTGCGGGCATTCTGGGACGGGAGTGCAGCCATGGCCGATGAGCACGGTTTGGGTTCGCAAACAGCGAGCGAAGAAGCGCGGGCGTCGGGGGACGCGGGCTCGGTCGAGCGCGACCCTGCGGGTCTTCTGCAACGGGTGCCAGAACTGCTGCCGCTCGCCGGCCGCTCGCCGCAGCTCAAGCGCGCGATCGAGGAAGGGCGGCCGCATGCCGCGTATCGTGCACTCATCTGGCTGAAGCTCAGGGGCGCCGGCACCGACGGGCCCCTCGTGAACACGCTGCTCGCGAGGCGCCGGCTCTTCCTGCAGCCGCTCAAAGGCGCCCCCTGGATGGTCACGTACAACGGCGTTGGCGCGAGCGTGTACGGCGCGACAGAGCTCGACCCACAAGACCGGACCTCGGTGAAGACGCATTACCTGGTCTTCGTCTTCCTTCCGTTTTTTCCGCTCGGCGCCTACCTCACGCGCCCGGCGGAGCAAGGCAAAGGGTGGACGTTCTTCGGCAAGGTGCCGCTCTCGCTCCCCCTCTACCTCTGGCAGCGCGGGGTCGCGCTCATCGTGTTGCTCCTCGTGCTCGGCGGGGCGCTGAGCGCCGTCGCGGCGGCACGCTACAACACGGTGCACGTCGCCAACGGCTTTCCCTTCCCCGTCCAGGTGAAGATCGGCAGCGCCGAAGCGGTCGTGATGGCGGGCAGCGTGGGTAAGGTGCGGGCGTCGGTGGGCACGCAACCGATCGAGGTTCGACGCGACGGCGTCGTCATCGATCACGGTAGCGTCGATGTTCCGCGTGGTTTCGACGCGGTGGTTTACAACGTGCTCGGCGCCGCGCCCGTCTATCTCGAAACGGTGACGTACACCGCCGACTCGCACGATCGGCCCGAGGAAAGCGGTGAGCTCTTTTGCGGGCGCAAGAGCTTCGCTTTCGACCATGTCGACTACGCGTTTTCCGACCCGCCGGGGCAATTGTCGATGCCGAAAGACTCGAAGCAGGTGCAGAAAAAACACATGGGCATCCTGAGCGCAGAGCCCGCCAAATGCGCCAAGTACTTGGAGAAGATTGGCCAGACCGCGGGCGCGGGTGAGCTCCGCGACGCGCTCGCGAAGCTGCACGTGCAAAGCGAGTAGACGCGCGCCCATGGCCGATCGCGTTCCGAGGCGGCATTCGGCGAGGAGCCTGGCTTCGCGCGCGGCGCTGCTGCTCATGGCGTGGATTGGCTTTTACGCCATGGGCGTGGGGCTCGCGGCGGCGCTCTTCTCGGTTCCGTACGCCCAGGTGAGCTACGGCAAAGGACCCGATCTCGGCGGGATCATCGCCGGGATTGGCGCCGTGTACCTGCTCTGGGGGTTTCGACCGCACTTCGGCCCGCGCCCCGCGAAAGAGTCCGAGTCCGACGAAGAGGTCTTCCCGGAGCTACGCGCGCTCGTGGACGGCGTCGCCGGGCGCATCGGTCATCCCGCGCCGCGTCACGTCAAGCTGCTCCTCGACGCCAATGCTTACGCCGCCTACCGGAGCTCGTGGTTCGGCCGAGGGCGTTCGATCGTGGGCATTGGCATTCCGTACCTGGCGTGGCTCGACCGAACGGGAGTGGAGGCCATCATCGCCCACGAGATGGGCCACCACGTGGCCGGCGACGTCAAGTTCGGTCCGTGGGTGCATCGGACCCGTTACCAGATTGCGCGCACCCTCGATCACCTGGAAGGCTCGAGCTTCTGGCTGGATCTGCCGTTTCAAGCGTACGCGAGGATGTTCCTGCGCCAAAGCCTGGTCATTTCGCGCGCGCAGGAGCTCGAGGCCGACGCCGTGTCCGTACGTGTCGCCGGCGCGGCCGCGACGGGCCGAGCGCTGCGCGTCGCAGCCGAGCGTGGTGCGCTCTGGGACGTCTACGTGCAGACCGAGGTCCTTCCGATGGTCGAGCGAGGGTTTTTGCCGGATCTCCTCGCGGGGTTTCGGATCTTCGAGCAAGCGTTTCGCACCCGCGTGGGCGGCCTCGCGCCGCCGAGCAAGAAGACCTCGGTCTACGACACGCATCCCTCGCTCTCGGAGCGGCTCGACGCGATCGGCCTCGAGCGCCGGCAAGACACCGGCGAATCGGCGGATCTCACCGACTCTTCGGCGCTGATGCCCGCACTCGTTGGAAAAGCCGCCGCGGCGGAGGAGCACGCCTTGCGGAGCATTCTCGTCAACCCGGCCCGCAAGCTCGAGCCGCTCGCCTGGGAGGACGCAGGCAAGCGCGTCTGGCTGGCTCTCTATCGCGACAACCTGGCTCCGTACCGGAAGAGCCTCGCGGCTCTTTCGCTCGAAGATTTCCCGCGAGCCATCGCAAGCTTGGACGCTTGGTTGCCACACCTGCGCGGGGGTCTCGCGCTGCTCTCTCCGGAAGCCGAACGACGCCGTGCCCTCGGCATTTTCGGCTCCTTGCTCGCCCTGCTGCTCGACGCGCGGGGGTTCACCATCGAAGCGCTCCCGGGTTCGCCGGTGCGTCTGCGCCGCGGCGACCTACTCGTCGATCCCTTCGAGCGCGTGCGTTCACTCGCCGAAGGAAGGATTCCGGCGCAGGATTGGGGGCGGTTCAGTGAGGGATTCGACGGCGCCGGAGCCGCCGCGCCGCAGCCATCACGATAGCGACCCGCCCGGCGGCACGCGATGCCGGCTTCAGCCGCGTGAGGCGCACCTCTTGGCGATG
>DASYSL010000096.1:0-8747 GCA_036003365.1 Candidatus Eiseniibacteriota bacterium
GAGCCGGCGCCGTCCGATGGTCGAGCCCACCGCATAGGCCGCGGTGTCGCACGCCCACGTCGTCAGGAATACCAGGAACACGAACGCGGCACCGGACGCGTACGGCATGCCCATGGCCCGTGGCAGCTCGCGCAGGAGCAGGAGATGCGCCGAGAGCCAGCCGACGTAGAGCACGCCGAAGAGGGTGACGCTCATGGGCGCCACGCCCTGGTCGCGCGGACGCAAGAGCTCGAGCGACATGACGCCGAGCAGGAAGGCACTCAGGAAGAGATTGGCGTGGGTGGGCAGGCCGGCGTACACGAACCAGGCGACGGCGAAGCCGGCGGCGAGGCCGAGCCAGCGATAGGGCCGCAAGCCCTGCCCCGACATGAGCCCGAAGAACTCCCACAAGCCGAAGCCGATCTGAAGCGCGACGAGCCCGAAAAAGAAAAGGCCCCCGGCGCGCACGATGAAGAAGAGCGCGGGCAGGAAGAGTACTGCACTCCCGATGCGCCATGGCAGCGAGCGGTCGGCGGCCAGGCCGCGCGGGCGCGATTCGGTCGCCAGCCCCTCGCCCTCGCGCACGCGCACGCGCGTCACTTCGCGCTCCGCCTTGGCTTCGGGAGTTTCAATCGACGCGCCCAAAGCGGCGATCCCTCCCCTGGAAGTCGGCCACGGCCTGATAGAAATGCCGGCGCCGAAAATCGGGCCACAAGGTCTCGGTGACCCAGAACTCCGTATAGGCTACCTGCCAGAGCAGGAAATTGGAGAGGCGCATTTCTCCACTCGTTCGGATCAGGAGATCGGGGTCGGGGTAGTCCGCGGTGTAGAGGTGCGCCGCGAGCGCCGTTTCGTCCACGCGCGCGCCCGGCTTGGTGCGGGCTTCCTGCACCAGCTCCTTCACTGCGTCCACCAGCTCCGCCCTTCCACTATAGGAGAGTGCCAGGAGAAGCGTGAGGCGCCGGTGATGGTCGAGGCGCTTCATGGCCTTGCTCACCACCTGCCGCACCACGGGATCCAGCTCCTGCGAGCGCCCGATGACGCCGAGGCGCACCTCGCTCTGGTCGAGGTTGTCGATCTCCTCGTTCAGGGTGCGCACCAGGAAGCGCATGAGCCCCTGCACCTCGCGGCGCGGCCGCTCCCAGTTCTCGCGCGAGAAGGTATACAGCGTGAGCACTTCGACGCCTAGCTCGAGGCAGCCCTCGATGGCTTCGCGCACCGCGCGCCGGCCGGCGCGGTGCCCCCACAAGCGAGGGACGCCGCGGCGGGCCGCCCAGCGTCCATTTCCGTCCATGATGATCGCCACGTGACGCGGGAGAGGACCCCGCGCTTTCAATTCTTCCGGCGTGGGCGCGCGCGCGATCTTGGGAGAGGGCATCGGCCCGGGGCGATTCCTAGACTTCCATGATTTCGGCGGTCTTCTTGTTCAGGATCTCGTCGAGGCGCGCGACCATGCGGTCGGTCACCTGCTGCAGCTCCTTCTCCGCCTTGCGCTCGTCGTCTTCCGAGACTTCGCCGTCCTTCTTCTTCTTCTTCAAATGCTCCATGGCGTCGCGGCGCACGTTGCGCACGGCCACGCGGCCCTCCTCGACGAGCTTGCCGCACAGCTTCACCAGCTCCTTGCGCCGCTCCTCGGTGAGCGCGGGGATGGGCACCCGCACCACCGTGCCGTCGTCGAGCGGATTCAAGCCCAGCTCGCTGCCCTGGATGGCGCGCGAGACTTCCTTGACCAGCGTGCGGTCCCATGGCTGCACCACGAGCAGGCGCGGCTCGGGCGCGCTCACCAGGGCCAGCTGGTTGAGCGGCGTCGGCGTGCCGTAGGCGTTCACGCGCACCGTGTCGAGGAGCGCCGGCGTGGCCTTGCTGGTGCGCACGGAAGCGATCTCGTGCTGCGCGTGCTCCATGGCCTGCTTCATGCGCTCTCCGGCGTCGGAGACGATCTTATCCTTTTGCATCGACGAACTCCCCCACCTCGGTCCCGACGAGCTCACCGCTCAAGACGCGGCGGAGATTCCCCGGAACGCCGACGTTGAAGACCACGACGGGCAGCCGGTTGTCCATGCACAGCGAGATGGCCGTGGCGTCCATGACCTTGAGGCCGCGCTGGAGCACTTCGAGGTAGCTGATCCGATCGAACCGCGTGGCCCCGGCTTGCGCCAGCGGATCGCGGTCGTACACGCCATCCACGCGCGTGCCCTTGAGGATCACCTCGGCCCCGACCTCGACGGCGCGCAGGGCGGCCGCCGTGTCGGTGGTGAAGTAAGGATTTCCCGTCCCGGCGGCGAAGAGAACGATGCGCCCCTTCTCGAGGTGGCGCACGGCGCGCCGGCGGATGAAGGATTCGGCGACCCGGTGCATGTCGATGGCCGACAGCACGCGCGTCGGCACGCCGCGCTTCTCGATGTACTGCTGGAGCGCCAGCGAGTTGATGACCGTGGCCAGCATGCCCATATAGTCGGCGGCCACGCGGTCCATGCCGCGCGACGCGGCCGACAGCCCGCGGAAGATGTTGCCGCCGCCCAGGCTGATGCCGATCTCGACGCCCATGCCGTGCACTTCGACGAGCTCGTCCGAGATCGCCGACACGACCTTGTCGTCGATGCCGTAGCCACCGGGCCCGGCCAGGATCTCACCCGAAAGCTTGAGGAGAATGCGGCGATAGCGCGGCAAGGGAATCTCCGTGTGCCGGCCGGACGGGCTAGTCCTGGCCCAGCGTGAAGGTGGCGAAGCGGCGAACCCGGATGTTCTCTCCGATCTTCGCGATCGCCTCCTTGACGATCTCCTCCACTGTCTTCTTGTCGTCGCGGATGTACGGCTGCTCCATGAGCACGACCGACTGCAGGAACTTGTCGACCTTGCCCTCGACGATGCGCGGCACCATCGCTTCCGGCTTGCCTTCGTTCTTCACGATCTCGGTGTAGATGGCGCGCTCGCGCTCGATCAGCTCGGCCGGCACGCTCTCGCGGGTCACGGCCAGGGGGCGGGTTGCCGCCACCTGCATGGCGAGGTTTCTCACCAGGCGCTGGAACTCGTCGGTGCGGGCCACGAAGTCGGTCTCGCAATTGACCTCGATGAGCACACCCACCCGGCCGCCCGGATGAATGTATGCCTCGACCAAGCCCTCGCCGGCTTCACGACCGGCTTTGGTCTCGGCCTTGGCGATGCCCTGCTTGCGCAGGTACTCGATCGCCTTGTCCATGTTGCCCGAGGTTTCCGACAATGCCTTCTTGCACTCCATCATGCCGACGCCCGTGCGGCTGCGGAGCTCCTTCACCAAATCGGCGGTGATCTGCGTCAAGCCTTCCTCCCTCGTTGCCTGCATCCATGCGTCCTCGTGGCTCAGACCGCGCCCGCGGCCTGGCCCTGCGGCTCGGTCTCTTCCTCGCCGCCGAAGCTCACCGTCTCGGCCGCCTGCGGCTCGTTCGTCGGGCGCTCGCGCGCCACGCGCTGGCCTTCGAGGGTGGCGTCCGACACCATGCGCGCGAAGAGCTGGATGGAACGGATGGCGTCGTCGTTGCCGGGGATCGGGAACTGGATCTGTTCCGGATCGCAGTTGGTGTCCACGATGCCCACGATCGGGATCCCGAGGCGGTTGGCCTCGGCGACGGCGATCTTCTCCTTCTTCGTGTCGACCACGAACATGAGCTTGGGCAGCGCGTTCATCTCCTTGATGCCGGAGAACGTGCTCTGCAGGCGACCCTGCTCCTTGCCGAGGCGCGAGGATTCCTTCTTCGAGAGCTTGGCCATGGTCCCGTCCTTCACCATGGCGTCCAGCTCCTTCAAGCGCTTGATGCTCGACTTGATGGTCTTGAAGTTGGTGAGCATGCCGCCGAGCCAGCGCTCGGTGATCGAGTACTGGCCGCAGCGTGCCGACTCATCGAGGATCACCTGCTTGGCTTGCTTCTTGGTGCCGACGAAGAGCACGTGGCCGCCGCCGGACACGGTGTCGACGATGGCGCGGCGCGCGTCGGTGGCGGCCTTCATCGTCTTCTGCAGGTCGATGATGTAGATCCCGTTCCGCTCCATGAAGATGAATCGCTTCATCTTCGGGTTCCAGCGGCGGGTCTGGTGGCCGAAGTGGACTCCAGCCTCCAGCAGATCCTTCATGGCGAAATCGGCCATGGGTCGAGCCTCTCCTTTCGGTTTTTCCTCCGCCGGCACCCGGGGAGATTTCCCCACCGAAAGCCTGCCGGCGTGCGTGATGCCGCCCGGCGCGTTGCCGGTGCGGCGGGCGTAAATCCCGCGCCCGCGGGGTGACTACCGCTTGCTGAACTGGAAGCGCTTGCGCGCCTTGGCCTGCCCGTACTTCTTGCGCTCCACGACGCGCGGGTCGCGCGTCAGGAGGCCGTGGCGCCGGAGCACCGGGCGAAGCGTTTCGTCCTCGGCCACGAGCGCACGGGCGAGCGCGAGCCGGATGGCTCCCGCCTGCCCCGTCGAGCCGCCGCCGCGCGTGGTGGCAATGATGTCCACCGTGCCCTCGCGGTGCGTGACCACGAGCGGCTCCTCGATGTGGCGGAGCCACGAGTGGCGTGCGAAGTACTGCGCGATCGGTCGTCCGTTCACGCGGTGCTGCCCGGAGCCGGGCACCAGGCGCACGCGGGCGATCGCCACCTTGCGGCGGCCGGTCGTCGGCTTCTTGAGCGTCGGCAAGTCCAAACCTCCTGAGCGTCGAATGAAGATGTGCGGCTGTCGCTACCGGCTAACGAGGAAGGGGCTTCGGGGCTTGAGCCTGATGCGGATGCTCGGGGCCTCCATACACCTTCAGCTTCTTGATCAGGGCGCGGCCGAGGCGGTTCTTGGGCAGCATGCCGCGTACCGCGTTTCTCAGCACACGCTCCGGGTGCGCGTCCTGCACCTCGCGAATCGAGCGCCAGCGCATCCCACCCGGGTACATCGAGTGGCTGAAGTAGCGCTTGGTCTCCGGCTTCTTGCCGGACAGGTGCACCTTCTCGGCGTTCACGATGATGACGTGGTCGCCGGTGTCGAGATGGGGGGTGTAGATGGGCTTGTGCTTGCCGCGCAGCACCATCGCCACGCGCGTCGCGAGGCGGCCCAGGGTCTCACCCTCCGCGTCCACGACGTACCAACCCCTCCGCACCTCGGATGCCTTCACCGAGTGCGTCTGCATTCCTGCCTTCCTTCCTCTAGAACGTGAAATGACAACCGGTTCAAGCAACGCAAGCTATCATGGCACGGAAAATGGTGTCAACCCGGGCGTTAGGTCGGAATGCGCCCTCTCCGGCGGCTGTCCCAGCCTCGGTTCGTATGCGCCAGCGCATGTGCTCCGCGACACCGTGAGCCCACCCGGGAAAGTGGGTTCTCTCCCGCGCGGACCCACTTGCCTGTTTCAAGACGTGAGAATGGGTCCATTCCCCGAAGGACCCACCTGCCCGTTTCAAAAGGGAAGAATGGGTCCACGGCGAGAGGAACCCACTTGGCCGCCCGCGGGCGAGTGAGTGGTCCAGCAAGTCGGGCGATCAGCGCCGCCCGGCCGCCCGCGCCAGGAGCGCCCGCGTCGCCCCGAGCGGCAGCCCGATGACGTTCGGGGCATCGCCGTCGATCGCGGCCAGGAGCATGGCCCCCTTCCCCTGAGCGGCATAGGCCCCGGCTTTGTCGTAGGGCTCCTTGTCGGCGACGTACCAGGCGATCTCGGCCGCAGTGAGCCGGCGAAAGCGCACGCGCGTGATGACGGTCCGCACCGAGCGCGAGTCCGGTCCGACGAGCGCCACGCCGGTGATCACGCGGTGCCAGCGCCCCGACAAGCGGCGCAGCATGCGCGTTGCCTCGGCGCGCGATTCGGGCTTCCCAAAGACTTCGCCTCCGAGCGCGACCACGGTGTCCGCGCCGAGACACCACGCCCGTCGATGGCGGCGGGAAGCCGACAGGGCTTTTTCGAGCGCGAGCTTGCGCGCGAAGGCTTCGGGGCGTTCGCCGTGCCAGGTCTCGTCCACGTCCTGAGCGAGGACCCGAAAGCGAACTCCTTGCCCACGCAGCAAAGCCTGACGCCTGGGGGAGCCGGAGGCGAGAATGAGCACCCCGCGTGGCACGCGCCACGGGCTCTTCACGGCTGATCGAGGAGCAGCGTCACCGGTCCTTGGTTCACCAGCTCGACATCCATCATGGCCCCGAACACGCCGCGCGCCACGCTGAAGCCGCGCCGCTCCAGCTCGCCGCAGAAGAACGCATACAGCGGCTCGGCTTCCGCGCCGGGCGCCGCCTCGGTGAACGAGGGCCGGCGGCCGCCGCGCGTGTCCGCATACAAGGTGAATTGCGAGACGACCAGGAACGAGCCGCGTGCCTCGGCGATCGAGAGATTGAGATTGCCGCGCTCATCGGGAAAGAAGCGCAGGTCGGCACAGCGCTGGGACAGGCGGCGCGCATCTTCTTCGCGGTCATTCTTGCGCACGCCGAGGAGGACGAGAGCTCCGACGCCAATCTCTCCCACGACCCGGCCGTCGACGGACACCCGCGCCCGGCTCACGCGCTGGAGGTGTGCCCTCATGAAGCCGCGGGTGGACGTTTCTGCGGCTCGCGCATCTGCACCTGGCGCTCGACGCGCGATACCCCCTTCACGCGCCGGACCGCGCCCATCACCTCGGTGAGCAAACGAAGGTTGGCCACTTCGATCAAGAAGGCGCCGCGCGCCAGGCGATCCTCCCCCGCCATGCCTGCCGAGCGGATGTTGACGCGCGTCGCGGCGATGGCTTTGGCGATGTCCGCGAGCAGCGAGGGGCGGTCCGTTCCGTAGACCAGGAGCCGCACCGGAAAGAGCTGATCCTCGGCCACATCCCACTCCACCTCGACGCGGCGCTCGGGGCTCGCCGCGTCCTCGAAGGTGTTGGGACACTCGATGCGGTGCACCGACACGCCGCGCCCGCGCGTCACGATGCCGACGACGCGATCGCCGGGCACCGGCTGGCAGCAGCGCGCGAAATGGAGCAGCACGTTGTCGATGCCCTGGATACGAACGCCGTGGCCCGGCCGCTTCGTGACTTGCCGGAACGCTTCCAAGGGCCCGCGGAAGAGCTTTTCCGCCAGGCCTTCCTTCTCGGGCACGAGGCGGCGCATGGCCTGGCCCAGCGGCATGGTGCCCTGGCCGAGCCGCGCCAAGAGTGTCTCGGCGTCGCTCAGGCCCAGGCTCATCGCCGTGTCCGCGATCTCGGCCTCGCTCACCTCGCGCACGCCGCGCTTGCGCAGCTCGCGCTCCAGCATCTCGCGGCCGAGGGCGACGGCGTCGGCGCGGTGCTGCTCGCGCAGCCAGTGGCGGATCTTGGAGCGCGCGCTCGCCGTCTTCACGATCCCGAGCCAGTCCTGATGCGGCCGCGCCGAAGGCGACGTGATCACTTCCACGGTGTCGCCGTTGCGAAGCTCGTGGCGCAGCGGCACCAGCTGCCCGTTCACGCGCGCGCCCACGCAGTGGTAGCCGACCTCCGAGTGCACGTGGAACGCGAAGTCGAGCGGCGTGGCCCCGCGCGGCAAGCGTTTGAGCTCCCGCCGCGGCGTGTAGACGAAGACCTCTTCCTGGTAGAGCGCGGTGCGCAGGAACTCGAGGTATTCCTCATCCGAAGCCTGCGTCTGCCAGTCGGCGGTCTGGCTCACGAAGTGGCCGAGAGCTTTGTCCAGCTCCTCGTCGACCCGTCCGCCTTCCTTGTAGACGTAGTGCGCGGCCACGCCCGACTCGGCCGTGCGGTGCATCTCGCGCGTGCGGATCTGGATCTCCACCAGCTCACCGCCCGCCACCACCACCGTCGTGTGCAGCGACTGATAGAGGTTCGACTTGGGCAGCGCGATGTAATCCTTGAAGCGCTCCTGCACCGGATTCCACAAGTCGTGCACCACGCCCAGCACCTGATAGCAGCCGGTCTTGTCGGTGGTGAGCACGCGCAAACCGTAGAGATCGAAGATCTGCTCGAAGCTCCGGCCCGAGGCCTTCATCTTCTGGTAGATGGAGAAGAAGTGCTTGGGCCGCGCCTGGATGTCGGCCTTGATGCCCTCGCGCACGAGCCGCTGCTTGAGCGACTCGATGAGCCCGACCAGGAATGCCTCGCGCTCCTCGCGATTGACGGCCACGCGCTCCACCAGATCGCGATAGCCCGTGGGGTCGAGCACCTTGAGCGACAGATCCTCGAGCTCGCGCTTCATGCGCGCGATCCCGAGACGGTGCGCGAGCGGCGCGTAGATGTCGCGCGTCTCGCGCGCCATGCGCACCGCGCGGTCGTGCGGCAGGTACTCGATGGTGCGCATGTTGTGCAGGCGATCGGCCAGCTTGATGAACATGACGCGCAGGTCGCGCGCCATGGAGAGCAGCATCTTGCGGAAGTTCTCGGCTTGCTCGGTCTTGGCCGAGTCGAAATGGAAGCCCGAGATCTTGGTCACGCCGTCCACCAGCCACGCCACTTCCTCGCCGAACTGCTCGCGGATCGTGGGCAGCGTGACCGAGGTGTCCTCTACCGTGTCGTGCAACAGCGCCGCGCAGGCGACGGCGGTGTCGAGGCGGTTCTCGAGCAGGTCGGCCAGGTTCAGGCCGGTGTGGACGGTGTGCGTGAGGTAAGGCTCGCCCGAGGAGCGCAGCTGCACGCCATGCGCGGCGCGCGCCACGTCGTAGGCCCGGCCCACCTTCTCGAGGTCGATGCGCGGACAGCGCTCGGCGAGCGTGCCCAGGAACGAGGCGCGCATCTCGTCGAGGTCGACCGCCGGACGCGCCGGGCGGCCCGCCTCGGCCGGGGGGGCCGGGGTGCCGTCCCCCCGGGGGTTCGCATTGGGCTCGA
>DASYSL010000097.1:0-6495 GCA_036003365.1 Candidatus Eiseniibacteriota bacterium
ACGATGTGGCGCGCGGGATCGATGGCGATGGCATCGGCGAGCAGCACGGTGGTGTTCGATTGCTTGCGCAGGACGTGGCGGATGGGCGCGGCGATCTCGGGCTCGGAGAGGCCGGCGGTCGCGACTTGATACAAGAGCGGCTGGAAGACGTGATGGTTGCGGCGGTCGATCAGCGTGAGGTGAACCGGAGCGTGCGCGAGCTCCTTGGCGGCATAGAGTCCGCCGAACCCTCCGCCGAGGATGACCACACGCGGCGGCGCGGGCGCGACCTGCGACACTGACACCATGGAGCGAAGCTAACGGGAAACGCGGAGCGGCTTCAAGCCGCGCGCCGGAGCGGCGCGTCGAGGACTTCGCGAACCTTTTCGGTCAGCTTCTGATACGTGAAGGGCTTCTGCAGGAAGGGAGCGCCGCTCTCACGCACGCCATGGCGCACGATGGCGTCGTCGGGGTAGCCCGAGACGAAGAGCACGCGCGTGTGCGGGCGCAGATGGCGCAGGCGCTCGGCCAGCTCGCCGCCGTTCATGCGCGGCATGACCACGTCGCTCACCAGGATGTCGAAGGCGTGCGCCGGGTTCTCCGCCCACGCCAGGGCTTCGGGTCCGCTCGCGGCGGCGTGCACGCGGTAACCCGCCATCTCGAGCATCTCCTGGACCAGCTCGCGCACCGGATCCTCGTCCTCGACGAGCAGCACGGACTCGGATCCCGGGGAGACCGATGCTTCGCCGTCCGGTTCGCCGCTCATGCCGGCTTCCTCGGCCAGCGGCAGGCACACGTAGACGGTCGTGCCGCGGCCGCGCTCGCTCTCGACCCACACGCTGCCGCCGCACTGGTCGACGATGCCGTAGACGATCGAGAGCCCAAGCCCGGTGCCCTTGCCGCGCTCCTTGGTGGTGAAGAACGGCTCGAACAAATGGCTCAGCGTCTCGGCGTCCATGCCACAGCCGGTGTCGCTCACCGTGAGAAGGACCAACGGACCCTGCATGGTGATCTCGCGGCCCTCGAGCCACGGGGAGCTGGGATCACCGAGCACGACCTCGACGCGCAGGCGCCCGCCGCCCGGCATGGCGTCGCGCGCGTTGAGCGCCAGGTTGAGGATCACCTGGTCGAGATGGCCGCGGTCGGCGCGCACGATGGCAGGTCGCGTGCCGCGGGTCGTGTGCAGCTCGACGTCCTCGCCGATCAAACGGCGCAGCATGGGCTCGATGTCCTTGACGATCGAGTTCAGATCGATGGGCTCGGAAGCCGGCGCGTCCTTGCGGCCAAACGCCAGGAGCTGGCGCGCCAGCCAGCCGCCGCGCTCGGCGGCGCCGCGGATCTGCTCGGCGTTGTGGGACAGCGGGCTGCCCCCTTGTGCCTGCATGAGGATGAGCTCGCTTTGGCCGAGGATCACCGTGAGCAGGTTGTTGAAATCGTGCGCCACGCCGCCGGCCAGCTGGCCGATGGTCTCCATGCGCTGGGCCTGGCGCAGCTGCTCTTCGAGGCGGCGGTGCTGCGTGACGTCGAGGGCCACGCCCACCGTGCCCGACACCGTGCCGCGCTCGTCCACGAGCGGCGTGTACTGCACGTCGAAGGTCACGGGACCGATCGACACGCGGTCGGTGAACGCCTCGCCGGCGAGCGCGCGGCGCATCTGGCCGAGAAAGACTGGATTGTCGGCATAGAGATCGTAGACCGACTTGCCTTCCGACTCGCCGGCTGCCTTGCCGATGGCCGCGAGTCCCTTGCCCTGACAAAGCGTGACAATGCCGTCGGTGTTGGTGGTGAAGAGCACGATGGGCGCGTTGGCGACCACCGTGGCGAGACGCTCTTCGCTCACGCGCAGCGCGGTTTCGATGCGCTTGCGATCGGTGAGGTCGCGGAACTCGACGAGGCCCACGTCGCGGCCGCCGAGATCGACGCGTGAGGCGTGGGCGCGCGCCCAGCGCATGCGTCCGTCCTTGGCCACGAGGACGCATTCGAAGGGCTCGCGCACGTCGCCGGCCAAGGCGCGCGTGTAGCGCTCGCTCGATTCGCTCCAGCCGCCGGGCTCGTGCAGGCTCGGCAAGGCCAGCGTCTCGAACTCCTCCTTGGAGTAGCCGAGAAAGCGGCAGGCCATGGCGTTGGCGAGCAGCACGCGGCGCGAGCTGAGATCGATCATGAGGAGGGCGTTGGTGCTGCGCTCGAAGAGCAGGCGGTAACGCGACTCCGACTCGCGCATCACCGAGAGGTCGCTCAGGTCCTGAACCAGCACGAGCGCTTCCTGCGGCTTGCCGTCGGGCGCCAGGATGGGCAGCGCGGTCAAGTAGTAGTTGCGGAACATGCCGCCCTGCTCGCGCCTGAGCTCCTGGTGCGCCGCGGCCGCTCCCCGCATGGCGCGCTGCACCGCGCACTCGCCACAGCCGCCGCCCTCGTCGCCGGTGAAGCGCGAGCAGGCGTCGCGGCACGACATGCCGGCGCGCGTCCACTGATCGGCGTTGGCGGTCATGGCCTTGTTCGTCCAGCGCACCTCGCCGGTGGGGTCGGCGACGAACACGTAGGTGTCCGTCTGGTTCATGACGGCGAGGAACTTCTGGCGCTCGCGGTCGAGCACCTGGAGATGGCTGTCGAGCGTCTTGAACCAGCGCTCGTAGCGCACCAGCTCGGCGGCCGCCTGCTCGCGCTCGCGGCGCAGGCGCACGTGCGAGGCGAAGAGATCGGCGATCGCGGTCACGATCTCGTCGGCGCCCTCGGGGAGGGTCTCCGCCTGAAAACAAAAGCGCCCGAGGCGCTCGCCCCGGGCGTCGGCGGGATAGAGATGGTGAGGGCACGTCGTTCGCTCGCCCTCGCGCAGCGCGGCGCGCAGCTTCTCTTGCGCTTCCGGCGTGGGCGCGCCGTGCCAAAACTCCTCGCGCGGCTCGCCATCGCGCTCGAGGAGCAACACGCCGCACGTGGCGTTCAGCGTCTCGGCCGCCAGAGCCAAGCACCCGGTGGCGGCGGGCTCGAGGGCATCGGTCTCGAGCGCCGATCGCAGGCGTGCGAAGAGCTGGGCGGCGGTGGCGTCGGCGGCCATGGGGCTTTCGGGCTTAGCTCCGGCGACCCGCGGCCGCGCGCGTGTCGTAGGCCTTGGCCAGCCAGTCGGCGATCTCCTGCACCTGGGCGACAGCCTGGTCGTCGAAGGCGGCGACTTCGTGGCTGTCGATGTCGATCTGGGCGTGGATCCGCTCGCCCGAGCGGATGAGGATCACGAGCTCGGAGCGCGTCTCGGTCGAGCACGCGAGGTAGTTGGTGACGTTGCGCACGTCGGGCACGTTGATGTTGCGCTTCTCGGCCACGGCAGTGCCGCACACGCCGTTGCCCACGCCGATGAACACGTGCTCGGTGGGCGCGCCGATGAACGGCCCGAGCCTGAGCACGTTGTCGGGGAACAGCTCGTAGATGCCGGTCCAGTGGAAGCGCGGATCCATCTCGTGCAAGCCGCGGATCGCCGTCTCGAGCAAGGTCTCGAACGCCGCACCGCCCGCCGCCTCTTCTTCGAGCTGCTTCACCAGCTGCTTCGAGTCCATGGACAACACTCCTCCGAACCTTCTTTCGGGCGGAAAGAAGGCGAGTTGGACGCTGCAACGGTTAACGGCTCGGGGACGCCTCTTCTTGACCGGCCTCGATGGTGGCGCCGCCCAGGAGACGCTCGCCATCGTAGAACACGGCACTCTGCCCCGGGGTGACGGCGCGCAAGGTTTTTTCCAGGACAACGCGGGCGCCGGAGGCCCAGGAAAAGCCATCCAACGGGGCCACGGTGGCGGGCGCGGTGGGGCCCCGATAGCGGATCTGAACGTGGACTTGGGCGGTGGCGGGGCTTCCGGGGCTGGGCTCGGCGCACTGCCAATGGACGGGGCCGGTGACGATCACGCGCTTCTCGAGCGCGGTCTGCGGGCCGACGCGGAGCGCGTTGGTCGCGGCTTCGAGCCCGATCACGTAGAGCGGACGACCGCCGGAAGCTCGGCCGATGGCGCGGCCGAGCCCGCGCCTCTGGCCCACGGTGTAGCGCGCGAGACCTTGGTGCTCGCCGATAGCCCGGCCGCTCTCGTCGAGGATCGGGCCGGGCTGGAGTGCGCTGGCCGCAGCACCTTCCGGGGCCTCCTGCTCGACGAACGCGGCGTAGCCACCGGCGCCCACGAAGCAGAGATCCTGGCTCTCCTCCTTGTCGCGGACGCGCGTCAGACCCAGGCGCCCCGCCTCGCGGCGCACGTCTTCCTTGGTGAGCTCGCCGAGAGGGAACAGCAGCGAGGGCAGCGTTTCACGCGCCACCTGCCAGAGCGCAAAGCTCTGGTCCTTCTCCCGGTGCGTGGCGCGAAAGAGCGCGTTGGCGTCGCGCCGCACGTAATGGCCCGTGGCCACGAACTCGGCGCCGACGGCGCGCGCCTGCTCCACCAGACGGCCGAACTTGAGCTTGGAGTTGCACGCGGCGCACGGATAGGGCGTGCGGCCGGCGAGATAGTCGCGCACGAAGGGATCGATCACGTGCTCGCGGAAGGGGTCCGTGTAATCGAGCACGTAGTGCGCGAAGCCGAGGCGTACCGCGATCGAGCGCGCGTCGGCGATGGCATCGAGCGAGCAGCAGGCGCGCGGCGAGGGCTCGCGCTCCTCGTAGCACCAGAGCTTGAGCGTGGCGCCGATGACGTCATAGCCGCGCTCGGCGAGCAAGGCCGCGGCCACCGAAGAATCGACGCCGCCCGACATGGCGACGAGAACGGTCGGGCGGCGTGCGGTCGACATCGAGATGGGCTCCGGCTTCCGGCTTGGCGGCGCGAGCTACTGCTTGAGCAGCTCGTTCAGCGTCGTGATGCTCTCCTTGGCCGAGGTCGCCTCGGGCGAGTTGGGCGCCAGATCGACGACCTTCTGCCAGCACTTGATGGCCTCGTTGTAGATCTGCGCGTCGGCAAAGGCCACGCCCATGGTGAAGTAGGCGCAGTACGAGTTGGGATGACGCTGAAGGGCCAAGCGCAGCGTGTCCATGGCGGCCGGGCGCGAACCCCCGGCGTAGAGGGAGGCGCCCAGGCGGCAGAGCGCGATTTCGTCCTGCGGATTCACCGCGAGCGCGGTGCGGTACTGCTGGCGTGCCTGCTCGCCGCGGCCGACGGCGTCGTACGCCGCGCCCAGGTTCACCCAGGCCTTGACCTCCTTGGGCTTCGCCTTGGTGGCGCGCTCGAACGCGCGTACTGCGTCGGCCGCCCGATCGCGGTCGAGATAGGCCACGCCGAGGCGATAGTTCTTGTCGAAGCTCATGCTGTCCTTGGCCACCGCCGCCTCGAGCGTCTTGATCGAGTCGGGGCCGGCCACGGACGACGGAGACGAGCTCGCGGTCGTCGTGGTCTTCTTCGCGGGCGAGGGCGTGACCGGCTTGGTCTGGGTCGTCGCCGGATCCGCGCTTGCCGGGCTTGTCGAGCTCAGGGACATGAGCCCCCATGCCGCCGCCGCTCCGACGATCGCCAGTGCCACCACGGCCGCGTGACGCCGCGCCGTTTTCGCCGCCCGCTTGTTTCGGTCATTCGTGTCGATGGACGACCGCACCATCCGTTCGCTCCTCCTCGTCACGCGGAGCCTCGCTCCGCGCCTGCCGTGGCCGCGGCGCGGCCACTCGCTCTCCCCAATGCCTGATCGAGATCGCGGATGAGATCCTCCGCGTCCTCGATGCCCAACGACAAACGCACCATGTTGTCCGGCACGCCCGCGCGCTCGCGCTCGGCTGCGGTGAGCGCGTAGTGCGACGAGGTCGCCGGAATCGAAACCAGAGACTCTACGCCGCCCAGGCTCGGCGCCAGACGGAACAGCTTGAGATTTTCCGCGAAGCGAATGGCTTGGGCACCGTCGCCGCGCACGTTCACCGTCACCATGCCGCCGTACCCCGACATCTGACGGCGCGCCGTCTCGTGGTCGGGGTGCGCCGGCAAACCGGGATAGTACACGCGTTCGACCTTGTCGTGATCGGCCAGGAAGCGCGCCACCTCCAGGCCGTTCACGTTGTGGGCCTCCATGCGCACGGCCAGCGTGCGCAGCGAGCGCTCGAGCAGGAACGCGCCATGGGCATCGAGCACGCCGCCGAAAATCTTGCGCGTCCGCCACACGCTCTTGATGTGCTCGCGCGAGCCGGCCACGACCCCGGCGATCAAGTCGGCGTGGCCAGCCAGGTACTTGGTCGCGCTGTGCACGACGAGGTCGATGCCCAGCTCGATGGGCCGCTGGTTGATCGGACCGGCGAACGTGCCGTCGAGCAGGGTGAGGGCGCCGTTCGCGCGGGCGCGGGTTGCCGCATCGCGGAGATCCACGCAGCGCAACGTCGGGTTGGTCGGCGACTCGAGATAGACGAGCGCCGGACGGCGCGCCAGTCCGGCCGCGAATTCGGCGTCGTTGTTGGCGCCGAACCAGTCCACTTCGAGGCCCAGCCGCGGCGCCCAGTGCGTGAAGAACTCGTGCGAGCCGCCATAGATCTCGCGCTGGGCCAGGACGCGCTCGCCCGCGCGCACGAACGACACCACC
>DASYSL010000098.1:0-8134 GCA_036003365.1 Candidatus Eiseniibacteriota bacterium
CTACTCGAAGGCGCTCTATAAGTATCCGCAGGCTGAATTCCCCTACACCCAGCTGGTCGATGAAAACCGCCGTCGCGGCCGCGACGAGCACGAATACGAGCTCGCCGACACCGGCGTGTTCGACGGCGATCGCTACTTCGATGTCACGGTCGAATACGCGAAGGCGTCACCCGACGACATCCTGATGCGCGTCACGGTGGAGAATCGCGGGCCGGAGGCGGCGACGCTCTGGCTCCTGCCCCAGCTGTGGTTCGCCAACACGTGGTCGTGGGGACGCTCCGGCGAAGGCTACTGGCCCAAGGGCACGCTCGCGGCCGCGGGCGAGCGCGCCATCACGGTGCGCCACGCCGGCCTCATGCCCATGCGCCTCGCGCTCGGGAACGGCCCCGACGGCAATCCGCCGCAGCTTCTCTTCACCGAGAACGAGACCGACTTCGCGAGCCTCTTCGGAAGCCCGAATGCGAGTCCGTACGTGAAGGACGCGTTCCACGAGTACGTGGTGCGCGGCGTGACCTCCGCCGTGAATCCGGCGCGCACGGGAACCAAGGCCGCCGGGCTCTATCGTCTGCGTCTCGGGCCGCGCGGACTGGCCGAGATCGAACTTAGGCTATGCGCCGAGACGGAGCTCGCCGCCGATCCGTTCGACGCCGATTTCGCGCGCGTGATCGAGACTCGGCGCGCCGAGGCCGACGCCTTTTACGATGCCAAGTGGACGGGCGCCATGCAGCCCGAGGAGCGCCGCGTCGCGCGCCAGGCGTACGCCGGCCTCCTGTGGAACAAGCAGTTCTATCACTACGGCGTGCGCGAGTGGCTCGAGGGCGACCCCGCGCAGCCTCCGGCGCCGCCCGAGCGCCAGAAGGGTCGCAACCGCGACTGGCAGCTCTTGAGCGCGCGCGACGTCCTCTCCATGCCGGACAACTGGGAGTATCCGTGGTTTGCGGCGTGGGATCTCGCGTTCCACATGATCCCGTTCGCCGAGATCGATCCCGATTTCGCCAAGGAGCAGCTCGTGCTGCTCTTGCGCGAGTGGTACATGCACCCCAACGGAGCCATCCCGGCGTACGAGTGGGCGTTCTCCGACGTGAATCCGCCGGTGCACGCGTGGGCGGCGTGGCGCGTGTACAAGATGACCGGGCCGCGCGGGCGGCGCGACCGGCTCTTCCTCGAGCGCGTGTTCCAGAAGCTGCTGCTCAATTTCACCTGGTGGGTGAACCGCAAGGACGAGGAAGGCGACAACGTGTTCGGCGGCGGCTTCCTGGGACTCGACAACATCGGGCCGTTCGACCGCTCGAAGCCCCTGCCCAACGGCGGCCACCTCGAGCAGGCCGACGGCACCGCCTGGATGGCGTTCTACTGCGGCACCATGCTGGCCATGGCCCTGGAGCTGGCGAGCGAGGATCCGGCCTACGAAGACGTGGCGTCCAAGTTCTTCGAGCACTTCGTGGCCATCGCCGATGCCATCAACACGCTCGGCGGCCACGGCCTGTGGGACGAAGAGGACGGCTTCTACTACGACCAGCTGCATGTCGACGGGCGGCACGTGCCTTTGCGCCTGCGCTCGATGGTCGGCGTGATTCCCCTCATCGCCTGCCAGAACCTCGAGCAGAAGACGATCGAGCGGCTGCCCGGCTTCCGCAAGCGCATGGAGTGGTTCCTGGAGAACCGGAGCGATCTGGCCCAGCGCATCTCCTACATGGAGAGCCACGAGACGGCGCACGTTCATCGCCTGCTCGCCATCCCGACGCGCGAGCGGCTCGAGCGCGTGCTGCGCTACTTGCTGGACGAGAACGAGTTTCTCTCGCCGCACGGCATGCGCGCGCTGTCCAAGCACTACCAGGCCGCGCCCTACATGCTGCGGCTCGACGGACAGGAATATGAGCTGAAGTACGAGCCGGCCGAATCCCGCACGGGGCTCTTCGGCGGCAACTCCAACTGGCGCGGCCCCGTGTGGTTCCCGCTGAATTACCTGCTCATCGAAGCGCTCGAGTGCTATCACCACTTCTACGGCGACTCGTTCACCGTCGAGATGCCCACCGGCTCGGGCCGCCGCGTGACCCTGCGGCAAGTCGCGCTCGAGCTGTCGGGGCGCTTGAGCGACTTGTTCCTGCCCGACGCTTCGGGACACCGCCCCTGCCACGGAGCCGACGAGCGCTACGCGCGCGATCCGGCGTGGAAGGATTTGATCTTGTTCTACGAATACTTCCACGGTGACAACGGTCGCGGCCTCGGCGCCAGCCATCAGACGGGCTGGACGGCCCTGGTCGCACGCTGCGTGCGCGACGTGGCCCGCGAGCGCACGCACCGCCAAGACAAGCCGCTCACGCCGGTCGAGCGGCCATGAGCACCCTCGACCTGCGCGAGTGGCTGGAAACGGACGGCCTCGGCGGCTTCGCCACGGGCACGGTCTCGGGCGTGCGCACGCGGCGCTATCATGCCCTGCTCCTCGCCGCCCAGGAGCCACCCGGCGGGCGCGTGGTGCTGGTGAACGGGCTCGAAGTTTGGCTGGAAACCGGCAGCGCCTCGCGCGCGCTGTCCTCGCACCTGTATGGGGATGACGTGATTCACCCCGACGGCGCGTCGCGCATCGCCCGCTTCGATCACGAGCCCTGGCCACTGTGGACCTATCGCCTCGAGGACGGCGCGGAGATCGTCGAAGAGCTCTTCGTGGCTCACGGCGCGCCGCTCACTGTGATCACGTGGAAGGGTGCTCGTGGCACGCTGCGCGTGCGTCCACTTCTCTCCGGGCGCGACATGCACGCGCTCCATCACGAGAGCGACTCTTTTCGTTTCGACGCCAGCGAGGGCGACGGTGTGGTCGCGTGGCGGCCCTACGACGACGTGCCCGAGATCGTGGCGGCGCACAACGGCAGCTACATGCACGGCCCCATGTGGTTTCGCAATTTCACCTACGCCGAAGAGCGGGCCCGTGGGCTCGAGTTCCACGAGGACCTGGGCTCGCCGGGCATCCTGTCGTGGGACCTGGCGCGTGGTCCGGCCACACTCGTCTTGGCCGCGGGACGCGAGGCTCTGGCACCGGCGGCCGAGCTGCGCGATCGCGAGCGCACGCGGCGTTCGTCTTTCGCCGTGCCGCTCCTGCGCGCGGCGGATGCGTACCTCGTGGCTCGCGGCAAGGGCAAGACGATCATCGCCGGTTATCCCTGGTTCGGCGATTGGGGGCGCGACACGTTCATCGCGCTGCGCGGGCTTTGCTTGGCGACCGGACGTCTCGAAGAAGCGCGCGAGATCCTGCTGGCATGGGCCCCGACCATCTCGGAAGGCATGGTGCCCAATCGTTTCGCCGAGACCGCTACGGCGCCCGAGTACAACTCGGTCGACGCCTCCCTTTGGTACGTGCTCGCCGTCTTCGAATACCTCCGCGCCGCGGGCAAAACCTGCCCCCCCTCGTCGCGCAAGAGCTTGTGGCGCGCCGTGCGCGCCATCCTCGACGGCTACGTGCGCGGCACGCGCTACGGAATCCGTCTCGACACCGACGGCCTGATCGCCGCCGGAGAGCCCGGCGCGGCGCTCACCTGGATGGATGCACGAGTGGGAGACAAACCGGTCACGCCGCGCATCGGCAAGCCGGTCGAGGTGCAGGCGCTGTGGCTCAACGCCTTGTCGGCGGTGATCGAGGCCGGCGGGCCGGAAGCCGTCGAGCGCTGGGAAGAAATGTTCGAGCGCGGTGTCGACTCGTTCAAGAGCCGCTTCTGGAACGAGGAGCGCGGTGCGCTCTACGACGTGATCGACGTCGACCACGTACCCGGCAAGATGGACCCGGCCATCCGTCCCAATCAGATCTTCGCCGCCGGGGGCCTGCCGCTCACGATCCTCGACACCGCGCGTGCCCGGCGCGTGGTGGACTTGGCGTTCGAGAAGCTGTGGACGCCGATGGGCCCGCGCTCGCTCGCGCCCGGCGAGCCCGGCTACTGCTCGCATTACCAGGGCGGCGTCCCCGATCGCGACGGCTGTTATCACCAGGGCACGGTGTGGCCGTGGCTCGCGGGGCCGTTCGTGGAAGCGTGGCTCGTGTCGCGCGGCCGCACCGCACCAGCGAAGGCGGAGGCGCGCGAGCGCTTCCTTGCGTCGCTCGCCGCCCATGGGAGCGAAGCCGGCCTCGGTCACTTGTCGGAGATCGCGGACGCCGAGCCGCCTCACGTTCCGCGCGGCTGCCCCTTCCAGGCGTGGTCCATGAGCGAGCTCATGCGCATCGCGATGATGGTCGATGCGCCACTCGCTTCGATTGGTGGACTGGCCCTTATCGACCCTCAACAGGCCGCACGGCCTGTAACGAATCACTAAACAAGAGCCCGAGACGCTAAACGCAGCCTTCGTTCCTACTGCTTCGCATCCATAAGGCGGCAGATGAAGCCCCATCCCCCGCCGATCTCGCTCACCGCCAGCATCAAATCGTTGTCGCCCTTCTTGAGAGGCAGGAAGACCTCGTCGTTCTCGGGATTCACGATGCCGAGGAAGCGGGGATCGCGGAAATACTGCGCGCTGCGCCCGCGGTAGAGAATCCGATCGTTCAGGAACACGCTGACATCGTCGCTGTAGCCGATCAGGAGCTTCTTCACTTGGTCGCGGTCGGCGTGGATCGTCGTGCGCGCATAGAGAACGAGCATGCCGGGCTGCGGCTCGAGGCGCTTCGAGAAGTCGTTCTCGAACGACACTCGAAGGTGCGGAGCCGTGCGATAGCGATAGAGCACGACGAAGCCCGGCGGCTCGGCCACGACGTCTTGCCATCGCATCGTGTCGCGCTCGGCGCGCGTGAGCGGACGCTCCAAGTCGCGCGCCAGCGCATCGTACGCAGCCGAGATCTTCCACTGGGTCAGCGTGCCGGCTGGCATCGGCGGCAAATGCCGCTCCCACGGAGCGTCGGGTGTCGGAGTGACCTGGAAGTTCGAGAAGTAGGTCTTGCCGGTGAGAACGCGGATGCCGACCCGGCCTTCCTTCAGCTCGCCCTTGAGATCGCCGATCACGAGCGCCGGCTTTTCCATGTCGCTGACGAAGAGCTTGGCCTGAGGCCCGGCGACCACGATGCGCACGTGAAACCATGTCTCCAATGGAATGTCCACGGCAGCGGTGAAGCCATCGCCGCTGTAGATCTGCCAGTTCGCCCCCGTGTTGAGCACGGGCGTGTACTGCATCGCATCCGCTTGTCCGGACTCGTGTGGGCGCAGATAGATCCACTCGGCGTTGGCGATGTCGTCGGAGGCGCGGAACTCGATGCCGATGAACCCGCGCCCCTTGCTGGCCGCGACGTCGACGTCGATCACGCCGTCCCGCATCTTCAAGTCGCGCGGAAAGGCGAGCCCACCGTTCACCACGAGACAGGGCCGTCCCTGATAGACGTCCGGCTTCACGTCGCCCGCGACATCCCATCGCGAGGTGTCCGGAGGAACGGAAACAACTTGTGCACGAGCGAGTGAAGGGTGCAGGAACGCGAGCAGGATCAATAGGTGAAATCGGCCCATCGGGCCCTCCCCGCCCGGTCGGGCAGCAAGTCCCAGTGCGCGGAGTCTCGTTCTCGCCGCTCGCTCGCCGCGCGAACTTCCTGCAAAGAAAGAGCCCGAGAGCGTGCGCTCCCGGGCTCTTCGCCTTCGTGCGATGAAGAAACTACGACGGCTTCTTCGCCATCATCTCGGCCATGGCCTTTTCGCCGGCCTCTTTCATCTCTTCGGGGGTCATGTCGAACTTGTGGGTCGAGACCTGCCACGAATGGCCGAACGGATCCACGAGCGAGCCCCAGCGATCGCCCCAGAACATGTCGGCGAGCGGCTGCTTCACCGTGGCGCCCGCGGCGACCGCAGCGTTGAACATGGCGTCGCAGTCGGGAACCGTCAGGTAGATCGACGATCCGGTGCCGCCAAGGGTGAGCGGCGACTTGGCGCCCCACTCGAGCTGCTCTTCGCACAAGAAGACGTTGCCATCACCGATCTTCAAATTGGCGTGCATGATGGTCTTGCCGTCCGGACCCGTGGCGCGCATGACTTCCTGAGCGCCGAAAGCCTTCTTGTAGAACTCGATGGCCTTGGACGCGTCACGACACGTGAGATACGGGGTCATGGTGTGACAACCATCGGGGACGGGCTTTCCAGGCTTCGGCATGAGAATGACTCCTTTCGAGGGAATCCCTGCGGGGTTTCAAGGGGCGCTGCGAGCGGCCTCGGCGCGACGGCGTAGATCCTGGAGTGCAGCCAGCGGATCGGGCTGACGATACACCCCGTGACCGGAAACGAAAACCTCGGCGCCGGCCGCGGCAATCGCGGCGATCGTGTCGGCCGCGACGCCACCATCCGCTTGGATCAGATAGCGCGGCTGGTTGCGTTCGCGCCAGGCCGCCGCGTCACGAATCTGTAGCAGAGCCTCGGGACGAAATTCCTGGCCGCTGAATCCCGGATACACGCTCATCGGCAGCACGAGATCGACTTCCTCGAGCACGGCTTCCACTTCGGCGATGGCCGTATCGGGCCGGAGCGCGAGGCCGACGCCGGCGCCGCTCTTGCGCACGGCAGTCAATGTGCGGCGCAGCGTGTCGAGATCGATGGCGTGCGCATCGTTGGGCACGGTTGCGTTATCCCCCGCCGCGCCGCCTTCGCCGTGCGAGCGGATGGGCGCACGCCAACCCGGACCGCACACCCCGCGCGCTTCGACGTGCACGGTCATGCGGTCGACGCCGGCTTCGCGGAACGCGGACACGAACGCCAGCGGATCGTGGATCATGAGGTGGGCGTCGATCGGCAGCTTGGTCAGCTTGCGCACGGCCCGCGCGATCACCGGACCGAAGGTGAGATTGGGCACGAACTGCCCGTCCATGACATCGAGGTGGATCCAGTCGGCGCCCTTCTCGGCGATCGCCACCGCTTGGGCGAGCTGCGCCCAGTCGGCGGAGAGCAACGAGGGCGCGAGCAGGATCTTGTTCACGGGATCACCTGGCCGGCCACCTTGATCACGAGCGTCTGGCCGCGCCGGATGCGCGAGCCGGGAAGTGGGATCTGTTCGACGATCGACGCGAACTTGCCCTCGCCCACCACCTGCACCACGAAGCCGAGCGCTTCGAGATCGCTTCTCACCGTCTTGATATCGCGCCCGAGCAAGTCGGGCATCAGGTAGGTCTCGCCCGGCGTGCCGCGGCTCACCAGCACGCTCACCGCCGCGTTCTTGTTCACCACCGATTGCGCGCCCGGCTCCGTGGCCACCACGAGCCCCTGCCCGACTTCGTCCGAGTAGGCCTCGACCACGTCGCCGAGTGCGAGCCCGGAGCGCGAGAGCAGAAGTCCTGCGCCGCGCTTCGACTCGCCGTAGAGCGCGGGCACCGACATGAATTCCTCGCCCAGGCTCACGAGCACGCTGATGGGTCGGCCACGGCGCACGACATCGTTGGCCGGCGGGTCCTGCCAGATGACGAAGCCTTTGGGCACCTGGGGATCGTACTGCTCGCCGCGCACCGAGAGGCGGAGCCCGAGCGGATCGAGCACGCTCGCGGCCTGACGCAGGTTGAGATTCTGCAGGTCGGGCACGCGCGTCTCGGTGCCGCGATGCACCCAGCGCGGCATCACGACTTCGTTGAAGAGTGCCAACCCGGTGAAGAAGGCGGCGATGGCGACGAATGCGGTGGTGAGAAACGGGCGCAGCTTGGCGAACCAGCTCGAGCGGCGCGGAGGAGGCTGTGCCTCGAACTCGGGAGCCAGCGCGACGGGCTCGGCTTCGGCGACCGGTGTCTCGGCGGGCTCGCCCGCTTGGCTCGGCCGTCTTCTGCGGCCTCGCCGGGTCATGCGCGTTCCTGGCGCGTGAAGCGCGCGGCGAACGAGCCGTCGGTGCCGTGCACGTGCGGCAGGCACATGAGGAATCCTTCGGGCGTCACCACCTCGGCCGGAAGCACCTGGTGCGCGTCGAAGATCGTGAACTGGGGATGCGTCTCGAGAAAGCGGTGCACGACGGCGGTCGTCTCCTCGGGCTCGAACGAGCACACACTGTACACGAGAGTTCCGCCCGGGCGGACGGCTTTGGCGCCCGCGTCGAGGAGCTCGTCCTGCACGCGCGGCATGGTCTCGAAGAGATCGGGCTTCTTGCGCCAGCGCGCGTTGGCGCGGCGGGCCAGCACGCCAAAGCCGGAGCACGGCGCATCGACCAG
>DASYSL010000099.1:0-16431 GCA_036003365.1 Candidatus Eiseniibacteriota bacterium
CGCTCGTCGATGCCGAGCCACGGCGCATCTTTCATCTGAGGACGGCCGGGGCGGCCGGCGGCGCGGACCAGGAGGCGGTGAGTCGCCTCGAGGACGGGGCCATCGCCGTGGTCGGCGAAACCATTGCCGAGGTGGGCTCGACGAGCGATCTGTTGTCGCGCTGGGAGGCGCGAGAGACGCTCGACGCTTGCGGTGATCTGGTGACACCTTCGTTCTCCGATCCGCACACCCATTTGATCTTCTCCGGAGAGCGCTCGGCCGAGTTCTCCGCGCGCATGAGCGGGCGGCCGGCCGGGTTGGACAGCGGCATCGCGAGCACCGCGCGAGCCACCGAAGCGGCGAGCGACGAGGAGCTGGTCACGCTCCTGCGGCGCAGGCTCGACGAGTGGTTGTGCGCGGGCGTGACCCTGGTGGAGATCAAGAGCGGATATGCGTTGAGCGTGGAAGGCGAGCTCAGGTTACTGAGGCTCGCGAGAGCGGCGGCGGAAGATCATCCGGTGGAAGTGGTCACGACGGTCCTGGCCGCGCATGGATTGCCGCAAGGATACGACGCCCAGGCCTACCTCGACCAAGTGGTCTGGCCCGTCACGGAGCAGGCGCGCCGTGAAGGGTTGGCCGAGTTCGCGGATGCGTTCGTCGAGCCGGATCTGTTTCCGGTGGAGGTGGCGGAGCCGTATCTGCGACGGGCCGCGGAGATCGGGCTCGGGGTTCGTGTCCACGCCGATCAGCTGCAGGGCTCGGGGGCAGCGGCGATGGCGGCGCGCCTGCGCGCGGCCAGCGCTGACCATCTGGAACGGATGGCGGCCGAGGATGCCGCTCTTCTGGCCGCGGCGGGAACGATCGCCGTGCTCGCCCCCGGCGCGGTGCTCACCATGGAAGGACGGGGCGGGTCGCGTCCACCGGTTCGCGCCATGCAGGAGGCCGGCGTGGCGATCGCGCTCGCCACCGATTTCAATCCCGGCTCGTCGACCGTGGCCTCGCCCGCGCTCTGTCTTGGCTTGGCGTGCCGGCTCTTCGGTCTGACCCCGGAAGCCGCCTGGACGGGCTTCACCGCCAACGCGGCGGCGAGCCTGGGTCGCGGCCGCACACGCGGGCGCTTGGGGGCGGGCTATCGGGCTGATTTCTCCTTGTGGCCTGCCAAGCGCGCCACGGACCTGGTGTACCACCTGAATGCGCATCGCCCGCGCGAGGTGGTCGTGGCCGGGAAGCGCGTCGTGCGCGACGGCCGGCTGGTCTCCGCTCCTTCGGAAGTCACGCCTCTCTTCGAATAGGAGAAACGAATGCCGCGCCTGGTCGAGTGCGTTCCCAACTTCAGCGAAGGTCGCGATCGCGCCGTGGTCGACGCCATCGCCGCCGCCATCGAAGCCGTGCCGGGAACCACGCTGCTCGATGTCGAGCTGGACGTCGATCACCACCGCTCGGTCTTGACGTTCGTCGCCGAGCCGGAAGTGGCGCTCGAGGCCGCGTTCCAGGCGGCGAGCATGGCGCGCGAGCGCATCGATTTGCGCAGGCACAAGGGACAGCATCCGCGCATGGGTGCGGTCGACGTGATTCCCTTCATTCCCATCGAAGGCGTGACCTTGGACGAGTGCGTGGAGCTGGCGCGGCGGCTGGGGAAGCGCGTGGGGGAGGAGCTGGGGATTCCTGTCTTCTTGTACGAAGCGGCGGCCACGCGCCCCGACCGCGAGAATCTGGCCGAGGTGCGGCGCGGCGAGTTCGAAGGCTTGGCGGAGAGGATGGGCACCGATCCCGATCGCGTGCCCGATTTCGGCCCGTCGCGCATTCACGAGTCGGCCGGGGCGGTGGCCGTGGGAGCGCGGCGGCCGCTCGTCGCCTTCAACGCCAATCTCGCCACGCCCGATGTCGCCGTGGCCAAGGCGATCGCCAAGGCGATCCGCTTCGCCGATGGCGGCTTGCGCTACGTGAAGGCGCTGGGCTTCGCCATCCGCGACGGACGCCAGGCGCAGGTCTCGATGAATCTCGTGAACACCGACGGCACGCCGATCCACCGCGTGCTCACGCTCATCGATGCCGAAGCGCGCCGCCATGGCACCTACGTGACGGGCTGCGAGGTGGTGGGGCTGGTGCCGCAAGCCGCATTGCTCGACGCCGCCGAGCACACGCTGCGTCTCGAGAGCTTCCGGCGCGATCAGGTGCTGGAGATCCGCATGCGCCGTCCGCCGGCGGGCGCCGGGGTCACGGTGGGCGATTTTCTCGAGCGCGTGAGCGAGGGGACGCCGACGCCCGGCGGGGGCTCGGTCGCCGCCCTGGCGGGCGCGCTCGCCGCCGCCCTCGTGCAAATGATGGCCGGGCTCACCATCGGCAAGAAGAAGTACGTCGAGGCCGAAAACGAGATGAAGCAGGTGCGGGAGCGATCCAGGGTCTTGCGGGATCGGCTGACCGCCCTGGTGCGCAGGGACAGCGAAGCGTTCGAGGCCGTGCTGGCCGCCGGACGGCTGCCCAAGGCCACCCCGGAGGAGGCGAAGGCCCGGGAAGAGGCTCTCGGCCGGGCCAACCTGGAGGCCGCGAAGGTACCCCTCGAAACCGCCCAATTGGCGCTCGAAACCGCACTTCTCGCGGCCCGGGCAGCCGAAATTGGCAATGTCAACGCGGTCACCGATGCCGGGACGGCGGCCTGGATGGCCCGTGCAGCCGGCGAGGGGGCCCTCCTCAACGTGCAAGTCAACCTACAGTCGCTAGGGGAGTCTGCCGATAAGCAAGACGTCGAGAAGGAGGCGCGCGAGCTGCACGCACGCCTGGCTGCCGCGACCGACGCTGCCTCGGCCGTGGTCAACGCCCGATGATTCAGCACCGCCGGCATGACGGCGTGAGGGCCCCTGGGTGGAGAAGACTCTCGAGATCAAGCGACGGGCGCAGAAACGTCTGCAGGCCGGGGACATCGACGGCGCCGTCGCTGAATACGAAAAGCTGCTCGGATCGGAAGAAGCCGATCCGTACGTCTTCGTCACGCTCGGAGACCTTCTGTTCAAGAAGGGCCAGCGCCACGAAGCCGCCCGCCGCTATCGTGACGCGGCTCAGTCGTACGAGCGCTCCGGTCTCATCAAGAACGCCATCGCGGTGTGCAAGAAGATGGTGCGTCTCAGCCTCGAGACCGCCGACACCACGCGCTACTTGGGCGAGCTGCACGCCCAGGACGGCCTGACCTCCGAAGCCACCGTCTATTTCGTCCAGTTCGCCGATCACAGCTTGTCGGTCGGCGAGCGCCGCGCCGCCGCCGACGCGCTCGACCGCGCCGCCCATCTCACGCCCGAGAATCCGCACACCTGGGAGCGGGTGGGCGAATTGTGGGGGCTCGAGGGCGAGTCCTTGCGCGGTGCCCAGGCTCTCTTGCACGGCGCCGACGCGCACGAGCGCATCGGACAAGGGCGCGACGCCGAGCGCTTGCGCGAGCGCGCCGAGGAGATGCACCCCGGCGCCCAGGATTACATGCGCCAGAACGGCGACACCTCGGCGCTCACCGCCAAGATGCCCGAGCCGCCGTCGATGGAGATGTCGGCGCGCGAGAACGCAGCACCTCCCACCATGTCGTCGGCTGCGGTCGCCAACGGGCGTTCCGCGGTCGAGGGACTCGACTCACGCTCCTCTTTCGTTCCTCCGGCAGCCGGGGCCGTCACGCGCGAAGCGCTGGACGCGCCTCTCGGAGAGACCTGGAATGCCGCAGCCACCCAGGCGGCGTCCGGTCCAGACGAAGAGGCAGCGAGCGAGATCGATCCCTCGACCGGGGACGTGCCGGCCGACGTGCAGACGCTGCTCGGCCGCGCGCGCGAGTTCCTCTCGGCGGGCGAGCGTGAGCGCGCCGCCGAGGAGCTGCTCGCCGCCGCGCAGAGCTGGGAGTCGCAAGGCGGACTCGAGCAAGCGGCATCGATCTATCACGAGCTGTCGAAGAGCCCGCAGGCCACCGAGCGTCTCTACCGCTTGTGGCTCGCCAACTGTGAGCGCCGCCAGGTGTGGCCCGAGGCGTCGATCGTGTGCTGCGAGCTGGGCGATCTGGCGCTCGCCGCGCAGGAGCCGGCGGCGGCGCACGAGTGGTTCGTGCAAGCCTTGTCCTACGATCCGGACAATCAGCGCGCCGCGCGTCGCCTCGAGCGCCTCAAGGAGTGGGGCGAGCGTAATCAGCAGGAGCCGCTGCCCACGCCCGACGACCGCATCACGGTCACGCGCCGCATGTCCGAGGACTTCGACGTCGATCTCTCCGAGATCGTCCACGCCTTCCAGGAAGGCGTGCAGAACCAGGTCCAGATGGATGACGCGCGCAGCCGCTTCGATCTCGGCATGACGTACCGGCAGATGGGTCTGCTCGACGAAGCCGTAGCCGAGTTCCGTCTCGCGTCGCGTAGCTCCGCGCTCAAGATCATGGCGCTCGACATGCTCGGCAGAGCCCTGCTCGAGCGTGGCGACTTCGGCGCCGCCATCGCCGAGCTGGAGCGCGCGCTTTCGGTTCCCAGCCTGCCCATTGATGCGGAAGTCAACTTCCGTTACAACCTTGGGTTGGCACTGGAAGCTTCGGGCCGTGTGGTGGAGGCGCTGGAGCAGTTCGAGCGCGTCTTCCAGAGCGAACCCAATTACCCGGAAGTGGCCCTCAAAATTCGCGAATTGAGGCGCTAGCGCGCACACGGCGCGGCGGCCTCCCGCCTCGGAGGTGTTCTGACCGCCCGCCCGCCGACCTGCGATCTGCACTGCCATTCCCTCTGGTCGGACGGAACCGAGCCACCCGCTCAAGTGGTCGAGCATGCCCTGGCCAAGGGCGTCTCCGCGCTCGCCCTCACCGATCACGACACGCTGGAAGGGCTTCCCGAGGCGCGGGCCCGCGCCGAGGGCACGGGACTGCGCGTCATCTCGGGGGTCGAGCTGTCGAGCGCCGAGCATGGCGCCGAGGTGCACGTGCTCGGCTATTTCGTCGACGAGAATCTGGAGGAGCTGTCGAGCGCTCTGGCGCGCTTCCGCGAGGTGCGACGCGAGCGCGCGCGCCTCATGCTCGAGCGTCTGTCGAGCATGGGCATGCCGCTCTCCGAGGAAGACGTGTTCGCGCGCGCCAAGGGCGGCACGGTGGGGCGGCCGCACGTGGCCGAAGCCCTGGTCGCGCAGGGGCACGTGGGCTCGCTCGACGAAGCGTTCCGGCGTTATCTGGGCAATCATGGTCCCGCCTGGGTGCCCAAGCCGGTGCTCACGCCCATCGAGGCGGTGCAGCTCGTGCGCCGCGCCGGCGGCGCCGCCGTGGTCGCGCACCCGGCCACCATCGGGCGCGACTCGCTGATCGCCGATCTCGCCAAGCAGGGTCTCGCCGGGCTCGAGTGCATTCATCCCAAGCACGATCCGTCGACCGTCGACCGCTACCGCGAGATGGCGAACAAGCTCGGCCTCGTGGTCACCGGCGGCTCGGACTGCCACGGGCGGCGCCCCGGCGGCAGCATGATCGGCTACGGCGACGTGCCGGCGGCCGTGGTGGACGAGCTCGAGGAAGCCGCGCGCTCGGTGCGCGGGAGCCGCTGATACGACGGAAACCCGCGTGACCGACGCCGCCACCGGCGTGCGCCGGCTGGCGTACGCGGGCGCCCTCACCGCGCTCGCGATCGGCATCTGCTACCTCGAGCAGATCCCATGGTTCGAGCTGCAGAGCGTGGTCGTGTTCGCCGCCGGCTATCTCCTCGGCGCGCGCACGGGCGCGATGGTGGGCGGCCTCGCCATGGGTCTCTACTCGCTCGCCAATCCGTATGGTCTCGCGCATCCCGTGGTTCTCGCCTCGCAGGTGTTGGGCCGCGCCTTCGTCGGGCTCACCGGCGGGTGGGCGGCGCGGCTCGGCTTGCCGCGGGCGGCGGCGGGACGCGCGGCGGCTCTCGTGGCCTGGGCCGCGGCGGGGGCACTCTTCTACGACGCCATCACCAACGTGGGGACGGGGCTCGTGTTCGGCGCCCTCGTGCCCTCGCTGGTCATGGGCGCGCCGTGGGCGCTCGCTCATCTCCTCTCCAACGCCGCCGTGTACGCGGTGGTCGGCGTGCCGTTGACGGTGGCGCTCGACACGCGGCGGGGCGCGTTGGTGGCAGGTGTCGCGGCGGCCATCCTCGTGGGCTTCGCCATTCCGGCGCGCGCCGAGCTCCCGGACTCCACCCAGACGTTCGTGCCCGACACGGTGCTGCGCATTCTTCCCGACACCACGAAGAAGCCGGTGCGCGTGCCGCCGGCGATCGAATTCTTGCGCGGGCCGCCGCGCTGGGTGATCGAGAGCAATCCGCAGGAGCGGCTGCGCCACGCGCCCGTCGGCAACGACGACGCGTGGAGCGCCGTGGGAGCCGCACCGCGCTTCTATGAAGACAAAGGTGACGTCGAGCCGCTGTCCTTCGCCGGCTATCCGGCGATCCTCCTTGGCGGAAGCGGGGAGGTGGCGTCTCAGACCGCGCGCTCGACGCCCTGGCAGGAAGCGGGAGCGGTGCCGGGCGGGGCGCGCGAAGCGACCGGCTGGACGCCGACCCCGTTCGCGCTCGCCGACACCTCGGACGAGCTGGGCTGGAGCTACCCGGCGGCCTTGCCGCTGTGGGGCTCGCGCGGCGAGTGGGGTTCGACGAGCGAGCCGCGCCGCGGCGACATCGCCTCCTCGGCCGCATGGCTCGGCATCGGACGCAAAGGGCGCACCGACCAGGGATTCCTGCTCGATGCCGGGCGCGCGCGCAACGGCACCGACGTCGGTCTTCTGTGGAGCGCGTGGACGCGCGCCTCCGATCCCCTGGGCGAGCTCGGCCCGAGCGGCGAGCACGCGCTCCAGGTGCGCCTGCACGCCCATGCCGCGCGCGTGTTCTTCGTCATGACTCACGACTCGCACCGGGTGGCCACGCAGGACTCGATCGGCTTCCAGTTCGAAAGCCGCGGCAACGAGCGTACGGCTTTCCAGACCGGGTGGAGCGCGCCGGGGCAGGGGCCGTTCGTGCGCCTGGCCGGCGAGCACATCGAGCAGCACTTCATCTCCAACGGACCGGTGATCGATCTCCTGCTCCAGAAGACGCGCGAGAACTCGGCCGGAGTGGTGGCCGGCATCCGGCGCGGCGGCTGGACGGCGGAGCTCCATGGCGGCTGGTCGCGCGAGCGGCTCCGGCGCACGCTCGGCTTGCAGGGTGATGCGCCCGAAGACGTCGAAGCTTGGCGCGGCGGACCGGCCGTGGGCGGCACCGCATGGGGCGGCCGGCTCGACGCCGGTCTCACCGTCGAGCGCGCGCAGGGCCGCACGCTCGCTCTGCCCGCATTCTCGTGGCTTCGCGATCTCGGCACGCGCCTGCGGGTCGACGCGCGCGCGGCCAACGTGACCGCACCCATCCACGTCGAGACGGGAGCGCTCGATCCGGCGGCCAACCCCGAGAGCCTGGTGACCCGCGGCTGGTCGGGGTCGGTGGGCATCCGCTACGGCGATCCGGAAGTCGAGCTCGCGATCGAGGACACTTCCTCGGTGCGCGCCGCACCCGCGCCGCGGCCGTCGCGCCCCTTCGCGGGGCGCTTGGCACTTGTGGGCTGGGACGTGAGGGACCAGGCGTTCGCCGCCTTCGGTCTCTTCGCCCGCGACGTGCTGACGGGGGAGACGGTGATCGCCAACGCCAAGGGCGCCGCCCTGGTCGGCGCCTTCGAATGGTGGCCCAAGGTGTGGCTGCAGATCGGTGGCACCGGTTACGGGTCGGCGCGCGAGACGCCTGTCGGCGTGGCGGTGGCCGATCCCGATTACCGCTGGATCACCTGGGCGGGGCCTCGCCTGACGCTCTTCTCGGGAAGCCTCGACGTGCAGATCCTGGGCGAGCTCGACGTGGTCGGGCCGCGCGCCGCCAGCGACGAGAACTTGCCAGCCTTCGTGCGCCCGGGCGCGCGCGCGGTGCTCGGCTTCGGCGACGCCTGGGTCGTGGTCCGCGGCGTCGATCTCGACGACGTGCGCCATCCGCTTCCCGGCCGCAATGCCTTCGGCGATCGTTTGCTGTCCTCGGGCCGCGAGATCCGCGCTTCACTGGAGTGGCGCTTCCGCAACTGAGAGGTGGGTCCGCGGTCGCGGGCCCATTTCACCGTTCCGCAATGGGCGGTGACTTCGGCAACGACCGAGCGCCGGGCGACTGCTAGACTCGGCTCGCCCTCCGCTTCACGCTGCCGATCTCACGCCGCTCCCGGTCGGGACCTTCCATGCTCACGCCATCCGAGCGACGCGTTCTCATCGTCCTCGTTTGCTGGCTCGCCGCCGGCGCCGTGCTCGACGCCGTGCTCGCGCACCGTCCGCGTCTCCTCGTTCCCTGGCTCGGCCCCGAGCGCGCCGCGCAAGTGGCCCTCGCGGGAGCAGCCGACCTGGAGGCCGACGCCGCGCCGTCGACCGTGGCTCCGGCTTCCACGCGGAAAGGGGCCGGGCCCAAGCCGCGCGGGCGCGCTTTCGTCTACGACGCCCAGGGCCGCCTCGACTTGAATCTCGCCGACTCGACCGAGCTCGTGCTCCTGCCCGGCGTGGGCCCCGCGCTCGCCGGCCGCATTCTCGAGGCGCGCACCCGCCGCGGTCGCTTTCGGGACACGAAGGACCTGCTCGACGTGCGGGGAATCGGCGAGAAGACCTTGGCCAAACTCTTGCCGAAGATCGCGGTACGGGCCGACCAGGATTCTCTCGCTATCCGCCCCCCAAGCCGTTGAGAGGCGCCGGATTGCCTCGCCGGCCATTGCATCGCGCCCGGCGGGGCGGCCGGCCGCGTTGCGAATTCAGGCTTTGGGCCGCGCATCTCGCGAGCGTGCAAGGGGGACGCGAGGAAACGCATTGCGGCATGGAGATTGCGAATACGGCACCCGGCAATGCCACGGGCCACCCCGGCCCCTTTTTTCTCCAGCGCGCGGGAGACACATGGTCACCGAAGATCTCGGCCAGAAGCTGGTCGAAGCCCGGCTTGTCACCGAGGACGCCTTGCAGAAAGCCGTCCAGCAGCAGAAGAGCTCGGGCGGCTCCGTCACGGCCAGCTTGGTGAAAATCGGCGCCCTCACCGAGGAAGACCTTCTCAACTTTCTGAGCTCGCATTTCCGCGTTGCTGCGGTGGATCTGCGTAAGCGCGAGCCCGATGCGGCCGTGGTCCGCCTGCTGCCTGCCGAGCTGGCGACCAAGTTCCTGGCCGTGCCCTTGGCCAAGACCGGGCGGCGCCTCACCGTCGCGCTCGCCCAGCCGTCCAACCTGTTCGCCATCGACGACATCAAGTTCATCACCGGCTTCGAGGTCGAGCCCGTGGTCGCCACCGAGGGGGCGATCAAGAAGCTCCTCGACAAGTTCTTCGACTCCGCCGGCACCATGGCCGACGTCATGAAGGGCATCGAGGAAGAGCTCGAGGTCGTCGACGACAGCGAGGAGGAGGCGGAAGCCAGCGGCCTCTCGCTCGCCGAAGAAGCGCCCATCGTCAAGCTCGTCAACTCGCTGATCTCCGATGCCGTGCGCAAGGGGGCCTCGGACATCCACATCGAGCCCTACGAGAAGTCGCTGCGCGTGCGCTTCCGCATCGACGGCGCGCTCTACGAGATGATGGCGCCGCCGTTCAAGTTCAAGGCGGCGATCCTCTCGCGCCTGAAGATCATGGCCGAGCTCGACATCGCCGAGCGGCGCATTCCGCAGGACGGGCGCATCAAGATCAAGGTGATGAACCGCATGATCGACCTGCGCGTCTCGTCTCTGCCGACGATCTTCGGCGAGAAGATCGTGATGCGTATTCTCGACAAGGGCAACCTCAACATCGACCTGGAGAAGCTCGGCTTCGAGCCCCAGTCGATGGAGGCGTTCGTCAAGGCGATCAGCAATCCCTACGGCATGGTGCTGGTCACCGGCCCCACGGGGTCGGGCAAGACGACCACGCTGTACTCGGCGCTGTCGCGCATCAACACGCCCGACGTGAACGTGATGACCGCCGAGGACCCGGTCGAGTACAACCTCGACGGCGTGAACCAGGTGCCCATCAACGAGGGCGTCGGGCTCACCTTCGCGGCGGCCCTCAAAGCCTTCCTGCGCCAGGACCCCAACATCATCATGGTGGGCGAGATCCGCGACCTCGACACCGCCTCGATCGCCACCAAGGCGGCCCTCACCGGCCACCTCGTGCTCTCGACCCTGCACACCAACGACGCGCCCAGCGCCATCGGCCGCTTGATCGACATGGGCATCGAACCGTTCCTCGTCGCTTCGTCGGTCAACCTCGTGCTCGCCCAGCGCCTGGTGCGCCGGCCGTGCGCCTCGTGCCGCCAGACGCTCGAGGTCCACGAGGAGACGCTCTTCGAGCTCGGCCTCACCAAGGAGACCGCCAAGGATTTCCAGTTCATGGAGGGCAAGGGCTGCGTCGACTGCAACAACACGGGCTACAAGGGACGCCAGGGCGTCTACGAGGTCATGCCCATCTCGAACGCCATCCGCGACCTCATCCTCGACCGCGCCTCGGCGGCGGTGATCCAGAAACAGGCGATCGACGAGGGCATGCTGACCTTGCGCGGCGACGGCCTCATGAAGCTCAAGCGCGGCGCCACCTCGGTGGAAGAGATCCTGAAGGAAACCGCGAAGGACAAGGCGTAGGGAGGACGCGTGATCACGCTTCGGCAGCTTCTCGAGGACATGGTGCAGCGCAAGGCGTCGGACCTTCATCTCTGCGTGGGGGTGCCGCCCGAGTTTCGCGTCGACGGCGCCATCCTGCCCTCGGAGTACGAGGTGCTGACGCCGGAGCTGTCGGCGCAGCTTGCCTACTCCGTGCTCTCCGACGAGCAGCGCAAGCGCTTCGAGACCACCAAGGAGCTCGATCTCTCGTTCGGCATCAAGGGCTTGTCGCGCTTCCGCACCAACGTCTTCCTGCAGCGCGGCGTGATCTCGATGGCCATCCGCCAGATCCCCTTCGAGATCCTGTCGTTCGAGGAGCTGGGGCTGCCCAATGTGGTGCGCGACTTCACCAACCGCACCAAAGGGCTGTGCCTGGTCACCGGGCCCACGGGCTCGGGCAAGTCGACCACCCTGGCCGCCATGATCGACCGCATCAACCAGTACCGGCCGTGCCACATCATCACCATCGAGGACCCGATCGAATACATCCACCACCACAAGAAGGGGCTGGTGAGCCAGCGCGAGGTGGGGGCCGACACCGACGCCTTTCCGACGGCGCTCAAGTACGTGCTGCGCCAGGATCCCGACGTGATCCTGATCGGCGAGATGAGAGACCGCGAGACCTTCGGCGCCGCGCTCACCATCGCCGAGACCGGCCACCTCGTGTTCGCCACCCTGCACACGAACTCGGCCTCGGAATCGATCAACCGCATCGTCGACGTGTTCCCGGCCGACCAGCAGAAGCAGATCCTGACCCAGCTCTCGTTCGTGCTCGAGGGCGTGATCACGCAGCAGCTCGTGCCGCGCTGGCGCGGCGGCGGGCGCGCCATGGTGGCCGAGGTGCTGGTGGCCACGCCGGCGGTGCGCGCGGTCATCCGTGAGGGCAAGACGCACCAGATCTACTCGCTGATGCAGGCCGGCCAGAAGTGGGGCATGCAGACCATGAATCAGGCGCTGCTCGCCGCGATCGTCGACAAGAAGATCGCGCCCGAGGTGGCGCTCGAGCGCAGCTCGGATCCCAACGAGCTCGACGAGATGATGAACAAGGTCAACGTCCGGGTGTCCATCTAGGCCCCGGCAGGGATCGCGGAGAGACGGGAGAAAGCGATGGCGACTTTCGTATGGAAAGGGCGGACGGCGGCCGGCGAGGTGCAGTCGGGCGAGGTCACGTTCGCGCGCCAGGAAGAGGCGATGGACTTCCTCCGCAAGAAGCGGATCATGGTCTCGAGCCTCAAGGAAAAGCCCAAGGGCATGAAGATGCCGTCCTTTGGCTCCGGCGTGGGCACCAAGGATCTGGCCATCTTCACCCGCCAATTCTCCACCATGATCTCGGCCGGCTTGCCGCTCGTGCAGTGCCTCGACATCCTGGCCAAGCAGACCTCGAACCAGAGCCTGTCCAGGACGGTGACCGAGGTGACGCGCGACGTGGAGGCGGGCTCGACCCTGGCTGACGCCCTGGGCAAGAACAAGGGCGTCTTCGACGACCTCTTCCGCAACATGGTCGCCGCCGGCGAGGCGGGCGGTATTCTCGACGAGATTCTCTCGCGGCTTGCGACCTACATCGAGAAGGCCGACGCGCTCAAGCGCAAGATCCAGGGCGCCATGATCTATCCCTTGGTCGTGATCACGGTGGCCATGGGCGCCACCGCGTTCATGCTCATCTTCATCATCCCGACCTTCGCCAAGATGTTCACCGACTTCGGCGGCCAGCTGCCCTTGCCGACCAAGATCGTGCTCGGGCTCTCCGGCATCCTGATCCACTGGTGGTGGGTCGGCATCCTGGTCGCGGTCGCCGCCGTGGTGACCGTCTCGCGCTATTACAAGACCGACGTCGGCCAGAAGAACATCGACGCCATGCTCCTCAAGATGCCGGTCATCGGCGACGTGCTGCTCAAGGGCTCGGTGGCGCGCTTCACGCGCACCCTGGGCACGCTCATCTCCTCGGGCGTGCCGATTCTCTCGGGCCTCGAGATCACGGCGCGCACCGCCGGCAATCGCGTGCTCTCCGACGCCATCATGAATGCCCGCGCCTCGATCCGCGAAGGCGAGACCGTGGCTCAGCCGCTCAAGGCCTCGAACGTCTTCCCGCCCATGGTGGTGCAGATGATCTCGGTCGGCGAGCAAACCGGCGCTCTGGACGAGATGCTCAACAAGATCGCCGTCTTCTACGAAGCCGAGGTCGACCAGGCGGTCGAGAACCTCACCAGCGTCATCGAGCCGGTCATGATCGTGCTCCTGGGCGGCATCGTGGGCGGCATGGTGATCTCGATGTACCTCCCGATGTTCAAGCTCATCAACGTGGTCGCCGGAGGCGAACACTGATGCCGCGCCGTACGTCTTCCATGGAGCGCGGGCCGGCCTGGCGCTCGCTGCAGCACCTCGTGCGCTACCGCATGCTGGTGGCCGCGATCACGCTGCCGCTCGCCTTCCTCCTGGGCCCGGACGAAGCCATGGGGCAGCGCACGCTGGCGCTCCTGCCGGTGGCCTCGACGCTCGCGGTCCTGTCGGTGATCTACATGACCGGGCTCGCCTGGGGCGGCTGGCCGCGCCTGCAGATGGGCGTGCAGCTGGCGATGGACGTGATGCTGGTGACGTGGCTAGCCTCGCTCACCGGTGGGCGACACAGCCAGTTCGTCCTCTTCTACGTGCTCGTGATCCTCTCCGGCGGCGTGCTCTTCGACGCCCGCGGCGGGCTCGCGGTGGCGCTCGCCTCGGCGGCGTGCTTCCTGGCGCTGCCCCTCGTGCCCGGACGCACGGCGCTCTCGAGTTGGACGGACGGCCTGGTCGAGGGCTTCACTTCCCCGACGCTGCCCCTCCTGGTGGGGATCTTCGTGGCCATCGGGCTTTTGGGCGGCTATCTCGGCTGGAGTGTGCGGCGCAACTCCGCGTCCCTCGAGAAGGCGAAGAGCGAGGCCGAGCACGCGGAGCGCGAGGCCCGCCAGCTCCGCCTCGACACCGAGTGCATCCTGTCCTCGATGTCGACCGGCGTGCTCACGGTGGACGCCCAAGGCCGCGTGCTGCACCTGAATCCCTCGGCGGCCGAGATCCTGGGCGTCGAGCCCCTCGGCGCCTCGGGGCGCCCACTCGACGACCTTCTGGGCCATGACGGCCCGTTGCTCGAGCGGCTGAACGAGACCTTGTCGAGCGGCCGGACCGTGCACCGCCAGGAAATGCGCGTGCGCGCCGGCGCTTTGGCGCGCCCCATCGGGGTCTCGACCTCGGTGCTTCTCGACGAGGCGGGTGAGCGCCGCGGGGTCATCGCGGTCATGGCCGACCTCTCGGAGATCAAGGCAGCCGAGGATCGCGCGCGCCGCTCCGAGACCCTGGCCGCCATCGGCCAGCTCTCGGCGCACATCGCGCACGAGATCAGGAACGCCGTCGTGCCCATCGCGGGCTCGGTCGAGATCCTCGAGAAGGAGCTGACGCTGCGCGGCGAGAACCAGCGCCTGCTCGTCCTCGTGTCGCGCGAGTGCGACCGGTTGAACCGCTTCGTCACCGAGCTCCTCGACTACGTGCGCGAGCCCATCCTGGCCACCGACGTCGTGTGCGTGAACGACGTGGTGCGCGACGTGCTCGACCTCCTCCGGCGCCACCCGCTGGGACGAACCGCGCGGCTGGCTCTGGAAGACGATGGACGTGTGCTGTGGGCTCGTGCCGACGGCGAGCAGCTGAAGCGCGCGTTCGTGAACCTGGCGCAGAACGCCGTCGAATCCATGGAAGGAAAGGGCGAGCTGCTGGTGAAGCTGGCGCCCGCCGGCGACAACATCGAGATCGCGTTCCAGGACCAGGGTCCGGGCATCGCGCCCGAGAACCTGTCACGCATCCTGGAGCCGTTCTTTACGACGAAGCGGGAGGGTACCGGGCTCGGCCTGTCGATCGCCTCGAGGATCGTCGAGCGGCACGGCGGGTCCCTGCGTGTGGTCAGCGCGCCGGGGAACGGGACCAGCATCATCGTGGAACTCACCCAGGCTGCCCCCGAGCGCCTGGCAGCCTGATGGGAGAGGAACCTATGGGAGCCGAACGGATCCTGGTGGTCGACGACGAGGCGAGCATGACCCAGTTCCTGAGCATCGTGCTCAGGAAAGAGGGGTATCAGGTGGTCGCCGTGAACAACGGGTCGGAAGCGCTCGACAAGGCGAAGAGCGAAAGCTTCGCCGTGGCCATCACCGACTTCAAGATGCCGGGCATGGACGGCCTCGAGGTCCTCAGCGCGCTCAAGAAGATTGACGCCAATCTTCCGGTCATCCTGCTGACGGCGTACGCCTCGCAGAAATCGGCGATCGACGCCCTCAACCTCGGCGCCTATCAGTATCTCGAGAAGGGCGCCAAGGGCGACGAGGTGGCGCTCGTGGTCAAGAACGCCATCGAGATGCGCAAGGTGCGCACCGAGAACTCGTACTTGAAGCGCGAGCTCAAGCGCAGCCACGAGGATAAAGCGATCATCGGCTCCTCGGAGGAGATGTCGCGCGTCTTCCGCATGGTCGACAAGGTGGCCGACTCCGAGTCGACGATCTTGATCAGCGGCGAGTCGGGCACGGGCAAGGAGCTGATCGCGCGCGAGATCCACTATCGCAGCCGGCGCTCCACCGGCCCCTTCGTGAGCATCAACTGCGGCGCCATCCCGCGCGATCTTCTGGAGTCGAACCTGTTCGGACACATGAAAGGTTCGTTCACGGGCGCGGTGAAGGATCAGGCGGGCCTGTTCACGGTCGCCGAGGGCGGCACGTTCTTCCTCGACGAGGTGGGCGAGATGCCGCTGGCCACGCAGGTGAAGCTGCTGCGCGCGCTGCAGGAGCGTGAAATCATCCCGGTGGGCGGCACGCAGCCGGTGAAGATCGATTGCCGGCTCGTGGCCGCCACCAACGCCGATCTCGAAAAGGAGGTGGCCGAGGGCCGCTTCCGCGCCGACCTCTATTACCGGCTCAACGTGATTCCCATCAAGCTGCCGTCCTTGCGCGCGCGCCGCGACGACATTCCGCTGCTCGTCGATTACTTCCTGAAGAAGCTCGCGCCCAACACCGCGCCCAAGATGATGACGCGCGAGGCCCTGGAGCTGCTGGCGAAGTACGACTGGCCGGGCAACGTGCGCGAGCTCGAGAACCTGATCGAGCGCGCCGTGATCCTCGACGAGAACGGCACCATCGACTGCGACGATCTTCCGGATCGCGTGCGCTTCGGCAGCCAGCCCAAGGGCAGCCTGGTGATCGATTCGCCGAACTTGACGCTCGAAGAGCTGGAGCGCGAGTACATCTTCAAGGTGCTCCACTACACGAAGTGGCAGAAGAAAAAGGCGTCGGAGATCCTGGGCATCAATGCCTCGACGCTGTACCGCAAGCTGCTGGCCTACGGCGTGCAGACGCCGGGGGGAGAGGGCGAGATGGACGGGCAGGAGGCAGACGCCGCCTGAGGGACGCGCGCACCCGGGCGTTTCGCACGCCCGGCGCGCCGGCATTGCGCGCTGCACGCGCGGTCCGGACACAGCAGGCCAAATCCAATGCGGCCGGGAGCCGACCAGGCGCGGAAAGCCTGGGGACTCCGGCCGCAATCGTTTTCAGGAGCGTAACTTACAAAGAGGGGCGCGGGGAGCGTGCGCATGGCATGGCCCCTGCTTTCTGGTAAGCGCAAGGGGGATACTCCTGGACCCCAAACCACCCAACAAACCGCCAGGAGCGGAGGTGACACGGATGCTGCGCAACAAGAAGGGATTCACCCTGATCGAGCTGATGATCGTGGTCGTGATCATCGGCATTCTGGCGGCGATCGCCATTCCGAACTTCATCGCCATGCAGTCGCGGGCCAAGGAAGGCTCGACCAAGGCGAACATGCACACGTTCCAGCTGGCCGCCGAGGAC
>DASYSL010000100.1:0-13141 GCA_036003365.1 Candidatus Eiseniibacteriota bacterium
GAACCCGGCTGCCGATCACGGCATATTCGCCGATCGTGGTCCCCTCGCCGATGTGAGCGTCGGGGTTCACGCGGGCGGTTTGCGCGACGGCCGCGGCGCTCCCGCTCATCGCGCCTCCACGGGCGTGCGCTCGTCGAGCGAGTCGAGGCGCACCGGCATGCCACCCGAGGCCAGCGAGCGCGTGGCCGCCTCCAGCACGCGGATCACGTCGAGCCCGTGCGCGCCGTCGGTGCGCGGCTTCTGGCGCGTGCGTACGCACTCCAGGAAGTGGCGGCACTCGAGGGTGAGCGGCTCGCCGCCCTCGACGTGCGGGATCCAGATGTCGCCGCTCCTCACGCTGAGCGAGCGCGCGAAATCGACCACGCTGCCCCCGCCCACGCCCTTGTCGTAGATGCGCAGCTTCTCGGTCGCCTCCTGGTCGTCGAGCACGGCCATCTTCTTGGAGCCGACGACGGTGAAGCGCCGCACCTTGTGGGGATCGAGCCAGCTCACGTGCACGTGGCCCATGTGGCCGCGCGGAAAGCGCAAGTAGAGGAACACGACGTCGTGGATGCCGGGCTGCAGGAAGGCTTCGCCGCGCGCGCTGACGTCGACCGGGGCTTCGCCGAGCAGGTGCAGGATCACGGCGATGTCGTGCGGCGCGAACGACCACATCGCGTTCTCGTCGGGACGCACTTTGCCGAGATTGGTGCGCTGCGCGTAGATGTAGTGCAGCTCGCCCAGCTCGCCCTCGCGCAGGAGGCCGGCGAGCTTGAGCACCGCCGGATGGTAGAGCAAGAGGTGCCCCACCATGAGAATGCGCCCCTTGTCCTCGGCCAGGCGCACCAGCTCGGCCGCCTCGGCGGCGCGCAGCGTCATGGGCTTTTCGACGTAGACGTCCTTGCCGGCTTCGAGGAAACGCTTGGCGAGGTGATAGTGCGTGACCGCCGAGGCCGCGATGGCCACGGCCTCGATCGTCCCGTCCTTCGCCACTTCTTCCGGATCCGTGGTCGTGCGGGCTCCGGGCGCCGCCTTGGCCGCCCGCGCCAGACGCGCCGGATCGGTGTCGCACAGGAGTGCCAGCTTGCACTCCGGCAACGCGGCGAAGTTGCGCACCAGGTTGGCACCCCAGTCGCCGGTGCCGACCTGGGCGAGCTGCACGGGATTCACGGTTTCGGTTCCTCCAGGGGAGCCTGCGCGGCCGCAGGCAAGCGGAGAGGGCAATTCACAAATGAATTCCGGGCAAATCTATACGGATTGGCTGTTTAGCGTCAACCGGAACCGCTCTTGCGCCGTGTGGACAACTCCCTACGGGGCAGTGCGCGCTCGATCTCCCGATCGGCTGCCCCCGGGGGCAGTGAATTGCTCGCTCCCCCAACTTGCCCCCGGGTCAGTGAGTGCTCGTGATCACAACTGCCCCCTGGGGGCAGCCATGGGTCGACAAGAGCTTAGCCCTACCACCTCACGACCAGGTCCCGGTCCGGCGAGAAGGGGCGCGCTTCGTAGAAATATCGTCGCTGCCCGTAGGCCTCCTCCATCTTCTTGAATGCCATCTCGAACTGCAGCTCACCAAGACTCGAGTCGGCGATCACCTGAAACCAACCGTGCTCGAGCGGCTGCCCCCAGGCCTTGGCGGTCGTGATCAGATAGGTTGCCGAGCGAGCCATGAGAGCTTGCTCATACTTGATCTCGAGCTGGTAGCGGTATGCGCTGCCGGGCTTGAGAACGAGCTTTCCACCCTTATCATCGTCCTGATATTCCACGGGAAGCTGATCGAACTTTCCCGCCGTACGGAGACGAATGCTGTCGATGTGGGGCCGGCCCATTGCGTCCCCGGCGATTGGATAGCGAAGACCGACTGTTCCCCCGTCGGGTACGCCCTCGAACTCGTAAATTCCGACAACCTCCATATGGCCTGGATGCAAGAAAAGCGTAACGCTCTCCGCTACGAAACGAGGGAACTTTGGCGACACATTGGCCGCGCGCAGTTCGGCTTCGAGCGCGCGGTCGAGCGGTCCTCTTTCCAAATCGATGTGTTCGCCGGGATGGCCGCTATCCGTCCACTCCCACTCCATGGAATTGATGCCGTCGAGTACTCCTGCGGACCCATCACGAAATCGAATCTCAAGCTTCCGAACGATGAACGTTGGACGATCCGGGGCTGCATGCGTGTGGCCGTAGTCGAAAATCTGGCTTTGCCCTATCGCGTTCCAAATCGCTCGGCTGTTTCCTGAACTCGCGTTCCAGATTCGAGTCTCGCCTGTGATCGCGTCATAGCAAGAGGCCATGAGCGAGGCAATCTCACGGGCTGTCCGCCGGAGCTCGATCCGGCCCTCTTTCGATACTTCCATAATCCTGGCGTGGGTCGGGTCCGCGATGGCACGAGCCGCGGCCTGAAGGACATCGTTATTCGGATCCTTCTCGAGAAGGGCTCGGATCAGTGGGAGAGCCTCCGGATCATGCCAATCACCGAGCTGTTCCGCCGCGCTCACGCGGGTCCTGAAAATGATGTCCCGCACGATCTCGGGGGGTCCCGTGATCCGCATACTGGTCCATGGAGTCTCCGTCATGGGAACAACGAGCCATTCCCGTAGGACCGCTTTCATCGAGTCGGCCTGCGCCGTCTTCGCGCGCTCCCGGAACCAACTCTGAAGACTGCCCTGTGGGGGTCGTGGAGGCGCCTGAGCTTCGATGAAGAGCGGCACGAGCTGCTCGAAGTGCGCCTCCATGAATTCGATCGTTGGCGCTGAGATCAGATGGCGCGACACACCTTCGGAGCCCAAGAATCCAACGATCGTTCGTCGCGTCAGTGAGTCAGGCTGGATCACCCACGCATGGACGGCATTTTCGAAGTCATGAACGTAGCTGTCGGGGACCGGATTCGCCTCGGCGAGAAAGGGAAAATCGAGCAAGAGCAGAACCGAAACCAATAAGAATCCCGCGAGGCGCATGGCCGCAAGTATGCGCCAAGCCATTGCCTTGGGCAGGGGAATCTTGATCTAGGCGACGTCTTCGAGGCTTCGAAGCGTGAGGCCGGTGGCCTCGGCGATGCGGTTGCGGCCGCTCTGCTTGGCGGCGTAGAGGGCGGCATCGGAAGCGGCGATCAGCGTGGCCGGCTGGATGCCGTCTTCGGGGTAGCAGGCCACTCCCACGCTCACCGTGATGTCGCCCGGATTGACGCGCGGGAAGTGGTTGGCCTCGACCGAGGCGCGGATGCGCTCGGCCACGAGGAGGCCGCCGGGGCGGCCGGTCTCGGGCAGGATCACCGTGAACTCGTCACCGCCGTACTTGGCGACCAGGTCCATGCCGCGCACCCGGCGCGCCAGGACGCGCGCCAGCTCGCGCAGCACGCGGCTCCCGCGCAGGTGGCCGAAGCGGTCGTTGTATTCCTTGAGATGATCGACGTCCACCATGAGCAGCGTGAACGGCGTGCGCGAGCGCGAGGAGCGCTTCATCTCGCGCCGGAGCGCGGTACGCAGGAAACGGTAGTTGTAGACCTGCGTGAGATCGTCGGTGATGGCCACGCGCTGCAGCGACTGCGAGAGACGCGCGTTGTCCATCGCCAGCGAGGTGGCCGTGGCGAGCAGCGGCATGACATGGCCGAGCGCGGGCACCGAAGCGGCCGCGGGATTGTAGCAAGCGAGCACCCCCACGACCTGCGCCCGATGCATCACCGGAACCGAGACCACGCTCTCGACGCGCAGGTCGCCGGGCGCATCGCTCTCCAGAAAGCGCGCGTCGGCCGCGACCTTGGGCAGGAACATCATGCGGCCTTCGAGAACCGTCGCGCGCACCAAGCCGTCGTTGACGCGCGGCGCCGCGCGGCTCACGAGCGCATGGCCGTCGACCAGGACGTGGCGCAGCGGATTGCGGCCTTCGACATTGGTGAACGTGGCGGCGTGGGAGCCGGTCAGCGCATTGGCGGCGCGCAGCGCAGCCGCCAGCGCCGCCGCGCGATCGCGAAGGATCGCCGACGCGGTGAGGCTCTGCAGCGCGTGGCTGACTTTGTCGGAGGCGTTCATGCCGTTCACCCGCTCCATCGTGGTCCGCTCCGTTCCCCAGATGGCCGTATTTCCCTTTGGACAGACTCGGCCCACCCCGTCGGCTTGCAATTCAGGTGCCAGGGGTGAGTAGTCGTGCGGAGTGCAATGAATGGCGTGGAAAGAGGCAGGCCGAGCGCGGAGCCGCCGCGAGGACTGTCAGGATTCGGGCCGCTCGTCGTCCTCGAATTCGTCGTTTGCGTCGGGCGGCTCGAGGCCGCGCATGGCGCGCCACAAATCGGCGCCGATGCGCCAGGCGCGGCGCGCGAACACCAGGAAGCTAAGCCCCACGATGATCAGGAGTACCGTCTCTTGCCACGGCTCGAAGGGAACGTTGTGGCGCACGTCGCGGAAGGTGACGACCAGGTAGACGAGCGAGACCAGCAACGCCAGGTGGAGAGCGAACAGGAGCACCTGCGCCCAGCGCGCGCCGGCGCCGCCGAGCCAGGGTGACATGGGGCGTTGCGGACTCATCGCTCCCTCCACGAAGGCTGACGAGGGACAGGCGCCGCTCGGGCGGATTGCCCGAGCGCCACCCCGTTGGTTGCGGATTGCGCGGTCTTCTGCGCGCGCCACAGCGCCGCCGCTCCGAGCGTGAGGGAGCGCGGCGGCTGGCAGACGAATCCTGCCGCCTCGATCCGCCGCGCCACCTCGTGGGCTCGGCCGAAGCGCAGGATCGACTCGGAAAGATATCGATACGCGGCCGGATCGGCCGACAGCCTCCCCAGAGCGGGAACGATCCAGCGCACGTAACCGCGATGGAAGGCACCGATGGGCCCCGGCTCGGGCGATGGACTGTCGAGGACGAGCAGCCGACCACCCGCGCCGAGCACGCGTCGCATCTCGGCGAGGGCGGCCGGCTCGGGCACGAGGTTTCGGAGCCCCCACGCCACCGTGATGACGTCGAACGCTCCGTCCTGGAATGGCAAGTGGAAGGCGTCCGCGCGCACGGCGGCGAAGCGCACGCCGGCAGTGGCCGCATGGGCGGCGCCGCGCACCAGCATTCCCCAGCTCACATCGGCGCCGACGACCAGGCCGCCCGAGCGCTTGGCGGCTGCCACCGAGGAACGGGCGCTGCCGCAGCACAGGTCGAGAACCCGGTCCCCAGGCTGGATTTCCGAGACCATGGCCCGCCGCCACGCCGCGTCCTGTCCCAGACTCATGAGTGAATTCAGGAGGTCGTAGCCCTCCGCCGCGCGATCGAACAGGGGCGAGAGCGTCTCGGGAGTGGGTTTCATGGTCTCGGCGGGATCATCCGATGGCGGGGTTCACGTCTGGTGCGCCCGACAGGATTCGAACCTGTGGCCTACAGCTCCGGAGGCTGTCGCTCTATCCAGCTGAGCTACGGGCGCACGCGCGGCACTCTAACAAAGGCTCCTTCCACCGACAAGACTGGCAACGACTTGCGCCTCGTCGCTCGTGCTCGTCCTTTGCTAGAATGAACAGGCACTCCCCCGCCTGCTCCAACTTGCGTGACAGCATGCACGGAGGCTCCTTTGGTTCGCACCTCGTGGCCCGCGCGCCGCTTTGGCGCTTTTTTTCCACTGAGATCATGGATGGTCCTCGTCTGGGCGCTGGTTCCCGCCGCCGCGCACGCGGTCACGGCGCCACCGAGTGGCGAGCCCGCTGAAATCCCCCGGCCTTCACGCGCCTGGACCCCTGCGGGCTACAACCCGGCGCCCGAAGCACAACAACTCGAACAGTTGATGCGGGCGGGTCTCGCGCCCCAAGCGGTCCCCGGTCTCACACCGGCGCAGCGGTCTTTGGGCGAGGGTCCGCGCGACGCGCGGCTCTCGAATGCTCGCCAGGCGCTGGCCGCACTGCGTGCCCGCCCGGGCATGAGCGCCGAAGCGGTCTGGGACGAGCGTTTGGGCACGGCGCATCGCGTCCGCGCATCAGGACTGAGCGTGGGGCGCGGCTTTGATCTCAAGACCGCTGGCGGCGCCGAAGCCGCGGCACGCGCCTTCGTTCGCGACCATGCCGATCTCCTCACCGGCGGCGAAGCACCGAGCCCGGCCGACATGCCGCTCGTGGCCGCGCATCGCGTGGGTGCGCTGTGGCTCCTCGTCTTTGGCCAGCGGTGGCATGGTTTAGAAGTGCTCGATGGGCGTGTCGACGTCCGCCTGCGCCAGGACGGATCGGTGCCGCTCTTCGGCTCGAGCTGGTACGCGGCCGCCAGCGCGGCCAGCGATCAGCCCGGTGTTCAAGCCAGTGCCGCCATGGGTGTGGCGCGCGCAAGCCTCGGGCGCTCGGTGCGCGATCTGGGAAGCGATCTGGCTTTGCTGCCCGTCGACGGTGCGGCGGGGATCGACTTCCGCCTCGTCTATCGCGTGCATCAGAAGAGCGACGCCCCTCCCGGCCAGTGGACGACGTACGTCGACGCCGCTGACAGCCGTGTTTGGGCGCGCGAGAGCGACCTGCGCTACGTCGACGTGAGCGGGACGGTCACCGGATCGATCCTCCCCTACACGTACACGGATCCCTTCGTCACCGCGAACCTGAAGCAGGCGGTGGTGTGGCGCGCCGCCGATTCCACCTTTGCGGCCACCAACGGCAGCTACACCCTGACGGGTGCGGCGCCCGGCGAGTCCTTGTGGACGGCTTTCCGCTCGTCCTTCCTCGAAGTGGTGAACAACGCCGGGCGCAATTCGCGCCTCGGCGGCGTGGCGCCGGGCCCGGTCAACTTCAACTGGGCGCCGGCTACGAGCGACACCGCCGAGCGCAATGTGTTCTTCCAGGCGCTGCAGGCGCACGCCTACATCAAGGCTCTCGATCCCGGTTTCACGGGCCTGGATTATCGCGTGCCCGCCAACATCAACATCCCGGCCACCTGCAACGCGTTCTGGGATGGGCAAAGCATCAACTTCTATTCGTACGGCGGCGGCTGCCCGAACACCGGTGACATCGCCGACGTCATCTTTCACGAGTACGGCCATGGCATCACGCAATTCACGTGGGCGCCCAACGGGCCCAACGGCGCCATGCACGAGGGCTTGTCGGACTATTACGCCGCCACCATGACGCGCAATTCGCACATCGGCGTCAATTTCCGCGGCCCGGGAACCTTCCTGCGCAACACGCAGAACACGGTCGCGCTGCCGGCCAACTCGTGCAACGGCGAGGTACACTGCGTCGGCAACGCGGTCTCGGGTGCGCTCTGGGACATGCAGTCGAACTTGATCGCGGCTCTGGCCGACTCCAACGCGGGACGCGCCAAGGCCGACTCGCTCTTCCACTACGCGGGCTACGGCGGCGCCTTCTGGTTCGACGACTACCTGCTCGACGTGCTCGCCGTCGCCGACAACGACGGTACATTGCTCAACGGCACACCGTTCTTCGGTCAGATCTGCTCAGCGTTCACGGCGCACGGCTTCGTGTGTCCGGATACGACGAGCGGACCCTGGATCACGCACACGCCGCTGCCCGACTCGGATCCGACCGCGTCACCGTTCACCGTGACGGCCAATCTGGGCTCGTTCGCGGGCGCGCTCGCGGCCGGCGGGCAATCGATCCATTACCGCTACAACGGCGGGCTGTGGGACACGGCACCGCTCAACCCGGTCTCGGGCACGCAATATCAGGGTCAGATCCCCGCGCCCCCGGGCGGCGGGCGTGTCGACTACTATCTCGACAACCGTGACGCGGGCGGCTTGCGGGCCACGTTGCCCAAGAACGCGCCGACTTCCTTCTTCACGTTCTACATCGGCACCCTGAGCACCGTGTTCGCCGACGACATGGAGATCGATCGCGGCTGGACGCCGACGACGAGCGCCTCGACCGGCCGCTGGCAGCGCGTCGATCCCAACGGCACGAGCGACACCGGCTTCTTCTTCCAGACCGAGGACGATCACACGCCGGGCGCGGGAGTGTTCTGCTGGGTGACGGGCGACACGACCGCCGGCCTCGACCCCGGCGTCGACGACATCGATGGCGGCTGCGTGCAGCTGGTCTCGCCGCGCTGGGATCTCTCCGCTGCCAACAACGCGCGGCTTTCGTTCTGGCGTTGGTACACCGACGAGACGGCGTATGACGACACGCTGCACTTCGATGTCTCCTCCGACGACGGCGCCACCTGGACGCCGCTGAGCCAGATCGAATTCACGCACAACGACTGGGAGCAGGATTCGTTCGACCTGGGCAGCGTCATCCCGCTCACCTCGCAAGTGCGCATGCGCGTGCGCGCCTGCGATCGCGCGGGCGGGTCGCTGGTCGAAGCGGCGCTCGACGACGTGCTGCTCACCTCGCGCGTCTTCTCCTTGGTGGCGGTGGGGCCACCCGGCGCGTCGAGCGGTCCGCTCCGACTCGCGCTCGAGAGTCCCTATCCTCTGCCCAGCGCCGGACCGACCACCGTGTTCTTCACCGTGCCCGGCAACGCCGGCGCTCCGGTGCGCGCGAGCTTGCGTCTGTACGACGCGCGCGGACGCCTGGTGCGCACGCTGCGTGATGGCGAGCTTCCGGCCGGCCGCACCAGCGTGACCTGGGACGGCTTGGACGGCTCGGGCCGCCGCGCTGTGGCAGGTGCATATCTCCTCCGCTTCGAAGCAGGGGGACAATGGGCGTCGGAAAAGCTGGTGCTGACGCGATAGGCCGGATCGTCCCGGCCGCGCTCTTCCTGCTCGCCGCCTGCGGCGCGCCGGCGCACGCGTTCACCACGGCGCGCGCGTCGGCGGCGTCGGCAGCGGCGGCGGTGACTTCTCCCGTGGAAATCCCCCGCCCCTCGCGCGCCTGGGTGCCCCAAGGAGAGGCGCCGACCTCCGAGAGCTGGCGATTGCGCGTCACCGGCGGTCCCGGGCGACTCGGACGCGCGTTGCTTCCGGATTATGTCACCCAGTGCGATCAGATCGGCGCCGATGGCGAAACCGAGGGCAGCGACGCCGATCTCGGCACGGTTGCGCCCGCGCCCATGCAGGCGGCGTGGCGCGCATTCACGGCCGAGCCCGGCGTGCGCGGTGACGTGCGCTGGAACAGGGTGACCGGCATGCCGCACCGCGCCTGGACGAGCGGCGTGCGCCTCTTGAGCCAACCCCTGCTCACGCAAGAAGCCGTGGAGAGCGCCGCGCGCCCCTTCTTGCGCGAGCAGTCGTCGCTTTTACTCGCGGGCGAGGACGCAAGCGCCGACGATCTCCCGCTCCTCAAGGCGCATCGCGTGGGCGACGTGTGGTTCCTGGTTTTCGGGCAGCGCTGGCATGGGCTCGAAGTCGTGGACGGACGTGTCGATCTGCGCGTGCGTGTCACCGGCGAGGTGGTGCTCTTCGGCTCCGACTGGTTCCCCGGGGTGAGTGCGCGCACCACGCCGCTCGTGAACGCCACCGTGGCCGCGGCGGTGGCGCGGGCGGGCGTCGGCTTCCGCACGGGCATCGATCGCGCCGGCGGCGCCGACCTGGCGATCTTGCCGGTGCCCGACGGCTTCCGCGTGGGCTACCGCCTCGTGCACCGCGTGCGCCTCTCGACCCAGAATCCGCCCGGGGAGTGGACGACGTACGTGGACGCCGAGGACGGGCGCGTGTGGGCGCGCGAGAACGCGGTGCGCTGGGCCGCCACCACCGACGGCGGCGTGCAGGGCGCCATCTTGCCGCGCACCTGGACCAACGCGTTCCAGACACGCCCCTTCGCGGCCGAGGAAGTGTGGCGCAACGCCGACACGACGACGACTTCGCCCGGCGGCGACTGGAGCTTCGCCGGGCGCGCCCCGCACGACACCGTGTTCACGCGCTTCCGCTCACCCCTGCTTCGCATTCGCAATCAGGCGCGCGGCGACGTCATCCTGGCCGGTCGCGCGCACCCGCCATCGCGCCCGCTCGACTTCGAGTGGACCGACGCCAACAGCGACACCGCCGAGCGCAACGCCTATTACCACGCGTTGGCGGCGCACGCGCGCATCAAGGCGCTCGATCCCTCGTTCACCGGCATGGATTACCGCGTGCCCTGCAACGTGAACCTCGACTTCAGCGCCTGCAACGCGTTCTGGGACGGCTTCGGCCTCAACTTCTTCGCCACCGGCGCGGGCTGCGCCAACATGGCGGCGATCGCCGACGTCGTGATCCACGAGTACGGCCACGGCATCACGCAGCACACGTACGATCCGCTGCTGCCCAACCCCGGCATGAACGAGGCGTTCTCGGACTACTTCGCGGCCTCGGCGCTCGACGATCCGGTGATCGGGCGCGACCTCGAGGGCCCGGGCACGTACGTGCGCCGGCTCGAGAACGACGCGCAGCTGCTCGACGTGAATTGCGATGGCGAGCCGCACTGCCTTTCGCTCGCCACCTCGGGCGCCCTGTGGGACATGCGCAAGGCCTTCGTCACGGCACTCGGGCCGGCGGGCGTGGGCAAGGCCGACTCGCTCTGGCACTTCGCGGGCTACGGCGCCGCCTACTGGAACGACGACTACCTGCTCGATCTCCTCGTGATCGACGACGACGACGGCACGCTGCTCGATGGCACCCCTTCCTACGCGATCCTCCATCCGGCGTTCACGCGCCACGGCTTCCTCTATCCCGAGCCCGTGGTCGGGGCGTGGATCGATCACGCGCCGATCGCCGACGCCGAGCCGTCGCCCTCGACCTACACGGTATCCGCCGCCATGGGCTCCTCGTTCGGTGCGCTCGCGACCGCGCTCCTGCACTACCGCGTGAACGGCGGCGGGTGGACCGACCAGGCGCTCACCGCCTCGGGCGTGCACTACAGCGGCACGCTCCCGGCTCTGCCCCACGGCGGCGCGATCGACTACTGGCTCGAAGCCCGTGACGGCTCCGGCCACGCCGCCTTCTCGCCGCCCGACGCTCCCGACCACTTGCATTCGTTCCACATCGGCCGGCTGCGCACGTTGTCGTACGACGACTTCACGCGCGACAACGGCTGGTACCCGGGCGACGACCGGCCCAACTCGCTCGGCGGCTGGCGGCGCGTCGATCCCTTCGGCACCAAGGTGGGCTCGTTCCGCATCGCTCCCGAGAACGACGCCAGCGGCACCGATCATGTCTGCTGGGTGACCGGTGACACGCTGAACGTGGGTGTGAGCGTGGCCGCAGCCGACATCGACGACGGCTGCACGTCTCTGTGGTCGCCGCGCTTCGATCTTTCGGGCGTGGGCAACGCGCGCGTCACGTACTGGCGCTGGTTCACCGACGAGTTCGCCTACGACGACACCCTGTGGATCGAGGCCTCGGGTGACGACGGCGCCACCTGGGCGGTGCTCGAGGGCCAACCGTTCACGCAGAACTTCTGGCGCGAGCGCTCGTTCGATCTCGGCTCGGTGATCCCGCTCACCGACAGGGTCCGGATCCGCGTCACCGCGTGCGACATCTGCCAGCCCTCGCTCACCGAAGCCGCCTTCGACGACATCTCGTTCACCACGCGTGACACGGTCCCTGCGCAAGCGCACGTGGCCATGCTCGAGCCCGAGACGGCGACGGCGCGCAAACGGTATGATCTGGCGCTGGCTCTGGGCTCATCGTCACCGGCGCGCGGACCGTCGGCGATTCGCTTCACCGTGCCGGGCACGGACGGGGACGCCGCGGTTCCCGTGCACCTGTTCGTGGTCGACATGCGCGGACGCATCGTCAGCACGCTGGTGCGCGATTCCATGCGCCCGGGCGAAGCGCGCGTGACCTGGAGCGGCGCCGACCCGTCGGGCCGCCAGGTCGCGCCCGGGATCTACGCCGCGCGGCTGGAAGCCGGCGGCCGTTCCACCACTCTCAAGATCGTGAGGATGCCATGACGTCGTTTCGCCCCGTCGCGCTCGCCGCGCTTTCGATGGTCGCCCTCGCCGCCGTCTCGCAGGCCGGCGTGGTGCGCGGCGTCGTGCTCGAGACGAACAGCGGGCGCCCGGTGCAGGGCGCACGCGTGTACACCTTCCTTCCCGGCCAGGCGAACACGGTCTACTCGCAAACCCTGGGCGATAGCGCCGGCGTGTTCTGGCTGATGAAGGTGCCGGCGGGCGTGATCACCGTCCGCGTCCAGGCGCCGGGACATGACCAGTGGGCGGGATCGGTGTCGATGGGTGGCGAGACGGACACCGAAAAGGTGAGCGTGCGCCTGAACCGCGTGGCGGCCCCGGGCGCGGCCTTGGGCGTGATCACGGCGGAGGGCGGCACCAAGCCGGGACTCCACGCGCACGTTCGGGTGAAGGGCAGCGATATGGATGCCTTGGCGGACTCGAGCGGGGAATTCGTGCTCTACGGCATCCCGGTGGGGCCCCAGACGCTCCAGTTCGTGGCGCTGGGCTACGACCCGGTGAACGTGCCGGTGGTCGCCGAGGAAGGGCGAAACTTGGTCCTGCACGCCGACCTGGGGCATTCGCTGGTGTCGGGTGGTCCTGCGCCCAAGCCGGTGCCGGTCGCGGCCCTCGCCGATACCGTGGTGAACTTGCGCTTCGACGTTTCCGACACCACCACGGTTCCCCACGTGCACGGCGCGGTCCCGGTGCGCCACGTGAAGATCGAGATCATGAGCGGCGACAAGTTGGTGCGCAACTTGATGGATTGGAACGCGGGCCCGGGCGCCTACACGGTGCCCTGGGACGGCCGCGACGACACCGGCAAGGTCGTGCCCGCCGGCACCTATCGCTTTCGACGCACGGTCAGTCCCGACCCTCCGGTCGAGGGCGACATCGTCAAGAAGTAGGTAGGCGCTTTCGGCCCCAACATGCGCCAGCGCATACTCAACATGCGCCAGCGCATGCTCGGCCGGTGGCCCTTATGGACCCTCAACATGCGCCAGCGCATGTCGGAATGTGCGGCAGAGCATGCTGCCCTGATCGAAATCACCCCGCCAAAGGCCCGTAGCCCTCGCGCTTGACGCGCTCGACCTCGGCCACGTCCTTGTCGCCGCGGCCCGAGAGATTGACGACCACCACCGAGCCAGGCGCGATCTGGCGCGCCTCGCGCGCCAGCCACGCCAGAGCGTGCGACGATTCCAGGGCCGGCAGGATCCCCTCGGTCCGGCTCAGGCGGTCGAAGGCCGCCACCGCTTCCTCATCGGTGACCCACTCGTAGCGGACACGCCCGCGGTCGTGGAGGTGCGCGTGCTCCGGGCCGAGGGCCGGATAATCGAGACCGGCCGACACCGAGTGGGTCTCCCGCACCTGCCCATTGGCGTCCTGGAGCACGTAGGTCTGCGTG
>DASYSL010000101.1:0-8176 GCA_036003365.1 Candidatus Eiseniibacteriota bacterium
GTAGCAGAGGATGGCCCTCGTGGAAGAAAGGCAGCGTCGCCTCGCGCTCGGGACCCACGGAGACGCGGCTCACGGGCACCCCCGAAAACTCCGAGACGCGCGCCAGATAGCGCCGGGCCTTCTCGGGCAGGTCCTCGGGGCGGCGCACGCCGCGCGTCACCGTGCGCCAGCCCTCGTGCCACTCGTAGACTGGCTCGGCCTGGGCGAGCCAGCGCGCATCGGGATCGAAGTGCTCGCTCGTGCCGTGCGGGCCGCGGTAGCCCACGCCGATCGCGATCCGCTCCAGCCCGTCGAGGACGTCGAGCTTGGTGATCACCATCTCGTCGAGCCCGTTCACGCGCCCGGCGTAGCGCAAGGCCGCCGCGTCGATCCAGCCGCAGCGCCGCGGGCGACCGGTGGTGGCGCCGTACTCGTCCCCCACTTCGCGGATGCGCGTGCCCATCTCTTCGGTCAGCTCGGTCGGGAAAGGGCCGTTGCCGACCCGCGTCGCGTAGGCCTTGGCCACGCCCACGACGCGCGTGACGTGTCGCGGCCCGAGGCCGGCGCCGGTGAGGGCACCGCCCGCCACCGTGTGCGACGAGGTGACGTACGGATAGGTGCCGTGGTCGACGTCGAGCAGAGTGCCCTGCGCGCCTTCCAGGAGCACGCGCTCGCCGCGCGCGAGCGCGTCCCAGACCAAAGCGCGGGTGTCGGCGAGGAGGGGTACGATGCGCTGTCCCAGCGCGAGCGTTTCCTTCGTCACCTGTTCGGCGTCGGGGAAATCGGCGGCGCTCTCGAGGCGCGCCACGGCGCGGGCGCGCACCCGCTCGATGCCCAAGGCCAGGGCCTCAGGATCCACGAGATCGCCGGCGCGCACGCCGGCGCGCGCCGCCTTGTCCTCGTAGGCAGGGCCGATGCCGCGGCGCGTCGTGCCCACCGCTTCCGGGCCGTCCTCGCGCTCGCGCTCGGCGAGCCGGTGGTAGGGCAGGATGAGATGCGCGTGCGCCGACAGATAGAGCCGCCCCTCGGCGCGCACGCCCAAGGCCGCGAGGTCGTCCAGCTCCTTCACCAGGGCCGCGGGATCGACCACGACGCCGTTGCCGATCACGCAGCGCTTGCCTTCGCGCAGGATGCCCGAGGGCACGAGGTGGAGCACGATGGTGCGCCCATCGTGCACCACGCTGTGCCCGGCGTTGGCGCCTCCTTGATAGCGCACGACCCAGTCGTGCTCGCCGGCCAGAAGATCGACGATCTTGCCCTTGCCCTCGTCGCCCCACTGGGCGCCGACGACGATGGTGGCCGGCATGGCTAGGCGACGCGCCCCGGCGCCGTGCCGGTGGCGAGGAAATCGCGCAGCGCCGAGGCGGCTTCGATGCCGGCGCGGGTCTGCGCCTCGGGCGTGCTCGCGGCGACGTGCGGCGTGGCCACCACGTTGGGCAGCTTGAGGAGCGGCCGGTCTCCGGGCGGCTCGGTTTGGAACACGTCGAGGCCGGCGCCCGCGAGGCGCCCTTCGCTGAGTGCCGTCTCGAGTGCGGTTTCGTCCACGAGCGCGCCGCGCGCGCAGTTCACGAGCACGGCCCCCGGCTTCATGCGGCGCAAGCGCTCGGCCGAGACGAGACCGCGCGTCTCGGGCACGAGGGGGGCGTGCAGGCTCACGATGTCGCTGGCCGCCAGAAGGTCGTCGAGCGACGCGGCGCGCGCGCCGGGCACGGCCAGGGCGGCGTCGACCAGCGGATCGTGTCCCACCACGTCGCAGCCGAAGGCGAGCCCGAGCCGCGCCACTTCCTGTCCAATGCGGCCGAAGCCCACCACGCCCAAGGTCTTGCCGCGCACCTCGCGGCCGCCGAGCTCGTTCTTCTCCCAGCGTCCCGCCGCCATCGACGCGGCGGCGCGCGGCAGGTGGCGGAAGAGCGCCAGGATGAGCGCCCAGGCGTGCTCGGCCACGCTCACCGCGTTGGCGCCCGGGGCGTTGAACACGGCCACGCTCTTCTCGCGGCAGGCGTCGAGATCGATGTTGTCGACGCCGCTCCCGGCACGCGCCACGGCGCGCAAGCCATTGGCCGATGCCAGCACCTCGCGCGTCACCTTCGTGGCGCCGCGCACGAGGAGCGCGTCGGCTCCGGCGAGGGCTCGGCCCAATTCGTCGCCCGCGAGACCGGAGCGCTCGACCACTTCGTAGCCGGCCTGCGTGAGCACGCGCGCCGCGTCGGGCCCCACACGGTCGGCGATCCAGATCTTCACGTTCGGCTCTCGAGCGCGCGCTGCGCCACCTGGGCGGCGACGCCGCTCCGGCCGGTGGCGCCGAGGGTCATGGCCGCGTCCTCCAATGCGCGCGACACGGCCACCGCATCTTCGGGCCCGTACGCCAGCCCCATGTGGCCCACGCGCACGATCTTTCCCTTGAGCGAGTCCTGGCCGCCGGTGAGCACCAGGTGGTGAACCGTGCGCACGTGCTTGACCACGGTCGAGGGATCGACGCCGTCGGGCGGCAGGAGCGCGGTCACCGAATCGGCCGGCGCACTGGAGAAGAGCCGGTAGCCCGCGGCACCCGCGCCTTCGCGGATGGCGCGCGCCAGGGCAGCGTGGCGGCGCCACACTTCCTGGATCCCCACTTCCTCGATCATGCGCAGCGATTCGTCGAGCGCAAGCACGAGCGAGACGGCGGGCGTGAACGGCGTGTCGCCCTCGGCGGCAGTGGCGGCCGCCTTGGCGAGATCGAAGTAGAACGCGGGACCGGCGGCGCCGCCGGCGCGCAGGCGCTCGAGTGCCGCCGGGCCCACCCCGAGCACGGCAAGGCCGGGCGGCAGCATGAGCCCCTTCTGCGAGCCCCCCACCGCGACGTCGACGCCGTCTTCGTCCTGGTGCAGCGCGTGCACGCCGAGGCTCGTCACCACGTCGACCACGACCAGGCTGCCGGCTTCACGCGCCGTGCGCGACAAGGCGCGCAGATCGTTCAGGGTTCCGGTCGAGGTCTCGCTGTGGGTGAAGAAGACGACGCCGGGCTTGAGGCGCGCCACCGCCTCGGCCCAGGCCGCGGGATCGACGGGCCGGCCATACTCGGCGCGCACGACCTCGTGCGGGTGGCCGTAGACGTTCAGGATCTTGATCCAGCGCTCGCCGAACTTGCCCGAGCTGCCGACCAGGATCGGCTCGCCTCGGCGCACCAGGGACGCGACCGCCGACTCGAGCCCGCCGGTGCCGCTCGCGGCCAGGATGACAGCGACGCCCTTGGTGTCGAAGAGACGCGCCAGACGCGCGCTCACGTCCGTGTAGAGCTGGCGGAAGCTCTCGCTGCGGTGATGCGGCGGGCGCCGGGCCAGCGCTTCGAGCACCCGGGAGGGAATCTCCACCGGGCCGGGAGTGAACAGCTTGTCGCTCACGGGGATCCTTCCCGACTGAAGGGGTGACGTCGTCGAAAACGAGGGGAACGCCGCATGCTAGCAGAGCGTTCGCCCGAGGAATAGCTCGGCTTGGCGGCCTTCAGCGACGGGCGCGCAGGCGCTCTTCGAGGCGCTCCTCGAGATCCGCCGGCGGCTCCTCGAAGCACACGTTGCGCTCGTGCGCGCGCGAGGCGCGGTACTCGCGCCCGTACTCGTCGCGCTCGAGGAAGCCTTCGTCCACGAGCTCGCGCCGGAGCGTGACCGCGTCGGTGGCGAAGTCGCGCCCGGCGTCGAGCAGCCAGTCCTGGATGCGCGCCGTCACCTCGCGCTCGCTGAGCGGGCCCTCGGCGACGAGGCGCGTCTGCAAGGCGCGGTACAGGATCCAGCGGTCGCGACGCTTGCGCGGCAGCTCGCGTCCGGCGCCGCCGCGCACGCACAGCGAGATCAAGCGCTCGGCGAAAGCGGCGGCGGGGATGGTCTCGATCATGGCGTGGTCCTCGAAAGGGTGGCGATGCGCGCGCGCGTGGCGGCCGCCCCGGACGCATCCCCGAGCGCGATCTGCGTCTTCTCCAGGAGCCCCAGGATCTGGAGATCCGTGGGCGAAAGCGCGAGCGACTGCTCGAAATGCTTGCGCGCCTCGGCCACGTGGCCTTGGGCGAAGTCGATACTGCCCAGCTCGCTTTCCTTCCAGGCTTCCTGCGCACCCCCCTGCCGGGCCACGAGGGTCGCGCGCCGCGCCTCGTCGTAACGTCCGAGCATACTGTAGGCGCGGGCTTCCAGCATCTGCGAGCGCACCATGCTGGGCTGCAGGGCGAGTGCCGTGTCGAGCTGTGCCAGCGCCTCCTGGGCGCGGCCCATGTCGAGCAGCTCCTTGCCGATGTCGTAGTGCGCCGCCGAATCGCGGGCGTGGTGCTCACCGAAGCGTCTCATGTAGGTGACGATGGCGGAATCGAGCTGGGCCGAATCGGGAGGCGCGGCGTCCATTTGATAGAGCGCGTAGTAGTTGGAGCCATCGATCAGCCGGCGATCGATCTGATGAAAGCCGGGCAGCTGCACGTCGGGATCCATGAGCACCAGGATGTCGGGCCGCAAGGAGGCTTCCATGCCGCTGAAGAGCACGTAGTTCGCCTTGCCGCGATACGCCTCCTTGATCAAGTCGCGCAGGCTGCCCTCGGCCGGGAAGCGGAGCTGGCGCATGCCGGCGTAGAACGGCACGTGCGGCTTGCGCGTCATCACGATGCCGTTGGGCGGGCCGAGCTGGCGGAGCACATCGCCCGCCAGGCGCACGTCCCTGGGCTCGCGCGAGAGCTCGAGACGCACGTCGTGCTGCACGCGCCAGCCCGAGAGAAGGAACAGCGCGCACGCCAGACTTCCGGCGAGCGCCGGGCGCCGATAGAAGGGCAAGCGCGCGAGCCACGCCGAGACGCGATTGCCCGGCTCCGGCTTGGCCGGGAAGAGCAGTGTTGCGACCCCTGCCAGATAGAACGGCAGGAGATAGAGGAAGAAGCGCACGTTGTAGAACACGAAGCCGAGCGCCAGATACATGAGCGCGAAGTGGAGAGCGAGCGCCCGCCACCCGCGCTTGGCACCCCACACGAGGAGCACGCCGGCCAAGGCCGGAATGCCGAGCCACAGGGGCAGGAGATCCTTGGCATCGTGCAGCCAGTGCGTGCCGAGCAGCCGGCCGATGCCGCGCGCGAAGGCGACGGGGTCGTAGCGCACCACTTCGGCCATGGAATGGAACTGCCGGCCCACCGTGGCCGTGAATTGGTCCCACTGGGTTTGCGACCCGTAGACCGCGATGGCCACGTTCAGGTAATTGCGGTTGAAGAACGGGTTGCCGGTCATGACCGCGTTGGCCACGAGCCAGGACACGATGGGGATCGCCGCTCCGCCGAGATACGCCGCCAGCTCGCGGGGCCGGCGCCGCCAGCCGATCACGCTCGCCGAGGCGAGAATCACGGCGAGCGCGTTGTAGCGCGTCACGTAGGCGAAGCCCGCGGCACAGCCGCCGAGTACCAGCGTCGCCCACGAGCCGCCGGTCAGTGCCACGAACGTGCCGGCCAGGAGCAACGCCAGGCTCGGCATGTCGGTGCCGGCATTCATCGTGTAGACCCAGAACGACGGATTGGTGACCAGCCCGGCCAGCACCACGAGGCCCATCGCCTTGCCGCCGTAGCGGCGGAAGATGGCGTAGGCGAGCCACAGCGAAGCTCCGGCCGAGAGAAGGTTCAGGATTTTCCCGGCCAGGAAGAGATCGCCGCCCGCGGGGAGCGAGAACAAGGCGAGGAGCAGCGGATAGCCGAAGCCGTGGAACTGATAGAGCGACGCGTCGAGCTTGCCCGCGAGGAGCGAGCGGGCCGCGGGCGCAAAATCGGTGAGAAGATCGGTCTCCACGCCGTATCCCGGCGTGCGGTGTGCAAACAGAGTCACCACGGCCGCCACGCACACGTACAGATAGATCAGGGCCGGCGCGGCCAAGTCCGCCGCGCGCAGGCTCTTTTTCGAGGCTTTGGCCGGCCGGGGAGTGGCGCGCCGCGTCCGCCGGGACGGGCGGGCCGCGCTCTTGGCTTGCGTCATGGGTGGCGGGTCTTGGGGCCCGCGAAGGGGCGAAAGACCGGTGCGCGCGGTCGCCGGTCTTCGAGAAATGCATTATGGTGGAAGGCGTGGTGCGCCGCGCAACCCCGCCCCCGAACGAGCCGCGAACTTACCATCAAGGAGAAGACCTGACCATGCGCCGGATGCCCTCTCCCGCGACTTTCCAGACGGTGCGCGCCGCCGCGTTCGTGCTGGCCGCCGCGCTCTGTCTCCTGGCGCCCGCCGCACCCGCCGCGCGCGCCGACGATCAACCGCTCACTCGGGACGGCATCGCGGCCTCGACCAAGACTCATCTCGACCGCGCGCAAGCGATCCTCGACGAGATGCTCGCGGTGAAGGGTCAGCGCACCTCCGCCAACACGCTCGAGAAGATGAACGATCTCTCGATCGAGCTGAACGGGGCCGCGGACTGGGCCGGCCTCATGGAGAACGTGCATCCCGACTCGAGCGTGCGGGCGGCGGCCGAGAAGGCGACGCAGGACATCCAGGCTTTCGAAACCAAGCTGAGCCTGAACCATGACGCCTACGTGGCCCTGCAGGCGGTCGATGTGACCAAGGCCGATCCCATCACGCAGCGCCACTGGCGCTTGCTGCTGCGCGACTACCGGCGCTCGGGCGTGGACAAGGACGAGGCCACGCGCAAGAAGATTCAGGACCTGAACGAGGAGCTGGTGAAGATCGGCCAGGACTTCGATCGCAACATCCGCGATGGCGAGCGCTACGTCTACGTCGACAAGACCGATCTCGATGGCCTGGCGCCCGACTACGTGCAGGCGCACCAGCCCGACTCGACGGGCAAGATCAAGATCACGACCGACTATCCCGACTTCATCCCCTTCATCACGTATTCGAAGAGCGGCGAGGCGCGCCGGCGCTTGTACGTGGAGTTCATGAATCGCGCCTATCCGCAGAACAAGGCCGTGCTCGAAAAGCTGATCGCCAAGCGCAACGAGCTGGCCACCACGCTGGGCTACAAGAGCTGGGCCGAGTACATCACCGAGGACAAGATGTCGCGCTCGCCCAAGCGCGTCGAGGAGTTCATCGAGCAGCTCGACGAGGCCACCAAGCGCCGCGCCGACCAGGACTACGCCATGCTTCTGGCGCGCAAGAAGCGCGACGATCCCAAGGCCACCTCGGTGGCGGATTGGGAGCGCCGCTACTACGCCGAGCTGGTGAAGAACGAGAAGTACGATTTCGACGCCCAGACGCTGCGCCCCTACTTCAACTTCCCCAATGTCGAGAAGGGCATCCTCGACATGACCTCGAAGATGTTCGGGGTCACCTACAAGAAGGTCGACGGCGTGGCGGTGTGGATGCCCGAGGTCGAAACCTACGACGTCTACGACGGCACCAAGCTGATCGGCCGCTTCTTCCTCGACATGCACCCGCGCGACGGCAAGTACACGCACGCCGCCGCCTTCCCCATTCAGACCGGGGTCGAGGGGCGCGTGCTGCCCGAGGCCTGCCTGGTGTGCAACCTGCCGCGCCCCGACAGCAAGGGCGTGGGGCTCATGGAGCAGGACGACGTCGAGACCTTCCTGCACGAGTTCGGCCATCTGCTGCACGGCCTCTTCGCCGGCCACCAGCACTGGGCCGATCGCTCGGGGATCTCCACCGAGTGGGACTTCGTCGAAGCGCCGTCGCAGATGCTCGAGGAGTGGGTGAAGGATCCGGGCGCCTTGCAGACCTTCGCGCATCACTATCAGACGGGCGAGCCCATTCCGGCCGCGTTGATCGCCAAGCTGCGCGCCGCGAACGAGTTCGGCAACGGCCTCTACGTGCGCCAGCAAAATTTTTACTCGGCCATCTCGCTGCACTACTACGACCGCGATCCCAAGAACGTGGATCTCGACAAGCAGCTCCAGGACAACGAGGCCAAGTACTCGCCGTGGCAGTACGTGCCGGACACGCACATGTATGCGAGCTTCGACCACCTCGAGGGCTACTCGGCCATCTATTACACCTACATGTGGTCGCTGGTGATCGCCAAGGACATGTTCAGCAAGTTCGACCAGAAGAACTTGCTCGACCCCAAGATCGCCACCGAGTATCGCCACAAGGTGCTGGAGCCGGGCGGGACGCAGGACGCGGCCGACCTGGTGAAGAACTTCCTCGGGCGCCCGTACAACTTCAAGGCGTTCGAGGCCTGGCTGAACCGGGGAGCCGGAACGTAGTCGCGCCGGGGAGCGGAGGCCGCGCCGCTCCATGAAGAACCTTCG
>DASYSL010000102.1:0-8889 GCA_036003365.1 Candidatus Eiseniibacteriota bacterium
TTCCCAAGAACGAGCTGACCGCGGGCAGCCGCCAGGGCCAGCCGGTGGCGGTCACGGCCGACAACTCGGTGATCGGCATCTACGACTCCGCCGAGCGGCCGACGACGCGCACGCTCAACACCGACGGCACGGCGTCGTTCAGCGGCGACGCGGTGCAGGTTTCGCGCTTGGGCCAGCCGCTCGTGAACGAGGTGGTCATTCCGCTCAAGGACAAGGACAAGTTCAACGCCACCAAGCCGACGGGCGATGGCGCGTTCGCGGGCTACGTGGTCGATCCCGAGCTGCCCAAGCTCTTCAACGCGCTGTACGGGATCCCGATCCCGACGACCCCGCGCAATGATCTCGTGACCGTGTTCCTGACCGGCATTCCGGGCCTCAACAAGCCCGCGAACCCGAGCCAGGTGGCGTGCGAGATGCTGCGCCTCAACATGATGGTGCCCCCGGCGGCGTCTCCGAACCGTCTCGGCGTCCTCGGCAACGACATCGCCGGCTTCCCCAACGGCCGCCGTCTCACCGACGACGTGGTCGACATCGAAGAGCGCGCGGCGGCCGGTGGCTACGTGCTCACGCCCGACTTCAACAAGGCGCCGGCCAATCAGCTCGGCGACGGCGTCGACGTGAACGACGTGCCACTTCTGCCCTACTTCCCGTACGCGGCACTGCCGCACAACCCGTTCTCGCACGAGCACCACATCGAGCAGAAGAGCCCGAACCCGAAGCCGATCTCGCTCGGCCTCAATGGTTCAACGGGCAGCGCCCTCGCGCTGGCAGGCGCTTCGCCGGCGAAGACGTCCAGCCTGGCCTACACCCTGGGCACGGCGGGACACGTCTCGCTCAAGATCTACAACGTGGCAGGACGCGAGCTGCGCACGCTGGTCGATCAGGACGCGGCCGCGGGTACCTTCCGCGCGCTGTGGGATGGCCGCGACGACTCGGGCTCTCTGGTGGGTCGCGGCGTTTACTTCGCCCGCTTCATGGCCACGGGCGCGCCGAGCGAAACGAGGAAGATCGTGCTCGAGTAACCAACCCTTGGAGGATCGTCCCCGGGGGCGTAGCATCGCTCGCGCGATGCGCGCCCCCTTTCTTTTCGCCGCTGCTTGCGCTCGTGGCGCTTTGAGCTTCGGAGTTGTAGGCTTGATGCGCACATTTCCGCCTAGGTTCCTCGCTACTTTCGCCCGAGAGGCCGCAGGAACCCTCCATGTGGTTTGACAGCTGGCCGCCCGCCGAAGCCAGGAGGTAGCCATGCGCCTCGGGATTGCGGCGTTGTGTTCGATCATGGTCTCTCAGGAGGCTTCGGCTGCCGTCCTGCATGTTCCCGCCGACTACCCCACGATCGCGCTCGCCGTGGCGGCGGCCGTGTCCGGCGATGAGGTGCTGGTTGCGCCCGGCACCTATCACGAGACCCTCGTCCTCAACGCGGCGCAGGACGGCATTCAGATTCACAGCGAGTCGGGTCCGGCGGTGACCATCCTCGACGGCAGCTCGGCCGGCGTCGTGGTCACCATGAACTCCGTCGGCTCGGCGACCGAGCTGATCGGGTTCACGATCACGAACGGCGCCGGAAACCCGGCCGGAGGCATCTCGCTGGTGAAAGCCTCGCCCAAAATCCAGGGTAACCTGATCACCGGCAACACGGGCCTCGCCGGCGGCATCGACGTGCAGGGTCCGGCGTCGCCCGCCATTCTCGACAACGAGCTCGCCAACAATCACGCGACCTTCGCCGGCGGGGCCTTCGCCGCTCGCACGGAGGCCAGTCCGGACGTGGAGAACAATTTCATTCACGACAACAGGGCCGACATCAGTGGAGGAGGGGCCTATTTCGTCTCTTCGGGGGGCCTGTTCACCAACAATCGCGTCCTCTCGAACACTTCGCAAAACGGCGCTGGGGTGTACCTCAGCGGCCTCCCCTACCTGACGATCCAGCAATGCCTCGTGCAATCGAACATCGCGAAAAACATCGGGGGCGGAATCTATGTCGATCGCTTCAGCGGGTCGATCGTCCAGGATTGCCAGATCCTCTCCAACACGGCGGCGATCGCCGGCGGCATGTACGTCGCTCATTCAGTGGCGGAGATCCACCGCAACCTCATCGAGGACAACCTGAGCTTGAACGGATCGGGAGGCGGTATCTACCTCGACAAGGGCTCCGACGCCACCGTGGACAACAACGTGGTCGCGCGCAATCAGGCGACCGCCGGCTTTGGAGGCGGGATCGAAATCGCGGCAAGCACGGGGCTCCTGACGAACAACACGGTGGTGCTCAACCAGGCGGACCTGCCCGGAGGAAACGTCTACGTGATCAGCGCGAACGTCCAGATGCAGCGCTGTATTCTCTCTCACTCGCCGGGCGGAGGCATGAAGGTCGATGGGTCGAGCGTGACCGTGACCTGCACCGACGCTTTCGGCAACGCGGGCGGCAACTACATCGGCATCGCCGATCCCACGGGCGGAAACGGGAACATCTCTAGCGATCCTCTTTACTGTGATCTTTCGTCGCTCGACTTCCACCTCAACTCGGTCTCTCCGTGCACCGCGGCTCTCGCTTCCCCGTGCAGCATGATCGGCGCGCTGGATGTGGGATGCAGTGGTCCGGTACCCACGCAGTCCGCGAGCTGGGGAAGCATCAAGGCGAAGTATCGATGACCGAGTAAGGACGCTTGGAGGATCGTCCCGGCAGGCGTAGCATCGCTGGCACGATGCGCGCCCCCTTTCTTTTCGCGGCACTCCTCGTGACCGCTGCCGGCTGCGCCGGGCGGCTCTCTCCGCACCTGGACGACTCTCCGGAGAAGAGCGGCCTCGCCGTGCTCGAGTGCTACTACTACCCGAGCGACCCGGAGAAGGTGCGGTCCAAATTCTCGGCGCCCGATTCCTTCGTCGCTCGCGCCGCCTACCTCGAGACCTTCGACGGCTCGCGTTCCTTCCGCGGCCTGTCGGAATACGGCACCGGATACGTAATCTTCACCGACGTGCCACAGGGCACGTACCGGCTGACCCACATCGACATGGAAACCAAGGAATACTCCGAGCAGCTCGTGCGCGATCTCTCGCTCGACGTGACCTTCCGCATTCCGCGGGGCACTCCGGGGGACACGGCCACGATCGAGAACGGCCGACCCCTCTATCTCGGCCGCCTCGCGATGCGCCGCGCGTACAAGTACGAGGACGTCGCGCATGCCCCTTCCCAAACCGCGAGACAAGAGGAAGGAAACGTCGAGATGAAATTGCGATTCCTCGCGGAGGACGAGGGCCGCGCCTGGCGCAAGCTTCTCGAGCGGAAGAGTTACAAACGTTCGCTGTGGGGTCCGGCGATCGAAGAGCGCCTGGACGAAGTCGAGAGACGCTAGTCGGCCGCGGAGCGCGCCGGCGCCGGGCCGACCTCGAGCATGCGCTCGAGCGCCACGCGCGCCCAGTGGATCGTGTCGTCGTCCACTTTGATCTCGTTCACCACCACGCCGTCCGCCAGGTTCTCGAGCGCCCAGCACAGGTGCATGGGATCGATGCGATACATCGTGGCGCAGGCGCACACGTTCTGCTGCAACGAGATCACGAGCTTGTCCGGGAATTGGTGCGCGAGGCGGTTCACGAGATGGATCTCTGTGCCCACCGCCCATTTCGATCCCGGCGGAGAGTCGGTGACCGTACGGATGATGAAATCGGTCGAGCCGACGGCGTCGGCCGCTTGGCACACTTCATACGGGCACTCGGGGTGCACGACGATCTTGATGCCCGGATACTCGCGCCTGAGCCACTCGGCCTGGGCGGCGGAGAAACGCTGGTGCACCGAGCAGTAGCCCTTCCACAACACGAGCGGCGAGTCGTCTTGGACCGCCAGGATCGCTTTGTCGCCGGGCACGCGCGGGTTCCAGATCGACATCTTGTCCAGCGGCACGCCGAGCGCTGCGCCCGTGTTGCGGCCCAGATGCTCGTCGGGCAGGAACAGAATCCGCTCCTTGCGATCCCACGCCCAGCGGAACGCCTCGCGCGCGTTCGACGACGTGCACACGAGCCCGCCATTGCGCCCGCAGAAGGCTTTGATGGCCGCCGTTGAGTTCATGTAGGTGAGCGGCGCCACCGTGTCGCCGTAGCGATCGGTCAGCTCGGCCCACGCCTCTTCGACGTCGTCGGCATCGGCCATGTCGGCCATCGAGCAGCCGGCGCCCAGGTCGGGAAGGATGACGCGCTGGTGCGGCTTGGCGAGCACGTCCGCCGACTCGGCCATGAAGTGCACGCCACAGAACACGATGAACTCGGCGTCGGTGTCGGCCGCGGCGCGCGAGAGCCGGTAGGAATCGCCGACGAAGTCGGCGTAGCGGATCACCTCGTCGCGCTGATAGTGGTGGCCGAGGATCACCAGGCGCGAGCCCAGGCGCTCCTTGGCGCGCGCGATGCGCGCGGCCAGCTCGGCATCCGTCAGATTGCGATAGAGCGAGAGAGCGTGCTTGGGCTCCGCCCGCCCGCTCACCACCGTGCTCACGTCCCCGTCGTCCTTTCGGGCGAGGGAATCTCGCCCGCTTCGACGTGAGTATGGTCGGTAGGAGGAGTCAATGAAAGAGGCGGCGCGGGCCTGGGCTTGGACAGGGTGCCGAGCGCGTTACCGTTGGCCAGATCGATGAACGCGTGCAGGGCGATGCCGGGCCACAACGACTTGGTGGCGGAATAGAGAGTGGCGAGCACCATTCCCAGCACCATGGTCGAGAAAATGCCGCGCGGCCCCTGATAGAGATGGCCGAACCCGAAGGCGACCGTGCTCAACCCGAGCGCGAGCCACACGTTGTGCGACGCTTGATAGAACGCGAAGACGAGGAACCCGCGATAGAGCGTCTCTTCGCAAATCCCGGCGGTGAGCGCGACCGGCGTAAAGCCGAGGCGCTCCATCGAGTTCTGCGGCAGGATGCGCGCGATGTGCCGCAGATGGCTTGGGATCTCCGACTGACCGGCGCGAATGGCGCGCACGGCCATGAGCGTGGCACCGAAGAGGACGAGCCCCAACACCGCCACCAGAATCCACGCCCACGCGGGACCGGCTCGCAGGAGCCCGAGGTCGGCGATGTCGAGGTGGCGGCGCGCCATCACCCAGGCGCACATCGCGGTCAGCGTCCACTGCGTGAGCAAGACGACGAAGTAGAGCCGGAGCTTGCGGTTGGTGGTCGGCATCTCGCCGCGGGCGACGAAACGGCGGAAGCGCCACCATCCGAAGATGGGCTGCACGACCACCAGCAGGACAACGAGAATCCAGAGATCCATTCGGCTCAGACTCCGATCCAGATCAAGGCGACGCCTTCGTGCACTTCGACGAGCGCATTGTCGTCGCCAACTTCGTTGGAAAGACCGCGGCCGCCCAGCTTCAAGAGCTCCTCGTCCAGCGGGAAGTGCAGGCCGACCTCGCTGACCACCGAGCCGTGGAGCGACCACGGCAGGACCGAGACCGTCACTCCGACCGCGTCTTCGATCGTGAGCTTGCCCTGGCGCAGAGCGACGAGGCGTCCCGCGGGCTCGACTTGTTGGATGCGGCGATGCGGCTCCGCGACCAAGACCCCGAGGTTGGCGATGGCATGGTCCACGCGTCCGCGATCCGCGCCGGCGCCCAAGAGCACGAGCTCCGCCTCCGGCCCCCAGCGCCGAAACGCCTGCCTGACCGCCTTCTCGAGATCGTTATCGTCCTGATTGGGGTCGCGATGCACCGCGCCTTCGGGCAGCTTCTCCCGCGCCCATTCCGGCAGCGAATCCAGATCGCCGACCACCAAGTCCGGCGAAAGCCCCGCCGCCATCGCCACCTTGTAGCCCCCGTTCGCGCACACGAGCGCCCGGGCGCGCGCTGCCTCGGCCCGCACTCTCTCCTCCGGCGGCGGCGAGCCGCCCAGCAGGATCATGATGCGCGGTTCCGCTCCGCCGGCCTGAGCGTCGTCATCGTGAAACGTCCACGACCCACGATCCTTGTCTTCGACACGAAGACGCGCCATGCGTCATGTCCTCATCGGTACGAGCCTTGCGGCTGCGGCAGTGCCTGGAATTCCGGCTGGCGCCACAGGATGCGCAGGATCAGATGCTCGAGATCCCACAGGTTCTGCCAGTCTCCTGTGGCCATCGCGATACAGGGCACCTTGTCGGTGCTCCACTCCAACTGCTTCGACTTCTTCCCCAAGGTCGCTTCCAACCGAATCTGCATGTTGGGCACGTAGCCGCCCGGACAGTTCGGCGGCCACACGGGGTGCGGCTCCTGCATGTCGAAGAAGTGGATCTCCACCATCCTCGTGTAGATGGAATCGAGATCGGCCTTGGGCAGCACGAAGTGAATCGTCGTATCCGGGTCGATGACCTCATCCCTTGTCAGCGTGCTGTCATAGGTGCTGATGCGCGTGCCCAACCCCTGCGAGTACAGGAAGTCGAAGTGCGGCTTGGCGGGAGCCGGGCTCTTCGCAGGCGAGGCGGCGTGGGCCGAGGCGGCGCATCCGAGCAGGACGGCGACCATGACGTGAATCCGCAGACGGGGCATCACTCGAACACCACCATGAGTTGCGGGAGAGCTTTGTACTCCGGCTGTTTGTGGATCGATCTCCAGATCACCCACCGTAAGGCGTCGAGCCCAGCCCAAACCGGGTTCGTCGCATCGCACTCGGCGAAGTCCGTGCTCCAGGAGAGCTTCCTCGTCCTCCCATTCAACGTCGCCTCGATTTGGATCTGGGTTCCAGGTTCGGTCACCGGGCAGAGCTTGGTCCAGTCCGTCGGCGGCTTCTGCAGCTCGAAGAAGTGAATCCCGACCATCACGGCGCGAATCGAGTCCAGGTCTGCCTGCGGCAGAGTGAACTGGATTGTGGTGTCACGAAGCTGGACGTAACTCTTGGTGAGCGTGCCCTTGTACGTGTCGAGCGTCATCTTCCGGCCCTCGACGTAGCGGAAAGCGAAGGCCGGCCCCTCCTTCTCACTCTTGTGCGACGCCGCAGAAGCTGCGGAAGCGACAACAAGGCTCATGGCCAGCACGATCGAAACTCGCATCCCTTTCCCCCGCGACCTTGGCTTCGGGCTACTGTAGCATCCGCGCGTCGCGCGCCGTTTAGGGGGGAAATCGCATGCCTGCGCCCACGATCCACTATTTCGCCTACGGCTCGAATCTCGATCCCGTGCAGATGCAGCATCGCTGCCCCGATCACGAGGTGGTGGGGCCGGCCAAGCTGGAAGGCTATCGGCTCTTGTTCTGCGGGAACAGCGAGCGGTGGCGCGGTGCGGTGGCCACGGTGACGCCCTCGATCGATCACGTGGTGTGGGGTGTCCTCTTCCGTCTCACGGAAGAGGATCTGCAAGCGCTCGACGAGTACGAAGACTACCGGGGCGAGACGAATCCCTCGACGCTGTACGACCGCCCCGAAGTGCGCGTGCGCACAGCCCTTGGGGTCGAGGTGCCGGCTCTCACCTACCTCATGCGCCCGCATGCCGAGGGCAAGCCGTCACGGCTCTACCTCAATACCATCACGCAGGGCGCGGCGAGCCATGGCTTGCCGCGCGAATACATCGCCGAGCTGCAGGCGACGCCGACCGTCGACTGATGCTGGTCATCGAGCAGTGGCTCTCGGGGCGCGAGTTCGCCGAGCGCGACGCGTTCGCGGCACAGATGGTGAACTTCACCTATCTGATCGGCGACGACAGCACGATGCGCGCGTGGCTCGTGGATCCGGCGTGGGACGTGCGAGGCATTCTCCAATTGGTGCACCAGCGCGGGTACACGCTCGCCGGCGTGCTCCTCTCCCACTGGCATCCAGATCACGCTGGGGGCGAGTTCCTGGGCATCAGCGCCGAGGGCGCGGCCGACGTGCGCAAAGCCACGGGTTGCGCCATCCACGCGCATCGCGATGAGGCGCCGTGGCTGGCCGAGTGGGCGAAGATTCCGGCCAGCGACCTGAGCGTGTTCGATGCCGACGCCGTGCTCGAGCTCAGCCCGGGCGTACGCGCGCGCTGCATTCACTCGCCGGGCCACACGCCGGGCTCGACCTGTTATCTGGTGAACGATCGCGCGCTCTTCACCGGCGACGTGCTGTTTGTCGGCGCCTGCGGCCGCGTGGACTTGCCGGGCAGCGATCCGCAGGAGATGAAGCGCACGCTGCTCGAGCGCTTGGCCGCGCTGCCCGAGGACACGATCGTTTATCCGGGACACGACTACGGCAAGAGCCCGACCAGCACGCTCGGCCAGGAGCGCCGCACCAATCCTTATTTGATTCCTGCCAACTGGGATTAGGGGATCAACCGGCGCGCTGCTCGCCGGCCTTTTCGCCGGTCTTCTTGTCTTCGAGCAGCTGGCGCAGGCGCGGGAGCGACTCGCGCATGCAGGCTTCGCCGGCGGCAACCAGCTCGAGTGAGCGCGACAAATCGGATGGATTGATGTGGTGCACGGTGGGATCGAGGCATAGATCGGCGGCTTCGGAGCCGCGCTCCGTCGATTCCTTGACCAGGAGATCGAGGGTGCCCATGGCCACATCGAAGAGATTTCGGTAGCGGCGATGCTCGTGGAAGCTCGAGACCACGCGCACGGCGAGCACCACGTCGGCGCCCATACCGCGGCACACCTGCACGGGTAGATTGTCGGTGAGCCCGCCGTCCACGAGCACGCTCTCGCCGTCGAGCACCGGCGAGAAGATCACCGGAATGGCGGAGGACGCGCTCAACGCGTGCGCCACCGGGCCCGAGCGGATGACCACAGGCCGGGCGGTGCGAAACTCGGTGGCCACGATCGCCATGGGGATGGGCAGATCCTCGAGCCGCTTGTCGCCCAACGTCGAGGCCAAGTAACGCTCCATCTCGCCCGAGTGGAAGAAGCCCATGCGTGGGATGCCGAGCATGCGGAGCGAGCGCCAGCGCAGCCTGTCGACGAACGCGAGTTGCTTCGAAAGAGGGACACCG
>DASYSL010000103.1:0-2532 GCA_036003365.1 Candidatus Eiseniibacteriota bacterium
GGCGGCGTCGAGCACGCCATCCTGCATCTGCTCTACTCGCGCTTCATCACCAAGGTCTTCTACGACATGAAGCTAGTGTCGTTCGTCGAGCCGTTCCGGGCGCTGTTCACGCAAGGCATGATCACCCGCGGCGGCGTGAAGATGTCGAAGTCGAAGAAGAACACGGTGGCGCCCGACGAGCTGATCGCCAAGTACGGCACCGACACGGGCCGCGTCTACACCATGTTCATCGGCCCGCCGGAAAAGGATGCCGAGTGGTCGGACCGCGGCGTCGAGGGCGCCTACCGATTCCTGAACCGGGTGTGGCGGTTGGGCCGCGCGCACGGCGCCCTGGTAAAAGAGAGCGCGACGCGTCAAAAGCCGGCGATCGAGTCGGCCACCGCCCGCGAGATCCGCCACGCCGCGCACACCGCGCTGGCGCGGGTGACGCGCGACTTCGACGAGTTCCATTACAACACCGCGGTCGCTGCCATGATGGAGCTGGTCAACACGCTGGTCGGCGCCGCGCAGAAAGAAGAGGCGGCGCTGGCGCCGGGCGCGCCCGCGAGCGACGTGCGCTGGACGATGGGGGAGGCGCTGCGCATCCTCATCTTTTGTATCTCGCCCATCGCTCCGCACGTGGGCGAGGAGATGTGGTCGCTCTACGGCGACGATACGAGCGCCGGCACCATCTTCCGCCTGCGCTTCCCCGAGGTCGACACGTCGGCCTTGAGCGTCGACAGCGAGACGCTGGTCGTCCAGGTGAACGGCAAGCTGCGCGCGCGGCTCGAGCTGCCGACGACCATCTCGGCCGCCGACGTGGAGCGCGAGGCGCGCGAGAACCCGCGCATCGCCGCCCTGCTCGAAGGACGCAAGCTCAAGAAGGCGATCCACGTGCCGCACCGTCTCATCAACCTGGTGGTGGAGTAGCCATGGCCGAGGCGCGCTACGTTCTGGTCGACGTCTTCGCCGAGGGCCGCTTCAAGGGCAATCCGCTGGCCGTGTTTCCCGACGGCAGCGCCGTGCCCGAGCGCCTGCATCAAACCGTGGCGCGCGAGCTGAACCTCTCGGAGACCACGTTCGTCTATCCGGCGAAGGACGGCTCGCACGACTTCGGCGTGCGCATCTACACGCCGGCCGAGGAGCTGCCGTTCGCGGGCCATCCGACGCTCGGCACCACGTTCGTGCTGGCGCTCGAAGGCCGCATCGCGTTGAACGCGGGGAAGGGAAGCACGCGCCTGGGCGAGAAGGTGGGCGTGATCCCGGTCGATCTGGAGAACATGAAGGACGGCGCGGGCTCCGCCACCATGCAGCAGCCCAAGCCCGAGTTCGACGCGCCGGTCAACAACCGGTCGGCGCTCGCCGCGCTGGTCGCGCTCGAAGCCGCCGACCTCCATCCCGAGCTGCTGCCGCAGGTGGTCTCGTGCGGGGTCCCGTTCCTGATCCTCCCGTTGCGCGATCTGGGGGCGGCGCGGCGCGCCCGCCCGCGTGCTGATCTGTGGGAGTCCACACTCGGCGCCATGGGCACCCCCAATGTCCTGGTGGTCGCGCGCGAGACCGAGAAGGCCGGCCACGACTGGCACGCGCGCATGTTCGCGCCGCACATCGGCGTGGTCGAGGATCCGGCCACCGGATCCGCCGCCGGACCGTTGGGCGCCTACACCGTGCGTCATCGCGTGCTGCCGGCGAACCCAGCGGGGGAGACCGCGATCACCATCGAGCAGGGCATCGAGATGGGCCGCCCCAGCGTGCTGCGCGTGCGCGTGCGTGCCCTGGGCGACGACATCACCACCGTGCTCGTCTCCGGAGATTGTCACCGCATCGGAGAGGGCAAGCTCACCCTCTAAACACGTTGGCCACCGCACGCGCCAAGCGCGCCGACTGGAAAGCCGATCTCGCAGCGCGTCTCGCCTCGGGCGGCCGCCTGATCGAGACCGCGCGCGGCCCGGTCGAGTACGACGACGTGGGGCAGGGGACACCGGTTCTCTTCGTTCACGGAGCGCCCGGCGGCTACGATCAGGCGCGGATCGTCTCCGATCACTACGAGCTCTCGGACTTTCGACTCATCGGACCGTCGCGGCCGGGCTATCTACGCACGCCGCTCACCAGAGGCCGGAGCACGCTGGAGCAAGCCGAGATGCTCGCCGCTCTGCTGGATGCGCTCGACGTCGATCGCGTGCCGGTGATCGCGCATTCGACGGGCGCGGCGATCGCCATTCACTTCGCCGCTCGCTATCCACAACGAACCTTGGGACTCTATCTCGCCGCCGGCGTGTACCGGCCGTTGCCGGGAGCGCGTGCCAGCCGCTTCGCTCTCGGCTTCCTCGAGCCCTTGCTACAGGCCGCCGAGATTCCGCAGCACGCCACCGCGCACTTCATGCGGCGGCTCGGCAAGGCCGTGGTGAAGGCGCGCCCGACACGCCCTTTGCCGCTCGAGCTCGCGGCTTTGCCGTATCTCATCGAGACCCTCTTGCCGGCGCACCTGCGCGCACCCGGCCTCGCCAACGATCTGCGCAACCTGGCCATCCTCGCGCCGCCGCCATTCGATCGCCT
>DASYSL010000104.1:0-44722 GCA_036003365.1 Candidatus Eiseniibacteriota bacterium
CGCGTGGACGGCGGTGGCTATCCGCGCGGCCTGGCGCAGGAGCAGATCCCCCTCGGCGCGCGCATCATCACGGTGTGCGACGCTTTCGACGCCATGACCTCGGACCGGCCGTACCGCCGCGCCCTGCCCGAGACCGAAGCCTTCGGCGAGCTGCGCCGCCACGCCGGCAGCCAGTTCGACGTCTCGGTGGTGAGCGCCCTCGAGCGCGCTTTCGAGACCGGGCGGCTCGCGCTTCTCTTCGAGCGCCGCGAGTCCGACGACTTCCTTCCCTGGGTGGCGCGGGCCGGGGCCTGATGCGCTACGAGGACGCCGGGGTCTCGATCGCTCGCGGTGACCGTGCGGTCGAGCGCATCCGGCGTCACGTGGAAAGCACATTCACGCCCTGGGTCGTGGGAGAGTTCGGCCACTTCGCCGGGCTCATCAAGGTCCCCGGCGCGGGTCCGGGCGCGCCCCTCCTCGTGGCCTCGATCGACGGCGTCGGCACCAAGGTTCTTCTCGCGCGCGAGCATCGCGCCTACGCCATGGTCGCGGGCGACATCGTTCGTCACGGCGCCAACGATTGCCTGGTGCTGGGTGCCAAGCCGCTCTTCTTCCTCGACTACGTCGCCTGGGGCCGCCTCGAAGAAGAAGCCATGGAGGAGATCGTCCGCGGCATGGCCGAAGCCTGCCGCGACGAGGGCGTGGCCCTCCTGGGCGGCGAGACCGCGGAGATGCCGGGCCTCTACAAGGAGGGCGACTTCGACATCGCCGGCTGCATGGTCGGCTTCGTGCGCGAGGAGGAGGTCATCGACGGCTCGCGCATCGAGGTTGGCGACGTGGTGATCGCTCTGCCTTCGACCGGTCTCCATACCAATGGCTACTCGCTGGCGCGGCGCGTGCTGGGTGACGCGCTCGACGCCGAGGTCCCGGGCAGCGGGCAGAGCGCCGCCCAGGCCCTCTTGGCCCCGCACCGTTCCTACGTGAAAGCCGTGCGTCCTCTGGTGGAGAGGGGAGCGGTCAGCGGCCTGGCGCACATCACGGGTGGCGGCATCGCCGGAAACCTCGTACGCATCCTGCCCCAAGGCGCCGAAGCGCGCCTCGATCCCGCCTCCTGGGAGCGCCCCGCGCTCTTTCGCATGATTCAGGAGCGCGGAAAGGTGCCCGAAGAGGATATGCTGCGCACTTTCAACCTCGGCGTGGGCTTCGTCGTGGTGGCCCGGCCCGATCAGGCGGCGGGTGTCGTCGCCGAATTGCGCGGCCACGGCGAGGCGTGCTGGCAGCTGGGGGAGATCGTGTCGGGCGCCCGCGGCGTGACCTGGGCAGCGAAATCGGCCGGACTCTAGAGGGGGAGCGCGTGGCGAAGAAGACGGTGCGGGTGGCGGTGGTCGGCGTCGGTGCCGCGGCGCAGGTGAACCACATCCCGGCGCTCAAGAAGAACGAAGGCGTCGAGATCGCCGCCCTGTGCGATCGCGACGAGGAGAAGGCCGCGCGCGTCGCCCAGCGCTACGGCATTCCCCTCGCTGTCGAGTCGATCGACGAGCTCCTGCGCGACGAGGCGATCGACGCTCTCATCATCTGCACGCCCAACTACCTGCACGCCCCCATGGCCATCGCCGCCCTGCAGGCGGGCAAGCACGTGCTGGTCGAGCGCCCTCTGGCGCGCAATGCCGCCGAAGCCGAGAAGATGGCGGTCGCCGCCAAGAAGGCCGACACGGTCCTCATGTGCTCGCTCGCGCACCGTTACCGTGCCGATGCCCAGATCCTCAAGAAGTTCGTCGACGGCAAGGAGCTGGGCCGCGTCTTCTATGCCAAGGCCGGCTGGCTGCGCCAGCGCTCCAACTGGAAGCCCGAGGACTGGCGCGACAAGAAGCGCGTCACGGGCGGCGGCGTGCTGCTCGATCTCGGCGTGCAGATGTTGGACCTCGCGCTGTGGACGCTCGGCTATCCGGCAGTCGATTCGGTCACCGCCTCGGCGCACTTCCCGCCGCAGACCCAGGTGGAAGATTCGCTGTGCGCTTTCCTGCGCCTCGAGACCGGCGCCATGCTCACGCTCGAAGTGACGTGGGGGCTGCTCATGGAGAAGGACTTCGCCTACTGCAACCTCTTCGGTGAGAACGGCGCGGCGCTGTGGAATCCTTTGCGCATGCACCGCGCCATGCACGGCGGCTTGGTGAACGTGACACCCGAGGTCGACTCGCCGCGCAACGTGTACAAGGCGGCCGTCGAAGCACAGATCGGATCCTTCCTCGACGCGGTGCGCAAGGGGAGTTCCTCGCCCAGCTCGGTGCAGGAGGCGCTCACGGTCATGCGCCTGGTGGACGCCATCTATCGCTCGGCCGAGACGGGCCGGGAGGTGAAGCTCGGCTAGTCCTCTGCGCCTTCGTCTGCTCGCCGCAGGGAGCGGGCTCCTGCTCGCCCTCGCGTTTCCGCCGCTTCCGCTCGCCTGGCTCGCCTGGATCGCGCTCGTGCCCTTGGGGATCGCGCTCGAGACGCGCGCGGTCGCCGACCCGCGCCCGGGCCGCGCCGGATTTCGCAGCGGCTATCTCGCGGGCTTCGTCTTCTTCCTGGGCGGCTTGCACTGGATCGCCTTCCTGAAGCCGGTCGCGGTCACGGTCCCGTGGATCGTCTATCCGGCGTGGGTGGCAGGAGCCGCGTATCTGGCGCTCTATCCGGCGCTCGCCGGGGGCGCGGCCGCGCTCTTCCGCGCGCGCTTCGGCGTGCCCACAGCGGCGGCGCTGCCGGTGACCTGGCTCGCGGCCGAGAAGCTGCGCTCGCTGGGCGAGATGGGCTTCCCCTGGCTTTCCATCGGCTACACCCCCTGGCGATCGCTGGCGCTCATCCAGTGGGCGTCGATCGGCGGCGTGGCCCTCGTGGGAGCGTGGCTCGTCGCGGTGAACGGCTGCCTGATCGGCGCCTGGCTCGCGCGCAGCAAGGGAAGAGGCCGGCGCGCCGCGGTGTTCCTGGGCGCGGCCGCACTCCTCGGGCTCGCCGCCTACGGCGGCGGCTCCGCCCTCATGCCCGCGTCCATTCCCGGCGGGTATTCCGGCCCGCGCGTGGCGCTCATCCAGGGCAATGTGCCGGGCGAGATCAAATGGAGCGGCACCCATCAGAAGGAAGTGCTGGCCAAGTTCCTGAGCTTGTCGCGCCAGGCGCTGGCGCAAAAACCGGATCTCCTCATCTGGCCCGAGACCGCCACCGGCTCGTATCTCAAGCGCGATCTGCCCTCGCTCATCGCCGTGCAGAGCTTCGTCGATTCCGCCAACGTGCCGCTCCTCGCCGGTTATCCCGACTACGAGCTGCACCAGGACGGCAGCTACCGGCTCACCAATGCCGCCGGCGTGTTCGCGCCCGGGCGCGGCATCCTCGGCCAGTACGAGAAGATGCATCTCGTGCCCTTCGGCGAGCGCCTGCCGTTCGAGTGGCTGATTCCGGCTCTGGCCAAGATCGACTTCGGGCAAGCCGAGTTCGCGCCCGGCGACTCGCTGGTCTTGCTGGAAGCCGACGGTGAGCGCGCCTGCGTGCTGGTGTGCTTCGAGTCGATCTTCGAGGACGCATCGCGCCAGGCGCGCGCGCGCGGCGCCACGCTGCTCGTCAACATCACCAATGACGAATGGTTCGGGCGCACCGGCGCCCTCTACCAGCACGCTGCCATGGCCGTGTTCCGCTCGGTCGAGACCCGCCTGCCCCTGGCGCGCTGCGCCAACACGGGCCTCACCTTCTTCGTCGATGCGCGCGGCGAGCCCTACGGCATGGGCGGCGTGTTCGAGGATCTGATCCGTGTCGGCCGCCTCGACGTGCCGCGACCGGCACCGCCGTTCGTGCGCTGGGGCGACCTCTTGGGGGCCGCCGTTCTGGCCCTCGCCGCATTGGGCGTGCTAGCATGCGCGGCGCGCCCCAGAAAGCGGAGCGCCCCGCTCAACCCTCGATCCGGATAGGCCATGAAGCCAGCGAAAGTCGCGGTCGTGGGGGCCACCGGCGCGGTGGGCCGCACGCTGCTGTCGATTCTCGAGGAGCGGCGATTTGCCCTCGAGCGCTTGACCCTCCTCGCCACCTCGCGCTCGGCCGGCGACCGCCTGACCGTGGGCTCCCGCGAGATCGCCGTGCAGGAAGTCAGCGCCTCGCTCCTCGAAGACCACGACTACGTCTTCTTCTCCGCCGGCACCGACGCGGCCAAGCGCTGGGCCCCGGTAGCGGTCGAGCGCGGCGCCACGGTGATCGACAACTCGTACGCCTTCCGGATGGATCCCGCGGTGCCGCTCGTCGTGCCCGAGGTGAACGCCCACCGTCTGGAAGGCGCGCCTCGCCTCATCGCCAATCCCAACTGCTCGACCATCCAGCTGGTGCTCGTGCTGGCGCCTCTGGCCAAGCGCGCGGGAATCACGCGCGTGGTGGTGAGCACCTACCAGAGCGTCTCCGGCACCGGGCTCGATGCCCTGGCCGAGCTCGAAGCGCAGGTTCAAGGCGGCGCCGAGGGCAAGGAGCCCAAGCCGGCCGTCTACCCGCATCCCATCGCCTTCAATGTCCTGCCGCAGATCGACGATTTCGTCGAGGGCGGCTACACGCGCGAAGAGCGCAAGCTGGTGTACGAGACGCGCAAGATTCTCGAGCTGCCCGCACTGCCGGTGAGCGCCACCACGGCGCGCGTGCCGGTGCGCGTCGGCCACTCGGCAGCGGTGAACCTGAGCCTCGGCCGGCCGGTCAGCGTCGAGGAGGCGCGGCGCTGGCTCGCCGAAGCACCGGGCGTGGCGGTGATGGACGATCCCACGCGCTTCATCTATCCCACGCCGCGCCAGGCAGCGGGGCGCGACGAGGCTTTCGTCGGCCGCATCCGCCTCGATGATTCGCAACCCGCCGGGCTCGACCTGTGGATCAGCTGCGACAACTTGCGCAAGGGCGCGGCCCTGAACGCCGTGCAGATCGCCGAGGAGCTGGAGCGGCGCCGAGCCGCCGAGCCTTCGCCCTCGGGAGCGGGGCGCCGAGCCTCGTGAGTCTCGCGCCCCCGCGCACGCTGCCGGCGGGCGCCGTGATCGCCGCCTCATGTCTGGCCGCACTCGCCGTGGCGCTCGCGCCCGATGGCGCAGCAGTGGCCGTGGTCTGTGGCCTGGCGGTTGCGGGATCGCTCGCGCTGCTCGCCGCCACCGGCAGTCCGCTGCCCGGCCGCCGCGAGATTGCCGGGCTCCTGGTCTTGGGCCTCACCGCCTGGCTGCTCAACGCCGTGTTTCGCGCCGGGCCGCGCGTCACGCTCTTCGGGCACGCCATGCCGTGGAGCCAAGCCGGTGCGGCGGCCGGACGCGACACCGCGCTGCGGCTCGTCGCGTTCGTGCTCGTGTTTCGCGCCCTCACCCGCGCCATCTCGGCGCGCGAGGCGCTGGCGCTCACGAGCAAGCTCCCGGGAGGGCCCCGGAGCGCTTCTCTCGGCGTCCTGCTCCTGGTCGCGCTCCGGCTCGCGCCGGCGCTCGAGAACGAAGCCCGTCGCCTGCAGTGGCAGCGCGCCCTGCGCGGCGATTGGCCGGGACCGGCCGCTCCGCGGGCGCTGCGCGCGAAGAAATTGAAAATCGGTGTCCGTGACCTCACGCAGGTCACGCTGCCGCTCTTCTTGCTCACGCTCACACGGGCCGAGGAATTGGCCTGGGCTCTGCCGGCTCGTTACTATGGCCTGGCGCGGCGCACGCCGCCCGAGAGGACGCCCTGGACGGGGCTCGCTTGGGCGGTCGCCGCGAGCGGTGCGGCGCTCGCCATCGCCGCGGCATGGGCACGGTGGGGGACATGAGGAACCTGCGCTTCCTGGTGGAATACGACGGCACCGAATTCAGCGGCTGGCAGGTGCAGCCCGGCTTGCGCACCGTCCAGGGCACGCTCGAGGACGCGTTGGGAGTCGTGTTGGGCGAACCCGTACGGGTGCGCGGCGCGGGCCGCACCGATGCCGGCTGCCATGCGCGCGGCCAGGTGGCCAACACCCGCACCGGCTCGCCCGCGGCCTGCGACCGCGTGCTGCGCTCGCTGGCGAGCCTTCTGCCGCAGGACGTGGCCGTGCACGAGGTGCGCGAGGTCGCGCTCGACTTCGACGCGCGCCGCGGCGCCGTCGAGCGCCGCTACGAGTACCGGCTCCTGCTCCAGCCCTCGCCGCTCTTGCGGCGCTACGCCTGGTACCCGGGATTCCGCCCCGACCGCCGCGTGCTCGAAGACGCCGTCGCCCTGCTCGTGGGCGAGCACGACTTCCGCGGCTTCGCCGGCAGCGATCCCTCGCGCCGCGGCGACCACGGGCGCTGCCGCGTGTTTTCGGTCAGCTGGGACGAGTGGGAAGGAGGGCTCGTGTTCCGCATCGCAGCCAATCGCTTCCTCTATCACATGGTGAGAAACATCGTGGGCACGGCGGTGAAGATCGCGCGCGGCGGCCTGGAGCGCGATCGCGCGCGCCTGGCGCTCGAGAGCGGAGATCGCCGCCTCGCCGGCCCGACGGCACCGCCCGCCGGCGTGTGTCTCGTGGGCGTGAGCTACGCGCCGGCGTCCGAGCCGCTGGGCGCGCACGCCGACTGGCCGGGCGCCGGCATTCTCGGAGTCGAGCCATGAGCGCGGCCGGGCGCATCGCACTTCTCTTCTTACTCGCGCTGGCTCCGGTGTCGGCCCAGGCCGCGGGCGCCAAGTCCAGCGCCTCCATCGACGACTCGCGGCGCAGCGCCATCGTCACCGCCGCCGAGCGCGCGAGCCCGGCCGTGGTCTCGGTGTCGGTCGTGCAGACGCGCGTGGTGCGCGAGAATCCGTTCTACAACTTCTTCCCCGACGAGTTCTTCGACCGCTTCTATCCGCAGATGGAGTATCGCGAGCGCCTGCCGGCGCTGGGCTCGGGCTTCATCGTCGATCCCTCGGGCGTAGTGGTCACCAACAACCACGTGACCGAAGGCGCCGACGAGATCAAGGTCACGCTGCCCGACGGCCGTCAGCTTCCGGCCAAGCTCATGGCCGCCTCGCCGGTCTACGACCTGGCTTTCGTCAAGGTCGAGGGCCACGACCTGCCCACCATCGCACTCGGCAACTCGGACGACCTCATCGTGGGCGAGTGGGCAATCGCCATCGGCAATCCATTCGGCTTCCTGCTCGACGATCCGCATCCCTCGGTGACCGCCGGCGTGGTGAGCGCCACGCACCGAGACATCAAGTCCGAGGCGTCGGAAGGCGGCACGTACAAGGACATGATCCAGACCGACGCCGCCATCAATCCCGGCAACTCGGGCGGGCCCCTGGTGAACGCGCTCGGCCAGGTGATCGGGGTCAACACCTTCATCTTCACGCGTAGCGGCGGCTCCGTGGGCATCGGCTTCGCGGTTCCCATCAACACCGTGAAGCGGCTGCTCGACGAGGTGCACAAGTACGGCCGCATCCGCGCCGTGTGGGCGGGATTCCAGGTGCAGCCCCTGACCGCCTACCTCGCCAACCGCCTTGGCCTCGACAAGCCGGGCGGCCTGGTGGTGACGCGCGTCGAGCCCAACAGCCCGGCCACCGCCGCCGATCTGCGGGTCGGCGACGTCCTGCGCAGCGTCAACGGCAAGCAGGTGAACACGGCCGAGGAAGCGCAGCGCGTGCTTTTCGGAAGCGGCGTCGGCGACCACGTCACCCTCCAGGTCGAGCGGAACGGCAAGCGACGGAGCGTCCAGCTCACCTTCGGCGAAATGCCGCAGCAGAGCGCGCCATGATCGAGCGCTACTCGCGTCCCGCCATGGCGGCGCTCTTCACCGACGACGCGCGCCTCGCCACCTGGCTCGAGGTGGAGCTGGCCGCCTGCGAAGCCTGCGAGGGTGCCGGCCGCGTGCCCGCCGGCACCGCCAAGCGTGTGCGCGAGCACGTGCGCCTGGACAGCGCGCGCGCCCTGGCCATCGAAGCCGAGGTCCATCACGACGTGATCGCCTTCCTTTCCATGGTCGCCGAGTCGGCGGGCGACGACGCGCGCCTCCTGCATCACGGCATGACCTCGTCGGATCTCGTGGATTCGGCACTCGGGCTCACACTCAAGCGTGCCGGCGGGCTCTTGCTCGAGGAAGTGCGCGCCTTGCGCGCGGCGCTCTTCGCCCTCGCCGAGAAGCATCGCCGCACCGTCATGGTGGGCCGCACGCATGGCGTGCACGCCGAGCCCATCACCTTCGGCCTCAAGGCGCTGTCGTGGGCGACCGAGGTGGCGCGCGCCCAAGCGCGGATCGAGACGGCGCTCGGCGAGGCCAGCGTGGGCAAGCTCTCGGGTGCGGTGGGCACGTTCGCCCACCTGCCGCCCGAGATCGAAGATGACTTTCTGCGCCGCCTCGGCCTCGGCGCCGAGCCGGTGGCCACCCAGGTGGTGGCGCGCGATCGCTTGGCGGCGCTGCTCGGCGCCGTAGCCCTTCTCGGCGCCGCACTCGAGCGTGTGGGCACCAATCTGCGCTTGCTGCAGCGCACCGAGACCGGCGAGGCCCTCGAGCCCTTCGCCCCAGGGCAGAAGGGCTCCTCGGCCATGCCGCACAAGCGCAATCCGGTGCTCGCCGAGCGTCTGTGCGGGCTCGCGCGCCTGCTCAGGTCCTACGCGCTGGTCGCCAGCGAAAACGTGGCGCTGTGGGACGAGCGCGACATCTCGCACTCCTCGGCCGAGCGCGTGATCGTGGCCGACGCGTTCCTGGTCGCCGACTACGCGACCCATCTTCTGCGTCAGGTGATCGAGGGGCTCGAGGTGCGGCCCGAGGCGATGCGCAAGAATCTCGAAGCCGGCGGCGGACTCGTGTATTCGCAGCGCGTGCTGCTCGCGCTGGTGGCGGCCGGAGTGGCGCGCGATGACGCGTATCGCCGGGTGCAGCGCCACGCCCTGGCGGCGGCGCGCGAGGGCGGCTTCCGCGAGCGCGTGACCCACGATCCCGAGATCGGCGGCGTGCTCGGCGGCAAGCTCGCCGGCTGCTTCGATCCCGACGCCTTGCTCGCGCACGTGGACGATGTCTTCGAGCGCGGACGCGCCGCCCTGGGCGCGCCCACGACGGAGAAGGTGCGATGAGCACCGACGGCTCGCTCCTCCTCGAGGAGCACGACTTCGCCGATCCGGAGGCGCTCTCCCAGCGCCTTCTCGCCGCCGGACTGCACCTCGATCCCTACGAGATCCGCCTGGCGCGCGAGCGCTTCGGCCGGCCGCTGCGCTGGGCCGAGATCGTGTGCCTCGACATTTTGTGGAGCGAGCATTGCTCCTACAAATCCACGCGTCCGCTGCTGGGCCGCCTGCCCACCGAAGCGCCGCAAGTGATCCTCGGCCCCGGCGAGGACGCGGGCGTGGTCACGCTCGGCGAGCACGAGGGCAAGCGCTACGCGGCGGTCATCGGGCACGAGAGCCACAACCATCCCAGCCAGGTCGTTCCCTACGAAGGCGCGGCCACGGGCGTGGGCGGCATCGTGCGCGACGTGGCCTGCATGGGCGCGCACGTGGTGGGCACGCTCGACGGGCTGCGTTTTGGCACGGGCGAGCGCAAGGGCGGGGCGCGCACGCGCGAGATCGTGCGCGAGGTCGTGGCCGGGATCGCCGACTACGGCAACGCGCTCGGCGTGCCGAACCTGGGCGGGGACGTCGTGTTCGACGGCGGCTTCGACGCCAACTGCCTGGTCAACGTGGTCTGTGTGGGGGTGGTCGAGGCGGACAAGATCGTGCGCTCACGCGTGCCCGGACCGGGCGACTGGGCCTTCGTTCTCGCCGGCAAGCCGACCGACGCGAGCGGCTTCGGCGGCGCTTCGTTCGCGAGCACCGTGCTCTCCGACGAAGAATCGGAGCGCCGCGGCGCCGTGCAGCTTGCCGACCCCTTCCTCCTCCGCGTGCTCACCGTGGCCAACGAGGCGCTGCTCGATCGGGCGCGCCGCGAGGGCTGGCCCATCGCCTGCAAGGATCTGGGCGCGGGCGGCATCGCCTGCGCCACCGTGGAGCTGGCGGACTCGGGCGGCGTGGGCGTGGACATCATGCTCGACCAGGCGCATCGCGCACGCGATCCGCTGCCGCCGTGGGTGCTTCTGTGCAGCGAGACCCAGGAGCGCTACTGCTGGATCGTGCCCTGGGAGGTGCGCGAGCAGGCGGTGGCCGTGTTCAACGAGACCTACCAGCTCGCCGACCTCTATCCGGGGGCCGGCGCCTCGGTGATCGGGCGCTCGCGCGCCGATGGCACGTATCGCGTGACCTGGGGCGATGAGGTGCTGGTCGAGTGCCCCGCGTCGCTTCTCACCGAGGGCATTCGCTGTCCGCGCGCCTCGGTGCGGCGGCCGGCGCGCACGTCGAACGGTCACCACGCTGCCTCGGCGCCCGTGACGCGGCCCATGCCAGAGCTCATTCTCGAGGCGCTCGCCGATCCCGCGCTGGCCTCGCGCGCGTTCCTCTTCGAGCGCTACGACCCGGACGTCCAGGGCAACACGGTGGTGCGTCGCGGTGATGCCGATGCCGCCGTGCTGGCGCCGGTCGCGGGCGCGCGCTGGGGACTGGCCGTCGCCCTCGGAGGCAATCCGTGGTACGGGCTGGCCGATGCGCGCCTGGCCGCCGCGCACGCCGTATGTGAGGCGGCGCGCAACGTGATTGCCGTCGGGGCGCAGCCCTGGTGCCTCACTGATTGCCTGAACTTCGGGAGCGCGCTCGATCCGCTGGTGATGGGGGATTTCGAGTCGGCGATCGACGGCCTCGGTGAGGCGGCGCGCGCCCTGGGCACCGAAGGCTTCGAAGCGCCGCTGCCCTTCGTCAGCGGCAACGTGAGCTTGTACAACCAGGACGAGAGCGGAAACGCGATCCCGCCGTCGCCCATCGTGGCCTGTCTGGGCCGGGTCGAGGATCTGGCGCGCGTGATCACGCCGGGGCTCAAGCGCGCCAAGCACGTCCTGGTCTATGTCGGACCGCCGCGCGGCGATCTCGCGGGCAGCCACCACGCCCGCTTCGCCGGTCTGGGCGCGCTCGCGCACGGTGTGCCGGCTCTGGACCTCGCGGCCGAGCGGGCGCGGCAGCGCGCCGTCCTTTCGTGGATCGTGCGCGGCTGGGCCGAGGCGGCGCACGACGTGGGCGAGGGTGGCCTCGTGGTGGCCGCGATGGAGATGGCCTTCGCCTCCGCCGACGGTCTGGGACTCGTGATCGAGTGGCCCGCGTTCGCCGCCGACGCCGGGAACGAGACCGCGGCGTGGTGGAGCGAAGAACCGGGATTCCTGCTCGAAGTGGCGCCCGCGCGCCTGCCGGATCTCCTACGTGACGGCCTGGCCCGCGACGTCGGCGCGATTCCCATCGGCCAGGTGTCGGCCGAGAACCTCTTCCGCGCGCGGCAACCGGGGCACGAAGACTGGCAGCTCGAACTTGCGGCCGCGCACGGTGCATGGCGCGATGGTCTGGCGCAGGCATGGGAGCTCAGCGAGGAGCCGATCGGAGCCCGCCCATGAAGCCGCGTGTCGCCGTGCTCCAGTTTCCGGGGGTGAACTGCGAAGCCGAGAGCGAGCGCGCGCTCTCCAGCGCCGGACTCGCCCCCGAGCGCGTGCCGTGGACGGCCCCGGCCGCGGCACTCGAGAAGTTCGACGCCTTCCTTCTGCCGGGCGGCTTCTCCTATCAGGATCGCGTGCGCGCCGGCGCCATCGCGGCGCGGCACGCCTTCGTCGACACCGTGCGCGAGCGCGCCGCCCGCGGCGTGCCCGTCCTCGGTCTGTGCAACGGCGCGCAGGTTCTGGTGGAGGCGGGCCTCGTGCCCGCCACGCGGGCGGGGGAAAACCTCGGCGCCGCCCTGGCGCCCAATCGGATGCCGGGCCGCTCGGGTTATCTCGCGCGCTGGGTGTTCCTGCGGGTGGAGGAGTCGCCCTGCGTGTTCACGCAGGCCTACGCTCCGGGCGAGATCGTGCCTTTGCCCATGGCCCATGGCGAGGGCCGCTTCGTGGTCCACCCCTCACAGGATTGGTCCGAGATCGAGAGCACGCGACGGGTCCCTTTCCGTTACGATGCCGGTGCCGAAGCATCCCAAGCAAACCAGGGGCACGACCGCACGTCCGAGCCTCGGATGCCCTTTCCGTCGAATCCCAACGCTTCGTTCGGCGACGCCGCTGGTGTGATGAATGCTCGGGGCAACGTGCTGGCGCTCATGCCGCATCCCGAGCGCGCGCAATCGCTGGCCCAGGTGCCGCTCGATCTCGCGGGCGCGTGGGGCGAGCGGCGGCGGCGCGCCCGGCTCGCAGGCGAATCCTTGTGGAGCGCCGGACCCGGAGCGGGCATCTTTCTCTCGCTCGCCTACGCGCTCGGCGTGCGCGAGGCGGCGGTGGCGCGATGACGCACGTGCGGCAGCTCGTGGTGCGCCATCGCGCGCTCGATCCCACGGCATGGACGGCGCTGCACGCGCTCGCGCAAGGCCAAAGCGACGCCAGTGCTCTGGCGCGCGCCGATCTCTGGGAGTTCGAGTGGGAGGGAGACAGCGCGGTCGCCGAGCGTCTGGTGGCCTGGGCGCGGACCGCGAACTGGTTCGCCAATCCCAACCGCGATCGCGCCACGTGGCGACGCAGTGATGCCGACGCCACGGACCTCGAAAGTGGCGCGGCGCGCATGAGCGGCGAGTCGGGCGCGAGCGGACGCGGGGCCTATCTCGTGACCACATGGCGCGGCGCCGTGCGCTCGCAGGAGCACGAGGCAGCGGCCACGCGCGCGCTCGGCCTGGCGGTGCGCGTGCGCCACGGGCAGGTATGGTGGCTCGCGGCCGAGGGCGCGGATGCAGAGCACGCGCTCCACGACGCCGGCGGAGCCGAGCGCGGCGGATTGCTCGCCAATCCGCACAGCCAGGAAGCCCGCGTCTTTGGCGCGTCACTCCCGGTGCCGGCGATGTCGGTCCACGGAGAGGAGGAGCCGTGAAAGGGGCATGGCGCGAGGAATGCGCGGTCTTCGGCGTCTGGGGACCCGAGGATTCCGCACAGCTCGCCTATCTGGGCTTGCACGCCCTGCAGCATCGCGGCCAGGAGTCCACGGGCATCGTGGCCCTCGACGCCGGGCAGTTCCGCATCGAGAAGGGCCTCGGTTTGGTCTCCGAGTTCTTCACGCCGGAGCGGCTCGCCAAGCTTCCCGGACGCGCCGCCATCGGCCACAACCGCTATTCCACGACCGGCAGCCTGACGCGCGAGAACAGCCAGCCGTTGACCGGCGTGTTCTCGGGCGGCCCGCTCGCGGTCGCGCACAACGGCAATCTGGTGAACACGGTCGAGCTCCGGCGCGAGCTCGAACAGTGCGGCGCCGTGTTCCAGACCACGCTCGACTCCGAGCTCTTCCTGCACCTGATCGCGCTCGCCAAGGCCAACACGTTCGAGGAACGGGTAGCCGATGCCATGCGCCGCGTGCGCGGCGCCTACTCGCTGGTCTTGCTCACTTCCAACGCCGTGATCGGCGTGCGCGATCCCAACGGCGTGCGGCCCCTGGTGCTCGGACGCCACGAGTCGGGGGCTTGGTGTCTCGCGTCGGAGAGCTGCGCCTTCGATCTCATCGGCGCCAAGCTCGAGCGCGAGGTCGAGCCGGGCGAGATCGTGACCCTGGACCATCGCGGGCTCACGTCCACGCGCGGCCTTCCAGCCGAGACGCGCGCCCAGTGCATCTTCGAGCACGTGTACTTCTCGCGTCCCGACAGCGTGGTGTTCGGGGCCACCGTGGACCGCGTGCGCAAGGCCATCGGCCACCGCCTGGCCGAGGAGCAGCCCGCCGACGTCGATCTCGTCATCTCGGTGCCCGACAGCTCGAACGCCATCGCCTTGGGCTTCGCCGAGGCCTCGCACTTGCCGTACGAGCACGGCCTCATCCGCAACCACTACGTGGGACGCACCTTCATCCATCCCACGCAGGCGGTGCGCGACGAGGGCGTGCGTCTCAAGTACAACGCGGTCGAAGCGATCCTGAGCGGCAAGCGTGTGGCCGTGGTCGACGACTCGATCGTGCGCGGCACCACGAGCCGCAAGCTGGTGCGACTCCTGCGCGGCGCGGGAGCGCGTGAGATTCATTTCCGCGTCGGCTCGCCGCCCATCACGCATCCCTGTTTCTACGGCATCGACACGCCGTGCCGCGGCGACCTGATCGCCGCCACCCACGACGTCGAAGGGATCCGCCGCTTCCTCGAGGTCGACTCGCTCGGCTACCTGTCGCTCGAAGGCCTGCTGGCGTGCGAGCGCGAGGGCCAGGCGTTCTGCCATGCCTGCTTCAGCGGCACCTATCCCATTGCCCTGGGCGAGTCGCGCGACAAGCTCGCCCTCGAGGGCCCGCGCCGCTGGGTGCGAGCGGCGCTCGCCGGACAGGGTTCGTGATCGACCCTTCGAGGAGAACCCAGGAATGAGCGAGGCGCGGTCCGCCCCCTCCGTGCTCGCCGATCTGCGCGCGCGCGGCATCGAGCCGTATCCCCACTCATATCGGGTCAGCCATCGCGCCGCCGACATCCTGGCGTGGGGCGAGCGCGTGACCGCGGAGGAAGGCGAGGAGGTGGCGATCGCGGGCCGGCTCATGGCCAAGCGCGGCCACGGCAAGGCGGGCTTCGGTCATCTCCTCGACGCCACCGGCCGCATCCAGATCTACGCCCGCGAAGATGGGCTCGGCCCCGAGGGCTATGCCCTCTTCGACGGCCTCTCGGTGGGGGATTGGGTCGGGGTGAAGGGCCGCGTGTTCCGGACGCGCACCGGCGAGATCACGGTCAAGGCGCAGGCCGTGACGCTCCTCGCCAAGGCGCTCCGGCCCATGCCCGACACCTGGCATGGCCTCCAGGACACCGAGACGCGCTACCGCCAGCGCTACGTCGATCTCTTCATGAATCCGGACGTGCGCGAGACCTTCCGCCGCCGCACCAAGATCGTGGCCACCCTGCGCCGCTTCCTCGACGCGCGCGGCTATCTCGAGGTCGAGACCCCCATCTTGCAACCGCTCTACGGCGGCGCCTTCGCGCGCCCGTTCATGACCCATCACAACGCGCTCGACACGGATCTCTATCTCAGGATCTCCGACGAGCTCTATCTCAAGCGTCTCATCGTGGGCGGCTTCGAGAAAGTCTACGAGTTCTCGCGCGACTTCAGGAACGAAGGCATCGACCGCTCGCACAATCCCGAGTTCACCATCCTCGAGCTGTACGAGGCCTACGCCGACTACGAGGACATGATGAGCCTCACCGAGGCCATGCTGGTGGAGGCGGTGCAGGAGGTGCGCGGCTCGACCCGGATCGAATACCAGGGCACGGCACTCGACTTCACCCCGCCGTGGCGCCGCATCTCCATGCTCGAGTCGGTGAGCGAGGCGGCGGGAGAGGACGTGAGTGATCTCGATCCGGCGCGCCTCGAGCGCCTGTGCAAGAAGTTCGGCATCGCCTCCGATCCGCGCGCCGGCGTCGGCGGGCGCCTCGACGATCTGTTCAGCGAGCTGGTGCAGCCCAAGCTCGTGCAGCCGACGTTCGTGCTCGACCACCCGAAGGAAATCTCGCCGCTCGCCAAGGTGAACCGGCGCAATCCCATGCTGGTCGAGCGCTTCGAGCCCTTCGTGGCCGGCATGGAGATCGGCAACGCCTTCTCCGAGCAGACCGACCCGGTGGCGCAGGACGAGGCCTTCGAGAGTCAGGCCGAAGCGCGCGCCCAAGGCAACGAGGAAGCGCATCCCAAGGATCTCGATTTCCTGCGCGCGCTGCAGTACGGCATGCCGCCCACCGGCGGCCTCGGCATCGGGCTCGACCGCTTCACCATGATCGTGACCGACAGCCGCTCGATCCGCGACGTCATCCTCTTTCCGCAGCTGCGCCCGGAGGAGATCCGCGAGAGCGAGGAGGCGGCCGGCGACTCGACCGAGGATCTGCCCGCGCCCGCGTGAACGTTCCGCTCTGGATCGCCGGCCGCTACCTGCGCACGCGACGCCCCACGGCGTTCATCGCGCTCCTCACCACCCTTTCCATCATCGGCGTCACCGTGGGCGTGGCCGCGCTCATCACGGTGCTGGCGGTGATGAACGGCTTCGAGCGCGAGATCCGCACGCGCGTGGCCGGCACCAATGCGCACGTCCTCATCCTCTCCTTCGACGACACGGGCATCACCAACCCGGGCGCCGCCCTCGATTCGATCCGCCGGGTGAAGGACGTGGTGGGGGAAGCTCCGTTCCTCTACCGCAAGGCCCTGGCCACGCACGGCAATCTGGCCGAGGGCCTGGTGGTGAAGGGCGTGGACCTGGCCGCCGAGCGCCGGGTCACCACCGTGGCCTCGAACATCCGGCCGCCCCTGGATTCGATTCCTTTGGTCACGCCGGGCAACGTGCCGGGAATCGTGCTCGGCTCCGAGCTGGCCGACCGCTTGCGCGCCGCCGTCGGCGATCACGTCGTGCTCGCGAGCTTCGAGGGCGGCGTGCGCACGGCGGCGGGTCTCGTGCCCAAGCTCGGCACCTATGAGGTCGTGGGCATCTTCCACTCCGGCCTCTACGAGTACGACGCCAACCTGGCGTACGTCGCGCTGCCCGCGGCCGCCGATTTCTTCGGCTCCGGCGGTGCGGTGACCGGCATCGAGGTCAAGGTGCGTGATCTCTTCAAGGCGGGCGAGGTGCGCGAGCGCGTGCTCAAGAAGCTCGGCGGCTTTCCCTACCGCGGCACCGATTGGATGGAGATGAACGCCAATCTCTTCTCGTTCATGAAAGTGGAGAAGAGCGTGATGGCGCTCATCCTGGGGCTCATCGTGCTGGTGGCCGCGCTCAACATCGTGAGCACCTTGCTCATGGTCGTGCTGGTGAAGCGGCGCGACATCGGTACCCTGCTCACGCAAGGCGCGTCCCCGGCGCAAGTGCGCCGCATCTTCCTCTACGAGGGCCTGCTCATCGGCATCGTGGGAACCTTGTGCGGCACCGGGCTCGGCCTCGTGCTGTGCCGCGTGCTGCATGGCTTCCGCATTCCGGCCGACGTCTACTTCCTCTCGGCGCTTCCGGTGCAGCTCGAATGGAGCGACGTGACCTGGGTGGCGCTCGCCGCCGTCGTCCTGTGCATCGGGGCGGCGCTCTATCCGGCCGCGTACGCCGCCCGCACCCTGCCCGCCGAGTCGATCCGCGAGACATGAGCGAGCGCTGGCTTCCCTCCGCCGAGACGGCCGGGAATCGTTCCCCGTCCGCCGCAATTCCTTCCACGCGCGCCACAGGTCCGGGCTCGGCGGTTCTCCGACTGGTCGGCGTCGAAAAGAGCTACCCCATGGCGGGGGCGAAGTTAGAGGTGTTGCGTGGGGTCGATCTTTCGGTCCCCCGTGGCACGATTCTGGCTATTCTCGGCGCATCAGGCGCAGGCAAGAGCACGCTCCTCCACATCGCGGGCGGGCTCGACCGGCCGGACGCGGGCTCGGTGTGGGTGGAGGATCGCGATCTGACGTCCCTGGACGAAGAAAGCACGGCGCACTTCCGCGCCCGCCGCCTCGGGTTCGTCTTCCAGTTCCATCATCTTCTCCCCGAATTCACCGCCCTCGAAAACGTCATGATGCCCGCGCTGTGGGCCGGCGCATCAGAAGCAACGGCCCGCTCGCGCGCGCAGGAGTCGCTGGCGCTCGCCGGACTGACCGAGCGCTGGCAGCATCGCCCGTCGCAGCTCTCGGGCGGTGAGCAGCAACGGGTGGCGGTGGCGCGCGCCATCGTCAACCGTCCCGACCTCGTCTTGGCCGACGAACCGTCGGGCAATCTCGATCGTGAGAACGCCGAGCGCCTCGCGGCACTGCTCGTCACTCTCGCGAGCGATCACGGTCAAACGATGGTGGTGGCGACGCACAATGAGCGGCTGGCAGCTCTGGCATCGACCGTGCTAGTTTTGGATCGAGGAACCGTCCGGGAGGCTCTCCCGGAAGAAATGGGACGCGCGTAATGGTTTGTCAGATCTGCAACAAGAACCCGGCGACGGTGCACTTCACCGAGATCCAGGACAACCGGAGCTCGGAGCTTCACGTGTGCCAGAATTGCGCGCAGGAGAAGGGCCTCGCTCCGCAATCCGGGTTGCAGAAGTTCTCGTTCTCGCAGCTGCTCGCCGGCATGGTCGACGAGATGGCCACGGGCGAGGAGGAGAAGGTCGGTCCGGTGCAGTGCCCGCGCTGCGGTCTCCACTATACGTCGTTCAAGGAGACCGGGCGCCTGGGCTGTCCGGCCTGCTACTCCACGTTCCAGGCCAAGCTGCGCCCGCTCTTGCGCCGCATCCACGGCAGCACGCGGCACACGGGCAAGCATCCGGCCACCGAGAGCGAGTCGGTCGCGCGCACGCGCCAGGTGCAGAGGCTGCAGGACGAGCTGCAGCGCGCCATCGACAAAGAAGACTTCGAGCGCGCGGCCGAGCTGCGCGATCTCATCCGGACCGCCGATCAGGCCGTGACCCGCGAGGGCCGGCCGCGGGCGAATCCTGCCTAGGAAGAAGGAGCGCATGGAAGCTCGCATGCCGGACGCGGGAGAGACCAGCGGAGCGGGCCGCGTCCCGGCCGTCGACCGCCTGATCAGCCGCCCGGGCCCGTGGCTCGACGCCACCGGCTCGCATCCGGCCATCGTTCTCTCCACCCGCATCCGCCTGGCGCGCAACCTCCGCCACGTGCCGTTCACGCATCGCGCCCGCGAGGACGAGCTGCGCCAGGTGCTGGGCTCGGTCGAGCGCGCCGCCACGCGCGCCGCCTCGATCGGCGGCGGGGCGTTCCTCTCCGTGCACGAGTTGGGACCGCTCGACCGCACGGTGCTCGTCGAGCGCCATCTCGTGAGCCATGAGCTGTCGGACGCGTCGCGTCCGCGCGGGCTCTACGTGGCCCCCGACGAGCGCATCTCGATCATGGTGAACGAGGAGGACCACATCCGCCTGCAGAGCCTGGTATCGGGGCTCATGCTGGGCGACGCGTGGGCATTCGCCGACCAGGCCGACGACGAGCTCGACGGCTCGCTCGAGTACGCCTACCACGACGAGTGGGGCTATCTCACGGCCTGTCCCACGAACGCCGGCACCGGGCTCCGCGCCTCGGTGCTCATCCATCTTTCGGCCCTCGTCCTCACCAAGCAGATCGACAAGGTGCTCAAAGGCATCACACAGATGGGCCTCGCCGTGCGCGGCTTCTACGGCGAGGGCACAGACGTCATGGGAAATCTCTTTCAGATCTCCAACCAGACCACGCTGGGCCTGTCGGAGAAGGAGACCCTGGAGAGTCTGGAGCGCGTCACCCGGCAGATTCTCTCGGCCGAGGAACGGGCGCGCGACACGCTGCTCAGGGATGCCCGGGTGCAGATCGAGGACAAGGTGTTCCGAGCTTTCGGAACCCTGCGCTACGGCCGGACCATGTCGAGCCAGGAGGTGGTGAACCTGGCCTCGGCGGTGCGTCTGGGCGTGGCCCTCAACTTGCCCGAGCTGCCTTCGCTCTCGACGTTGAACGAGCTCTTGGTTCTCACCCAGCCGGCTCATCTGCAGAGGCGGCTGGGCAAGGTGATGGATCCCGCCGAGCGCAACGTGCGCCGGGCCGAGCTGGTGCGCTCGATCCTGGCCAGGGGCGGGGGAGACGGAACGGCGGAAGGCCGGAGGGGGTAGAACGTCCATGCACGACAAGTTCACGGAACGGGTGCGCAAGGTGATCTATCTGGCGCGCGAGGAAGCGGCCCGGCTCCAGCACGACTACATCGGCACGGAGCACCTTCTCCTGGGCGTCATTCGCGAGGGCGAAGGCATCGCCGCCACGGTTCTCAATAATCTGGGGGTCGATCTCGACCACATCCGCCAGGCGGTCGAGAACATGGTCTCGTCTTCGGGCGGCACCATGACCATCGGCGAGATTCCGTTCACGCCGCGCGCCAAGCGCGTGCTCGAGCTGGCGGTCGACGAGGCCCGCTCGCTGGGCCACAACTATGTCGGCACCGAGCACCTGCTCCTGGGCCTCATCCGCGAGGGCGAGGGCGTGGCGGCCAAGGTCCTGCTCGAGCTGGGCGTGGACCGAAAGCGCGTGCGCGAAGAGACGCTCAAGCTACTGGGCGGCTCGCCGTCACAGCAGCCGGCCGAGCGCGAGGAGCGTCCCGAGACCCCGGCCTTGAACCAGTTCGGCCGTGATCTCACGCAGCTCGCGCGCGAGGCCAAGCTCGACCCGGTGATCGGACGCGAGAAGGAGATCGAGCGCGTCATCCAGGTGCTCTCGCGCCGCAAGAAGAACAACCCCGTCCTGATCGGCGATCCGGGCGTGGGCAAGACGGCCATCGCCGAGGGTCTCGCCCGCCGCATCGTCGAGGGCAAGGTCCCCGAGGGACTCAAGAACAAGCGCATCGTCACGCTCGACCTCGCGGCCGTGGTCGCCGGCACCAAGTACCGCGGCCAGTTCGAGGAGCGCCTCAAGACGGTGATGAACGAGATTCGCGAGTCCAAGGACACCGTCATCTTCATCGACGAGCTGCACACCATCGTGGGCGCGGGCGGGGCCGAGGGCGCGATCGACGCGTCCAACATGCTCAAGCCGGCGCTGGCGCGCGGCGAGCTGCAGTGCATCGGCGCCACCACGCTCGACGAGTACCGCAAGTACATCGAGAAGGACGGCGCGCTCGAGCGCCGCTTCCAGCCCATCATGGTGGACCCGCCGTCGATCGACGACGCGATCACCATCCTGCGCGGGCTGCGCGACAAGTACGAGGCGCACCACGGCGTGCGCATCACCGACGACGCTCTCGTGCAGGCGGTGAAGCTGGCCGACCGCTACATCACCGACCGCCAGCTTCCGGACAAGGCGATCGACGTCATCGACGAGGCCTCGGCGCGCGCGCGCCTCTCGGTCTCGACCACGCCGGCCGAGATCCGCGATCTGGAAGCCAAGCTGGAAGAGGTGGTGAAGGAGAAGGAAGCCGCCATCCGCCAGCAGGAGTACGAGCGCGCGGCCAAGCTCCGCGACAAGGAGAAGGACCAGCGCAACCAGCTCAAAGACTTGAAGAAGAAGTGGATGGAGTCCAAGCGCGACCGCGAGGTCGAGGTGAACGGCGAGGACATCGCCGCCGTGGTCAGCGTCATGACCTCGATTCCGGTGGTCAAGCTCGAGGAAGAGGAGACGCGCAAGCTCCTGCGCATGGAGGCGGAGCTGCGCAAGCGCGTCGTCGGCCAGGACGAGGCCGTGACCGCGGTCTCCAAGGCCGTGCGACGGAACCGCGTCGGTCTGCGCGATCCCAAGCGTCCCATCGGCTCGTTCATCTTCCTGGGCCCGACGGGCGTCGGCAAGACGGAGCTGGCGCGAGCGCTGGCCGAGTTCCTCTTCGACGACGAGGACGCGCTCATCCGCATCGACATGTCGGAGTACATGGAGAAGTTCTCGGTGTCGCGCCTGGTGGGCGCGCCTCCCGGCTACGTCGGTTACGACGAGGGCGGGCAGCTCACCGAGAAGGTGCGCCGCAAGCCGTACTCGGTGGTCCTGCTCGATGAGATCGAGAAGGCGCACCCCGACGTGTTCAACGTGCTGCTCCAGGTGCTCGACGACGGCGTGCTCACCGACGCCAGCCGGCGCAAGGTGGACTTCAAGAACACCGTGCTCATCATGACCTCGAACCTGGGCGCGCGGCAGATCGTCGGCCAGAAGCACATGGGCTTCGTGCGCGCCTCCGACGAGGCGCAGACGGGCTACGCCGACATGCGCGCCCGCGTCATGGAAGAGCTCAAGCGCGCGTTCAATCCGGAGTTCCTGAACCGTATCGACGACATCATCGTCTTCCACCAGCTGACCAAGGACGACATGAAGTCGATCGTCGACATCCTGCTCACGCAGCTCACCGCGCGCTTGAGAGCCCAGGACATCGACATCGAGCTCTTGCCCGAGGCCAAGGATCTGTTGCTCGAGAAGGGGTTCGATCCCTATCTCGGCGCGCGCCCGCTCAAGCGGGCGCTGCAGCGCCTGCTCGAGGACCCGCTGTCGGAGTTCATCCTCCGCGGCGAGCTCAAGGCCCGCGGCCGCGTGCTCGTCGAGCGCACCGGCGACGAGCTTCGCTTCCGACCCGCACACCCCGCCCCAACCCCGGCCCCGGTCGCGGCGGGAGGGGGCGAGTGAGTCCAGCTTCACGCCTCACCCTCGGAACGGCGGTCGCGGCCATGATCCTCGCGGCCGCCGTTCTGCATTCACCGGCCCATGCCCAGGGGCCGCTCTCGCGCACGGCGGCGCCCACGCCCGTGGCCGCCCCCAAGGCGACCTTCGCCGGGCCCGCGCTGCGTGAGGTCAAGGTGCAGGGGATCGGCGGCGAGGACTCGCTGCGCGCCCTGAGTGTTTTCGGTCTCGCGCCGGGCACGTCGCTCACCGCGCCGCTTCTGCGCGAGGGCCTGCGCCGCGTGTGGGCGCTGGAAGTGGCCGACGATCTGTGGGCCGAAGGGCAGGGCTCAGACACTTCCACCACGCTCATCCTCCACATCGCGCCGCGTCCGCGCATCCAGCGCATCGAGTTCGCCGGCAATCACAAGATCAAGTCGGACGAGCTGATGAAGAAGACGGCGCTGGTCACCGGAAGCCGTCTGTCGCCCGAAGCCCTTTTCGCCGCCATCGATTCGCTCAAGCGCACCTACCGCGAGAAGGGCTACGTGCGGGCCGACGTGCGTAGCGACGTGCACCCCTTGGGCGGAGAGGGCGTGGATCTCGTCTTCACGATCGACGAGGGCCCCTCGGCCCGCGTGCACGATTTCGCTTTCGAAGGCGCCACGGCGTTTACCGTCTCGCAGCTCTCGCACGAGATGGCGAGCAAGAAGAGCGGATTCTTGAAGAGCGGCAAGATCGACCCGGACAAGCTCGACAAGGACATCAACAAACTCACGGACTTCTACCGCTCGCACGGCTATCGCGACGTCCAGGTGACGCGCGATTCCTTGCGCTTCAGTCCCGACGGCCACCGCATCACGCTCGCCTATCACATCGAGGAAGGCCCGCGGTATCACATGGGCACGGTGACGTGGAGCGGCGACAAATCGCTATCGCCCGCGCAGAAGGCGCAGATCGACCTGCCTCCGGCCGGCACCTGGTACAACGGCCCGGCGCTCAAGAAGGCGGTGGACGACACCTACGCGGCCTATGCCGAGAACGGCTTCCTCTACGTGTCGGTCGACCCGCAGGAGACGGTGAACGACCAGGGCGCGGTGGACGTCGCCTTCACCATCACCGAAGGCCCGCCCTCGCATGTGCGCTGGGTGAACATCACCGGCAACACGCGCACCAAGGAGAAGGTGGTGCGGCGCGAGATCTCGATCCACGAGGGCGACCTCTTCCGCCGCTCGGCGCTCATGCGCACGCAGCAGGACGTGTTCCGCCTCGGCTTCTTCAACGACGTCCAGGTCGACTTCAAGCCCGCCGACAGCACCGACGTCGATCTCTACATGAAGGTCGTCGAGAAGGAGACCGGCACCGCCTCGGCCGGGGCAGGCTACTCGTCGGAGGGCGGCCTCACCGGCTTCGTCCAGCTCGGTCACAACAATCTCTTCGGCACCGGCGCGTCCATCTCCATCGCGCTCGAGCGCGGCGCCAAGCGCAACACCTACGACATCTCGTACACCGATCCCTGGTTCCGCGACACGCGCACGACACTCGGCTTCTCGCTCTTCAATCGCTCGCAGCAGACCTCGGTCACCGGCTCGGGCACGACGCTCGACTACAACGACACGCGGCGCGGCGGCTCGATCCGCGTCGGCCGTCCGCTGCGCAAGATCGACCGCTACCTGCACGGCTTCGTGACGTACCGGCTCGAGGACGTGAACATCCAGGTGCCGGGACCGGACACGCTCCTCACGCCGGCGCAGAAAGAGCTCGAGAGCCTCATCCAGCAGGGGCGTCAGCTCACCTCGTCGATGGAGTTCTCGTTCTCGCGCGACAACACCAACAACCCCTTCTACCCGACCAAAGGCACGCGCCTGAACCAATCGAACGAGTTCGCAGGTCGCGTGCTGGGCGGGCAGGTGGAGTTCTACAAGTTCGAAATCGACGGGCGCGGCTGGTTCCCGTCGCTGCTCAAGCCGGTGGCTTCGATGTTCCGCGCCCGCACCGGGCTCGTGGGCAACTACGGCGGGGCGGTGCCGCAGTACGAGCGCTACCGACTCGGCGGCACGACGTTTTACGGCCTGCGCGGCTACGAGGACTACGAGATCGTCCCCGACGCGAACATCCACACCGTCGAGGACAGCCTTCTCGACCCCACGGATTCGACCCACACGCGCTACATTCACAGAACGTCGCAGGTGCGCTATCCGGGCGGCCGCGTGTTCGCCATCGCCACCTTCGAGCAGCAGTTCCCGATCGTTCACCCGGTGCACGGCCTGCTCTTCGCGGAAGCCGGCAACACATGGAACAATCCGCACGAGATGTCGTTCGCCCATATCAAGAAGTCGGCCGGACTGGGCATTCGCGTCGAAGTACCGCTGCTCGGGAACATGGGCCTCGATTTCGGTTACGGATTCGACAAGAGTCCGAGGCCGGGGTGGCGCACTCACTTCTTGCTCGGCAACATGTTCTTCTAGGAGGACGGATGAATCGGCTCGCTCGCTCGCGCGTCCCGCGCGCCACGCTCGCGGCCATCCTGACGGTGCTGGCCGCGGCCGCCTGGCCGAGTGCCGCGCGTGCGCAGATCCTCAAGATCGGCTACGTGGATTCGGTGCGCATCTTCGCCGGCTATTCGTACGCCAAGGACGCGCAGGCGCGCTTCAGCCGCGAGATCGACGCCTGGCGCGCCGAGTCGGACGACCGCCGCAAGGCCATCGACCAGCAACGCGCCGATCTCAAGGAACAGACGCTCGCGCTCTCGGAAGAGAAGCGGCTCGAGAAGGAGTCCCAGCTGCAGAAGACGCTCGCCGACTACGACCAGTTCGTGCAGGCGTTCTGGGGTCCGCGCGGGCGCGCCACCGAGCTCAACGAGCAGCTCACGGCCGACGTCATCCAGCGCGTGCGCACCGTCGTGGAGCGCGTGGCGCGCGATGACAGCTACGACCTGGTTCTGGACGCCGCCGACGGGAATGTGATATTCGCCGTCAAGAGCCTCGATCTCACCGACCGGGTGCTCGACATCCTCAATCGGGAGGCTGGGACGCCCGCCTCCGGCGGGACCTCCCCATGACCCCTCGACGACTCGCGGATCTTGCCCAGGAGCTGGGAGCCAAGCTCATCGGCGATCCGGATTTAGCGATCACGGGGGTGGCCGGGATCCGGGAAGCCCGGCCCGGGGATCTGACCTTCCTGGCCAATCCGCGCTACGAAACCTATCTCACGGAGACCCGCGCTTCGGCCGTCCTCATCGGCGAGGCGAAGCCCGGCGCTCCGCTGACGCAGCTGGTGCATCCGCATCCTTACCTCGCGTTCCTCAAGGCGGTGAAGATCTTCCGCCAGGAGCGTCCGCGCCCCGAGCCCGGAGTGCATCCCACCGCCGTGGTCTATCCCGGCGCCACGCTCGGCGCGCGCGTCTCGCTCGGCCCGCACGCGGTGATCGAGGAGGGCGCGGTGATCGGCGATGACTGCGTGGTCATGGCCGGCGCCTACGTCGGCCGGCGCGCGCGGCTCGGCAACGCGAGCTGGCTCTATCCCAACGTCGTGGTGAGCGAGGACTGCGTCCTCGGCGAGCGCGTCACCATTCATCCCGGCACGGTGATCGGCGCCGACGGCTTCGGCTACGTGCGCGACGGCGACGTGCACCACAAGGTGCCGCAGGTGGGCACCGTGATGATCGGCGACGATGTCGAGATCGGCGCCAACGCTTGCATCGACCGCGCGACCACGGGCACCACCGTGATCGGCGCCGGCACCAAGATCGACAACTTGGTGCAAGTGGGACACAACGTCGAGATGGAAGAGAACGTCATCGTGGTGGCGCAGGTCGGCATCTCGGGCTCGACGCGCGTGCGCAAGGGCGCGACGCTCGCCGGCCAGGCCGGCATCGCGGGCCATATCGAGATCGGCGAGGACGCGGTGGTGGGCTCGCAGGCGGGCGTCACCAAGTCCGTGCCCGCGCACACGCAGGTCTCGGGCTATCCGGCGCAGCCGCACACCGTGGCTCGCCGCATCCACGCTCTGACCATGAAGCTGCCCCAGCTCGTCGAGCGCTTGTCCCGGCTCGAGCAGCGTCTGCAGGCGCTCGAGGAGGAGCGGAGTGCCCATCACGTCCGAAGCGGCGGTTAAGCCGGCGGCTCCTGCCCCGGAGTCGAGAGGCGGCCGCGATCAGCGCACGATCGCGATCCCGGCGAGCTATTCCGGCGTCGGCATCCACACCGGTGCCCGCGGCGAGGTCACCTTCCGCCCGGCGCCGCCCAACAGCGGCATCGTCATCGTGCGCGCCGATCTGCCCGGCCAGCCGCGCATCCCGGTCGGGCCCCAGCACGCGCACTACGACGTCGATCATGGACGGCGCACCATCTTGAAGAGCGGCGACGTCGAGGTGCACACGATGGAGCACGTGCTCGGCTCCCTCGTCGGCCTCGGCATCGACAACGTGATCGTCGAGGTCACGGCACTGGAGGTGCCGGAGCCCGAGGACGGCTCGGCCCTGCCCATCGTGCGCGCGCTGCGCTCGGCCGGCGTGGTCGAGCAGGGCGTGCCCCGGCGCCACTTCAAGGTCACCAAGCCGGTCATGTTCCAGTCGGGCGCGGTGGAGATGCTCGCCGTCCCCTCCGACCGCCTGCGCGTCACCTTCACCATCGACTACGACAATCCGCTCATCGGCACGCAGCACCTCTCGCTCGACGTGGACGACGTCAGCTTCGAGAGTGAGGTGGCGCCGGCGCGCACCTTCGTGCTCGAGCGCGATGTGGCGCTGCTGCGCGCGCAAGGATTGATTCGCGGCGGCACGCTGGAATCGGCCGTGGTGGTGGGGGAGAAGGGCGTGCTCAACCAGACGCCGCTGCGCTTCCGTGACGAATTCGTGCGCCACAAGATTCTCGACTTGCTCGGCGATCTCGCGCTCCTCGGCGGGCCGCTGCTCGGCCACGTGATCTCGGTGCGCTCGGGCCACGCTACCAACGTGGCCTTCGTGCAGAAGCTCTCGCAGGCCATCCCGCAGGGCGGCCGGCGCGCCGACCGTCCCGCCGCCGAGTGGGACATCACGGCCATCATGGACATCATGCCGCACCGCTATCCGCTCCTGCTGGTCGACCGCATCCTCGAGCTCGAGGAAGGCAAGCGCGTGGTCGGATTGAAGAACGTCACCATCAACGAGCCGTTCTTCGTCGGGCACTTCCCGGGCCATCCCATCATGCCCGCCGTGCTCATCATCGAAGCCATGGCGCAGACCGGCGGCGTGCTCCTGCTCTCCATGGTCGAAGATCCCAACGGCAAGCTCGTCTATTTCATGGGCATCGACAACGCCAAGTTCCGCCGCCCGGTGCGTCCCGGCGACCAGCTGCGCTTCGAGCTCACGATGCTCAAGCTCAAGAACCGGATCTGCAAGATGCGCGGCGAGGCGTTCGTCGACGGCCAGCTGGTGGCCGAAGCCGAGCTGCTCTCGATGGTCGTGAACGCGTGAGCGCGCCCGCCGGCACTGTCGACATCCATCCCAGCTCGGTGGTGGATCCGCACGCCCAGGTGGCGCCCGGGGTGCGCGTGGGGCCGTTCTCGTGGGTCGGTCCCGACGTCGTGCTCGACGAGGGCGTGGTTCTCGACAGCCACGTGCGCGTCGAGGGACGCACGCGCCTCGGCGCCAACGTGCACGTGCACGCGGGTGCCGTGCTCGGCGGCCCGCCGCAGGACCTCAAGTTCCGGCCGGGAACGCCTTCCGGCCTGGAAGTGGGCGAGGGCACGGTGGTGCGCGAGTGCGCGACGGCCAACGTCGGCACCGACGAAGGGTCGCTCACCAGGATCGGCAGCGGGTGCCTGATCATGGCCTACGCCCACATCGCCCACAACGTGCAGGTCGGCGATCGCGTCATTCTCGCCAACGGCGTCCAGCTCGCCGGCTACGTGACCGTCGAGGACCATGCGATCCTGGGCGGCCTGGTGCCGGTGCATCAATTCGTGCGCGTGGGCTGCCACGCCATGGTCGGCGGCGGCTTCCGCGTGCCCCAGGACGTGGCTCCCTACATTCGCGCCGGCGGCACTTCGCTCAAGCCCATGGGCCTCAATCTCGTCGGTCTGCGCCGCCGCGGCTTCAGCGAGGAAACCATCGCCGCGTTGCGCTCCGCGTACCGCATCCTATTCCGCGAAGGGCTCGGGGTCGACGAGGCGGTGGCGCGCATTCGCTCCGAAGTCCCGTCCCTGCCCGAAGTCCGCCACTTCGCCGAGTTCGCTCTCTCTTCCGAGCGCGGTCTCGCTCGCTAGACCCGCACCACTCGAGGCAGCCTCCATGTCGATCGCGATCGGGGTGCTCGGCGTCGGGGCGCTGGGCCGCCATCACGTGCGCACCACCGCGCACACGCCGGGGGCGACGCTGGTGGGTGCCTTCGATCCGCGCGCCGAGCGCGCGCGCGTGGCCGAGGAGTTCGGCGGGCGCGCCTTCACCGATGCCGCCTCGCTGATCGACGCCTGCGACGCCGTCATCGTCGCCTCGCCGACGCGCACGCACCGCCAGGTGGCGGGCCAGGCCCTCGCTGCCGGCAAGCACTGCCTGGTCGAGAAGCCGCTGGCCGCCGACAGCGCCGCATGCGACGCCCTCCTGGCCGAGGCAAAGGCCGGCAAGCTCGTCCTCCAGGTGGGCCACGTCGAGCGCATGAATGCCGCCGTGCGCGCGGCCCGGCCCTTCATCCGCCGCCCGCGCTTCATCGAGGTGCGCCGTCTGGCCGGCTTCACGCCGCGCGGCGCCGACGTCGACGTGCTGCTCGATCTCATGATCCACGACCTCGATCTGGTGCTCGAGTGGACGGGCTCCGCGCCCACCGACGTGCAGGCAGTGGGCGTGGCCGTGCTCACCGAGGGCGAGGACATCGCCAACGCCCGGCTCGAATTCGAGGACGGCTGCGTGGCCGATCTCACGGCGAGCCGCGTCTCCCAGGAGCGCCTGCGCAAGGTGCGCCTGTTCCAGGAAGACGCGTATCTTTCGCTCGATTGCGGCCAGGGCACGGCCGAGATCGTCGAGGCCGACCGCCACGCCATCGCGGCCGTCGTCGCCTCGGGGGCGCTCGCCGAAGCGGTGGGCGGCGGCGTGCCCGCGACGGCCCCCGACTGGAGCAATCTCGTGCGCCGCCGGGCGCTTCCGCCCCTCGAGGGCGATCCGCTCACGCTGCAGCTCGAGGCCTTCCTGCGCGCGGTGCAAGGCGTTGCGCCGGCTCCCGGACTCGCCTGCGCCACCGGGGCGGACGGGGCGCGCGCCGTGCGCGTGGTCGAGCGCGTGCGCGAGGCGCTTCGCGTGCGCGCGGAGCGCTGGCGACGATGAGCCACCCGGCGCCGGTCCGCGTGCTCCTCCTGGCGGGGGAGCCGAGCGGGGACCGGCACGGCGCGCGCGTGGCGCAAGCACTTCGGGCGCGGGGCCCATGCGAGCTCTTGGGCCTCGCCGGCCCCGAGATGCGCGCCGCCGGCGTGCGCGCGCTCGTCCCCATGGAAGAGGTCTCGGTACTCGGCTTCGTCGAGGTCCTGGCGCACTTGCCGGCCTTGTGGCGGGCGCGCCGCCGTCTCGAGGCCGCACTCGCCCAGGGCGTCGACCTCGTCCTGCCCATCGACTTTCCGGGCTTCAACCTTCCGTTTGCCGAGAAGGCGCGCGGCCGCGGCGTGCCGGTTCTCTACTACGTCAGCCCGCAGGTGTGGGCATGGGGTGCCAAGCGCGTGACGCGCCTGGCGCGCGCGGCGAGCCACATGGCCGTGGTCTTTCCCTTCGAGGAAGCGATCTACACGCGCGCCGGAGTGCCGGTGACCTACGTCGGACATCCGCTGGCCGAGGAGCTGGCGGTGACCATGAGCGGCGATCAGGTGCGCGCCGCCGCCGGCCTGGCGGCGGGCGAGCCTTACATCGCACTCCTGCCCGGAAGCCGCGAGCAGGAAGTGCGCCGCCTGCTTCCACCCATGCTCGACGCGGTGGCCGAGCTCGCGCGTCAGGGACGGCCGACCGCCGCCATCGTCGCTGCGGCCTCTCCGATCCTGCACGCGCTGGCGCAGACACTCGCGGCCGGGCGCAAGGAGCCCATCGGCATCGTGGAGGGACATGCGCACGAGGTGGCGGCGCACGCGCGCGCGGCCCTCGTGTGCTCGGGGACCGCCACGCTCGAGACCGCCGCCCTCGGCACGCCGCTCGTCATCACCTACAAGCTCGCGCCCTTCACCTGGCTCATCGCGCGCCGCCTCGTGCGCCTGCCGCGCATCGGTCTCGCCAACATCGTGGCCGGCGAGGAAGTGGCGCCCGAGCTCTTGCAGGATCGCGCCACGGGCGCCAACTTGGCGGCGGCACTCGTGCCGCTGCTCGCCGACGGGCCCCAGCGCCAGCGCGCGCTCGAGGGCGTGGCCCGCGTGCGCGAGCGGCTCGGCGCTCCGGGTGCCGCGGCCCGTGTCGCCGACCTCGCCCTCGCCTTGGCCGGGCGCCGCGAGCCGGCGCGAGCCAGCGCATGAGCGGCGATGCCCAGGCCACGGTCCGTCTGCCACTCTGGTACGGAGCGCTCACCACGCTGCTCGAGCCTTTCGCCGTGGGCTGGGGTCAGGGCGGCGACACGGCCGCGCTCCGGGCCCGGCGCGGCTTCGACGTGCCGCCCGGCGACGCCTGGATCCACGGCGCCTCGGTGGGCGAAGCGGCGGGCGTCGGTCCGCTCGTCCAAGCCTGGCGCACGCACCATCCGGAAGATCGCCTGATCGCGAGCGCGCTCACACCCGGCGGCCGCGAGGCGCTGCGCCGCTCCGGCGATCTCGCCGTGACCGCGCCGCCCTACGAGACCCTCGCCGCCGCCCGGCGCGCGCTCTCCGCCAGCGGCGTGCGCCGTCTGCTGCTCCTCGAAACCGAGATCTGGCCCGCCTGGCTCGCCGCCGCCTACGAAGCCGGCGTGCGCGTCGCCGTGGCCAATGCGCGCCTCTCGGATCGCGGCTGGCCGCGCTACCGGCGCTGGCGCGCCGCGCTCGCGCCCTTGGTCTCGCGGCTCACCGCCGTGGCGGCGCAGAGCGAGACCGACGCCGCGCGCTGGCGTGAGCTCGGCGTGGCGAGCGAGCGCGTGGTCGTCACCGGCAACACCAAATATGAATCGGCCGCGTCTCTCATGCCGGCCTCAGCCGCCGAGCGCGCCGAAGCGAGGCGCCGCCTCGGCCTCGAGGAGACCGGTCTCTGGTGCGTGTGGGGGAGCCTGCGGCCGGGCGAGGAGAGGTGGATCGAGGAAGCGTTGCGCACGCTGCCGCCGCACGCGCGCTTTCTCGTCGTGCCGCGCCATCCCGAGCTCTGGCGCGCGCGATCCCGTCCCGGAGAGGCAAACGGGCGCGCGGTGTGGCTCCTCTCGCTGGGGGTGCTGCGTGAGGCGTACCGGGCCGGAGACTTCGCGGTCATGGGCGGCACGCTCGAGCCCTACGGCGGACACAACGCGGTCGAGCCGGCGGCCCTCGGTCTTCCGGTCGTGCTGGGCTCTTCGACGGCCAACCTGCGCGAGGCGGCCACGGCCCTCGTGAAAGCAGGCGGGGCCATCGCGGTTTCCAGCGCGGCGGAGATGGACCACGCCATCGCCCGCTGGTGCGGGGACCCCGATGCGCGCGCCCAGGCGGCTCAGGCGGCACGCCGAGTCGCGATCGATCTCGGGGGCGCGGCGGAGCGCGTGCTCGCGCACCTCGAAGCGCGTGGCTTCTGGGCATGAGCGCGAGCGTGCGTCCGCCGGCCCGCACCGCTCTCCTCGGCGAGTGGCTCTATCGCGCCGGCGCCAAGCTCGCCCAACGCACCGCGCGTGAGCCTCTGCGCTTGCCGGGCGCGGCCGTGGTCTCGGTCGGCAACCTGGAGGCCGGCGGCGGCGGCAAGACGCCCTGCGTTCTGTGGTGGGCGCAAGCCCTGGCGGCCCGGGGGACGACGGCGGCCGTGGTGGCGCGTCCGTGGGGGGCCAAGACGCCGAGTGGGATGACCGACGAGATCGCGCTCCTCGCCGATCGGCTGCCCACCGGCGTGCGCTTGATCGCGGGCCCGGACAAGACGCGGAGCGCGGCCCGCGCCCACGACGAGGGAGCGCGCGTGATCGTGGTCGACGACGGCTTTTCGCATCGCTCGTTGGCGCGCGAGCTCGACGTGCTGCTGCTCGACGCCCGCCGCCCCTTCGGCAATGGTCACTGTCTGCCGGCCGGCACGCTGCGCGAGCCGCCGGAATCCTGCGCGCGCGCCGACGTGATCGTCCTCACGCGCGCCGATCGCGCCGACGCGGGCGAGCGCCACCGAAGCCGCGAGCGCGTCCTGGCCGCGGGCTATGAGGGACCTGTCCTGCAGGCGAGGCACCGCGTCGTGGGCGTGCGCGAGGGCGAGCGCTGGCTCGAGCCGGCCGGCCTCGCGGTGTTCTGCGCCAGCGGGATCGGCCGCCCGGGCGAGCTGGCCGAAGCCGCGACGGCCGCCGGCCTGTGCGTGCGCGGCGCGCGCGAGTTCGCGGATCATCACGCCTTCGGCGCGGGTGAGTGGCAAGAGGTCATCACGCGCGCGCAAAGCGTGAAGGCACGCGTCCTGGTGACCGCCAAGGACGCCGTGCGCCTCGCGCCCGAAGCCCGCGCCCAGGTTCTCGTGCTCGAGATCGCGTGGGATTGGATGGAAGGGGACTTGAGCCCGGACAAGCTCGTCGATCAGGCGCTCGCCGCCGTGGAGGTGGCATGACCCGCACACGCGGCCCCGAGCACACCGATGTCCTCATTCTGGGGAGCGGCATCGCCGGGCTCTTCCTCGCGCTTCGCCTGGCCGAGAACGCGCGCGTGGTGGTCGCGACCAAGAAGCAGAACTTCGAGTCGAACACGAACTACGCCCAGGGCGGGATCGCCGCCGTGCTCGGCCCGGACGACCGCTTCGCGCTGCACGTGAAAGACACCCTCACCGCGGGCGCCGGTCTGTGTCACGCCGACGTCGTGCGCCAAGTCGTGTCCGAAGGGCCGGATCGCGTGCGCGACCTCATGCAGCTCGGGGTGCGCTTCTCGCGCGCCCAGAAGGGAAAGAAGCTCTCCCTGGGGCGCGAGGGCGGTCACTCGGCGCGCCGCATCGCCCACGCCGCCGATCTCACCGGCCGCGCCATCGAGAAAGCGCTCCTCGCCGCGGTGCTCGAGCATCCGCGCATCCGGCTGCTCGAAAACCACATGGCGGTCGATCTCCTGCGCGAGCGCCGGCCACGCGGGCGCGTGTGGGGAGCGGAGATCCTCGATCGCTCGCGTGGCACCACGCGCGACTTCGTGGCCCGCGCCACGGTGCTCGCCACCGGCGGCTCGGGGAAGGTCTACCTCTATACGAGCAACCCCGACATCGCGACCGGCGACGGCGTGGCCATGGCCTACCGCGCCGGGGCCGTGGTCTCGAATCTCGAGTTCGTGCAATTCCATCCCACGTGCCTGTATCACCCGCGGGCGCGCAGCTTCCTCATCACCGAAGCGGTGCGCGGCGAGGGCGCGACGCTGCTCACGGTGGACGGCCGCCGCTTCATGAAGGGCGTCCATTCGCTGGCCGAGCTGGCCCCGCGCGACATCGTGGCCCGCGCCATCGACGCCGAAATGAAGCGCCGTGGCGACAAGTACGTGCTGCTCGATCTCAGGCCCATCGGCGCCGCCAAGCTGCGTGGCCACTTTCCCAACATCCTCCAGCGCTGCCGCGAGCTGGGCATGGATCCGGTGCGCGAGCCCATTCCGGTGGTGCCCGCGGCGCACTATCAGTGCGGCGGCGTGCGCGCCGCCCTCGACGGCCGCACGAGCTTGCCGCGCCTCTTCGCCATCGGCGAGGTGGCGATGACCGGTCTCCATGGCGCCAACCGCCTGGCTTCGAACTCCTTGCTCGAGGCCGTGGTCATGGCGCACCACGCGGCGGGATCCATCGCCGCGCTCCTGTGCGATGGAGAGATGCCGCCCCGGCCGCGCGTTCCGCCGGCGCACGGGCACAAGCCGAGGCGCGAGGCGGCGCGGCTCGCCCACGACTGGGAGGCGGTGCGCCGGCTCATGTGGGACATGGTGGGCATCGTGCGCACCGACGACCGCTTGGCCACGGCGGACGAGCGCCTGCGCGCCCTCAGGGTCGAGATCGAGCGCGAGTTCCGCACCTATCGGCTGACCGCCGACTTCGTGGAGCTGCGCAATCTGTCGCAGGTCGCGCACCTCATCGTGCGCTCGGCGCGCTGGCGCAAGGAGAGCCGCGGCCTCCATTACAACCTCGACCATCCCCAGCGCGCGGCGCGCTTCCGCCGCGACACCGTGCTCACGCATCGTCCGGGTGAGCGCTAGCGCGCCCGATCCCGGAGGTCGGCCAGCCCAACGCATGCTCCAGCGCATACGAAATGGGTCCTTTTCAGAAAGCGCCCACTTGGCGCGCGCGGATTCAGCCGCGCCTCTTCGCCCTCTGGCCTCCCGGCTCGGCTGGACCTATGATCCCCGCATGATGATCGAGCGCGATCTCATCGACGTGGTGGACTCGATCCGCGAGCGCGACCCGCGCTACCGGCGCGAGAGCTATCTCTTCGTCATGTCGGCCCTCGACCACGTGGTGCGCCGCCTGACGCGCCCGCGCCACGTGAGCGGACAGGAGCTGCTCGCCGGCATCGTCGCGCTCGCCAAGGATCAGTTCGGCCCCCTGGCGCACACCGTGCTCGACGAGTGGGGACTCGACACGAGCCTCGACGTGGGCAACGTGGTCTTCCATCTGGTCGAGGCCGGCGTCTTGGGCCGCGAGCCCACGGACCGCATCGAGGATTTTCAGGGCGGAATCGACATCCGCCACGAGCTCGAGCCCAAAAGCCGATCGTGAGATCCTGGATCCGGCTCGCCGGATACCTGCGCCCTTACACGCGGCGCGTCGTGCTCGCCGTGCTCTGCATGCTCGGCTACGCGGCCGCCAGCGGCCTCTCGCTCGGCCTCATCTCTCCCTTCACCCAGGTCCTGTTCGGCGGCGCCGCCAAAGCCGCCTCGCCCGCCGCTCAAGCCTTGCCCACGGTGCGTTGGCCCGCCTTCCTCCAGAAGGGCCTCTTGCCCTGGCTCACCGGCGGCTCGGCGCACGAGAGCCTGACGCGCATCACCACCGCCCTCGTGATCGCGTTCATTCTCAAGAATGTCTTCGACTACCTGCAGCAGTACCTCATGGTGTGGGTCGAGCAGGCGATGGTGCGCGATTTGCGCCGCGATCTCTACGCGCACCTCCAGCGCCTGTCGCTGCGCTTCTTCCACGGGGAGCGCATGGGCGAGCTGACGTCGCGCGTGGTGGGGGACGTGCAGTTCATCCGCGGCGCCCTGGCGTCGGGCTTCGCCTCCATGGTGCGCGACTCGCTCTTCCTGATCGTCTGCCTCTTCTGGGTCTTCTGGGCCTCCTGGCAGCTCGCGCTCGTGAGCTTGATCCTGGTGCCGCCGGTCGCCGCGCTCGTGGTCCTCCTCGGACGCCGCGCGCGCAAGAACTCCGAGGTCATGCAGGAGCGGCTCGCGAGCCTGACCGGCGTGCTCGCCGAGACCCTTGGCAACATCCGCGTCGTGAAGGCATTCGGCGCCGAGGGCTTCGAAGAGCGCCGCTTCGACGAGGAGAACCGCGAATACTTCCGCGCCTTCGTGCGCGTGCGGCGCCTGGCCGCGCTCGCCGGGCCCATGGCCGAGCTGACGCTCGTGCTGCTGGCCGCCGGCGTGCTCGGCTACGGCGGCTATCTCATCTACGAGACCGGCGCCCTGCACGCGTCGGATTTCTTTCTCTTCCTGGTCGCGCTTCTGTCCATCGTCTCGCCGGTGCGCAATCTCTCGGGCATCAATGCCACGCTGCAAGAAGGGCTCGCGGCCGCCGACCGCATCTTCCGCTTCATGGACCAGGTGCCCGAGGTGCAATCGAAATCGGGGGCGCGCCGCGCCACCGGGCTCGCCGAAGCCATTCGCTTCGAGAACGTCACCTTCCGTTACGGAGACGGCCCGCCGGCTCTCGACCGGGTCGACCTCACCCTGCGTCGTGGCGAGCGCGTGGCGCTGGTCGGCCTTTCGGGCGCGGGCAAATCGACGCTGGTCGATCTCCTGCCGCGCTTCTACGATCCCACCGCCGGGCGCATCACCCTCGACGGCACGGACCTGCGCGATCTCGATCTGGCGAGCTTGCGGGCACTCTTCGGCATCGTGCCGCAAGAGTCGATCCTGTTCCGCGACTCGGTCGCGGCGAACATCGCTTATGGCCGCGATGATCCCGACCCGCACCGCGTCGAGGCGGCGGCGCGCGCCGCCAACGCGAGCGGGTTCGTGGAGCGGCTGGAGCACGGCTACGATACGGTGATCGGCGAGCGCGGCGCCACGCTCTCGGGCGGCGAGCGCCAGCGTCTCTCCCTCGCCCGCGCCGTGTACAAGGATCCGCCGATCCTCATCCTCGACGAAGCGACGTCGCACCTCGACTCGGAGAGCGAGCGTATCGTGCAGGAAGCAATCGAGAAGCTCATGCGCGAGCGCACCGTGGTGCTCATCGCGCACCGACTTTCGACCGTGCTCGGCGCCGACCGCATCGTGGTCTTGGACCAGGGCCGTGTCATCGAGCAGGGCACTCACGCGGAGCTTCTGGCGCACGACGGCGTCTACCGCCGCCTGCACGAGCTCCAATTCAGCGCCACCTAGGGAGACAGCGATCGTGCGCATTCTCGTCATCGGGGGAACCCTGTTCGTCGGCCGCTGGCTGGTCGACGAGGCACTCAAGCGCGGCCATCAGGTCACGATGTTCCACCGCGGCCAGACCAATGCCGATCTCTTCCCCGAGGCCGAGCGCATCCACGGCGATCGCACCAAGGACCTCGACAAGCTCGACGGCCAAAGCTGGGACGCGGTGGTCGACACCTGCGGCTTCCGCTCCGACGTGGTACGCGCCTCGGTGCGCCGGCTGCGAGACCGAATCGAGCACTACACGTTCATCTCGAGCATCTCGGTCTACGCCGATCCCTATCCGCCGAATCCCAACGAGTCGGCGCCGCTCGCTCAGCTGCCCGATGGCGTCGAGGACGAGGACAACGTCGAGACCTACGGCGCGCGCAAGGCGCTGTGCGAGCAGGCGGCCGAGGAGGAGATGCCGGGCCGCGTGCTCTCGATCCGCCCCGGGCTCGTGGTCGGCCCCTACGATTACGTCGACCGCTTCGGCTACTGGGTGCGGCGCATCGCCGCCGGGGGCGAGGTGCTGTGCCCGGGCCGCCCGGAGCGGCGCATCGAGCTCATCGACGTGCGCGACATGATGAACTGGAACCTCGATCTCATCGAGCGCGGCACGACCGGGATCTTCAACGCCACCGGGCCGGCGCGTCCGCTGACCTCGCTCGGCATGATGGACGCGTGCCGCGAGGCGAGCCACAGTGACGCGCGCTTCACCTGGGTGGACGACGACTTCCTCATGGAGAAGAAGGTCGGGCCCTTCGGCGAGATGCCGTTCTGGCTCCCCGAGAAGGATTTCCCGCACGCCTTCGAGGTCGATTGCTCGAAAGCGCTCCGGGCCGGGCTCACATTCCGTCCGCTGGTCGAGACCTGCGCCGACGTGCTGGCCTGGGATCGCGCGCGCAACGCGGCCACCGAGGCTGCGCCGCAGCGCCGTCTCAAGTTCCTGGGCCAGGTGGGCATGGAGCCGGAGCGTGAGAGGGCGCTGCTCGCCGAATGGCGCGAGCGCTCGGGAGCCAAGGCCTAGTGGCCGAAAGGCTGCTCGTCGTTCGCTTCGGCTCGTTGGGCGACGTCGTTCTCACGTTCGGCGCCGGCGAGGCGCTGGCCCGCGCCCGCCCCAATGCCCAGCTCATCTATCTCGTCAAAGCCGAGTACGCCGATCTGGTCGCCGCGCAGCCATGGGTGAGCGAAGTGCGCGCCCTCAAGGACGAGCATCGCGGCTTTTGGAAGGGCCGCGCCTTCCGCAAGCAATTGCGCCAGGAAGGCTGGACGGCCGTGCTCGATCTCCAGGACAACCCGCGCAGCCGCTGGTTCGTGCGCGGGCTCGCCAAGCTCCACGCCAAGTGGGACGCGCGCCGCGGCCAGCGAAGCGCCTGGGTGTGGAAACGCTCGTGGCGCTGGCTTGGCCTGCGCGAAGAACCGCTGCGCCCGGAGTGGCTGCGCTTTCGTGACGCCGCCAAAGAGATCGGCGCCGCCGAGGCGCTGCCGCCCAAGGTCGTGTTTCCCAAGGACGCGGGCTACCGCGCCGATGAGTACTTCGCTCTTTGGTCGGAGGCGAGCCAGGGGCCGGTGATCGCCGTGGCGCCCGCCGCGGCCTGGGCCACCAAGGAGTGGCCCGAGGAGCGCACGATCGAGCTCGGCAAGCGCCTCGCCGCCACCGGCTGGCGCACCATGCTCGTGTGCCGCGCCGAGGAGCGCGCGCGCTTGAAGGAGATCTCCGCCTGGGCGGCGGGGGAGCCCGCGGCGCGCTGGATGAACGCCGATCTCCTCACCATCGCGGCCGCGCTCGCGCGCTCGCGCGCCTTCGTCGGCCCCGATTCTGGATTGATGCATCTCGCCGCCGCCGTGGGCACGCCGGTGGGCGCGCTCTTCGGCTCGACCGTGCCCGAGCTAGGCTTCGCGCCGGCGGGCGCGGGCCACAAGATCTTCCAGGTCGATTTGTCGTGCCGGCCCTGCCACGTGCACGGACGCGTGCGCTGCCCTCTTGGCCATCACCGCTGCATGAAGGACATCGACGCCGAGCCGGTGTACGAAGCCGCCGTCGCTCTCGCCACCCAGCGCGTGGGTTGATTCACTGCCTTCCCGCCAGGGAAGGTTCACTCTTATCGGCGACATCCCTCAGACGAGTCGCGCGGCCCGGCGCGACATTTCGTGATCACGATTGCGCCTTCTCCGTGGGGCCGCCCCGCTTCGAGCCCGATCGAAGGGGGAGCCAGGAGGACGGATGTCACGATCTCGACCTCGATCCGTTTCCCCCGTGTATCGATTGACCCTTCTCGCGTGTTCGACTCTTTGCCTCGCTCTCGTTTCGGCTCCGGAGAGTCACGGGGCCGTTCTCTTTCGGGCCGCATTCTTCGCCCATCGCACTCCCATCTCCAACCCTGGCCGGATCGGCGCCGCTGACTTCGACGCCGACGGAAGGGCCGACATCGTCATTTCTCCGGCCTCTGGCGATGCGGTCCGCATCGGCTTCGGCCGAGGCGACGGGACGTTCACGCCCGATGCGGCGAGCAACGTCGTCGATACGACGAAGGGGTACAACATCCTCTTTCCCGATCTGAATCACGACGGCAAGGCGGATGTCGTGCTCTTCGATGGGACCCTTCGAGTTCATCTCGGTCTGGGAACCGGCACGTTTGGCCCTGAGATCAACGAAGGCACGCCGCCTGCACCGTCATCGGGGGCAGCCGATGTCTTCGCCGGTGACGTGGACGGCGACGGCTGGATCGACGTCGGCGTGAGCCTGGACGACTCTCTCGCGTTGTGGCGAAACCATGGCGACGGCACCCTGGAACCGTTCACCGCGATGGACGTCGGAATGACGGCGACTGCCTTCGTGGATGTCGATGGTGATCAAAAAGCGGACCTGGCGGGATACGTCGAGTCCAACACGGCAGTCGCCCACGGCAATGGCAACGGTATCTTCGGCGCGCCGATCGTGAGCGGTCCCGGTGTCGCGACCGACTTCGCCGATCTCGATGGAGACGGCTTCGTGGATGCGGTCGGAGTGTCCTTCGTCTCATTCGGCGACGGATCGGGATCTTTCACCCCGGCGGATACGCTGCCTTTCTTGGGAACACCCCACATCCTCCACCTGGGTCCCAACGGGCCCTTCACCATCGTCGGTTACGACTATCCGAACCAAGTGGTCACGCAGGAGATCGAGCCGGACAAGAGCTTGGGCCCCGCCATCTCGACCGATGCTCCGCTCATCTCGAACGACCTTGGCGGTTTCGCCGATTTCGATGGCGACGGCCGCGACGACATGCTTGGCTGCGCCGACGGCTACGCGTATTACACGACGTTCCTCACCGCAGCCTCGGGCCAGTTTCAGGCGGCCCCGGAATATCCGACCGGGGCGCGACCGAACCGAGTCGTTCTCGCCGATTGGAATGGGGATGGAAAGCTCGATGCGATCACGCCCAATGCTGGCGCGGGAACCATTTCGGTGCTGCTCGGGGACGGTAACGGCCACTTCCTGCCCAAGACCGACTTCGCGGCCGGGTCGACTCCCAAAGCGCTGGCGCTGGGCGATCTGACTGGTGACGGAGTTCCTGACGCGGCGCTCCCCGATTCGACGCAGAACGCCCTCGTCGTCGTGCCCGGAAATGGCGATGGCACCTTCGCGGCACCGGTCGCCTACGCGGCCGGCAGTGGACCGAACGATCTCGCGCTCGGCGACTTCAATCACGACGGACGTCTCGATGCGGCCGTGTTGAATTTGGCTTCCGCCACCGTTTCGATCTTGCTCCAACAGCCGGGCGGAACGATGGGTCCAGCCACGAGCCTCGCGACGTCCACCTCCCCGCGACGGATCGCGATCCAAGACCTCGATGGCGACAACAATCCGGATCTCGTGATCCTGGAGCAGGGCTCCAGATATCGGATTCGCGTGTTCCGCGGAGACGGGGCCGGCGGGTTCAGCCTTGTCGGAACCTATTCCACGAATGTCTTTGCCGATACCGCCGTGCTCTATGGAGCCCTCGGCCTTTCGGATGTCACTGGAGACGGAAAGCTCGATGCCGTGCTTAGCGCACGCACCACGGGCGTCGGCATCCTGCCCGGGAACGGGGACGGCACGTTCGGCTCGCCGATCACCCTTGCGGGGGGCGGAATCATCGGCTCTCGCGATGTGACGTTCGCCGATCTCGACGCAGACGCAAAGGTGGACATGGCCTCGGTCGGCGATCTTTCAGCGACGCAGCAAACCGGCGCCGTCGCCTTCTTTCAGGCCAACGGCGGCGGCACATACCAGCCCTGGGATGGATACGGCGCGGGCATCTCTCCATCCGGGATCGCCGTCGCGGATCTCGACACGGACGGTCTTCCGGACATGGTGGTTTCGAACGAGGGATCGAACTCGGTCTCCGTGTTTTTGCACACCAGCACGCCTTCCGTAGCGGTGCAAACACCACCCATGACGACGCACTTCGCGCTGAGCGCCACGCCCAATCCGGCTTCGGGTCCGTGGAGCGTCTCGTTTTCTCTGCCCGGCAGCGGACCCGCTCATCTCGAGGTCTTCGACCTCGCCGGCCGCATCGTGGCCACGCGCGAGGTAGGTCACTTCGGCGAGGGCGCGCACATGCTGGCCTTGCCGGAGACAGGCTCCCTGCCTACCGGTGTCTACTTTCTGCGCCTGACGCGCGGCGGGGCGACTGACGTCGCCAAGGTGTGCGCGATCCGTTGAATCGCAAGCCCTCGGACCTGCTCGTTGACCGTGCGTCCAAAGGAGTCGGATACTCTCATGCGGTATCCCCCTCGTGCTTCCGCGGAGGCCGCATGCTCTTCGAGCTGCAAATGCGCCTTGCGTCAACTCTGATCCTGCTTAGCTTGTTTGCGTCTCCCGCGTTCGCCACACGGCTGTTCCACTCAAACTATTTGACCCAACCCTTCGCCTTCGGCTCCCCAAGACTCCCCTTGGTGGCGGACATCGACGGGGATGGCATCCCGGACCTCTTCGTGATGATCGATACCTGTCGCGACCAGGGCCCGTGCCCCTACAGTATTGGCGTCGACGGGCGGGTGGCGTTCGGGTTGGGGGATGGCACGTTCAGGCCCGATTTCGCTTCCAACATGCCTGACTCATCGACGAATTGGGGAACCCTGCTTGTCGATCTCAATCGCGATGGACGAGCCGATTTCGTCGAGCTGCGGCCTGATTCCGGTGTCTCGCTCAAAGTCTGCTCGGGCCTCGGTGATGGGACCTTCGGCCCGGGGGTCTTCCCCGGGATCCCGACTGACGGAGTGCCATTCCCTTATTTGGCCGCGGGGGATCTCGATGGTGATGGCTGGACGGACGTGCTCGCGATGAGCGGCAGATCCTACGCGGTATGGCGCAATCACGGCGACGGCGGCCTGGAAGCGCCTGTGACACATCCGATGGCCATCGTACGTCCCAGCTTGACGAGCTTTCAGTTGGTCGATGTGAACGATGACGGCAAGCTGGACCTTGTCGGGACGCAAACTCAACCCGATGGCGCGGATCGTATCGCCGTCGCCCTGGGGCATGGCGATGGAACGTTGGAGCCCCCAATCGTGAGCGCCGTCGGGATTCCTTATGTCTGCGGCGATCTCGACGGCGATGGCCATGTCGATGTCGTGGTTGCCACGCCTCCGATCTTCACGACCGCGGCGATCTGTTTCGGAGATGGCACGGGATCATTCGGAGCCGGCCTCGACATTCCCCGCGAATACGTGGTTTGGGATGGCATTGCCGATCTGAACGGCAATGGTCAACAAAAGGCCGTGGGATACGATTTTCAGTCGGACCGGGCCAGCGTCCTCTCCGTGAATCCAGACCGGACGTTGAAACCGTTCGAGTTCTTCGAAGCGTCCCGGATCGACGAAGGGTGGTACGGGCTGATCGATCTGGACGGGAACGGACTTCCCGATATCGTCGGGACTCAGTTCAGACCGGGCGATCATGTCGTGACCAGTCCGAGTAGCGGTTTGCAAACCGCTCTCGAATTCCCGGCTGGACCGGTTCCCACGGGACTCGCGGTGGGTGACTTCGATCGCGACGGAAACCTTGACGTGGTCACCGCGAGTCCTCCCCTTGGGAAAGTCTCGGTCCTCCTTGGCGGGGGGATGGGGAGTCTGGGTCCGTACAATGTCTTCGCCGCCGGTTCCCGGCCCGTGGCCCTCGCTCAAGCCGATCTCGACGGCGACGGTGATCTGGATCTCGCCGTCGCCGATTCGTCGGGAAACGCGGCCCAAGTTCTCCTGGGCAACGGCGACGGGACCTTCGCCCCTCCCGTGCCCTTGGCGAGCGGAAGCGGCCCCAACGGCATCGTCGTGGCCGATTTCAATCACGACGGACATCCGGACATCGCAACGGCGAATCTCAATGCCGCAAGTGTCTCAGTGTTGCTGGGTCAAGGCGGGGGACTCTTCGGTATCCACAGCGACACGCCCGTCCCGGGCCCTCCGGTGAAACTCGCCGCCGGAGATCTCGACGGCGACGGCAATCTCGACCTGGTGGCCATCGGCGGAGTGTCCACGTCCTCGATTTGTGTTCTACGTGGTGACGGCTCCGGTGGGTTCTCATCGATTGCCCATGTTCCGGTGCTGCAGTCCAGTTATCTCGACGATCTGATCTCCTCGAGCATCCCTCGTGACGTTGCAGTCGCCGACGTGAATAGCGATGGCAAACAGGACGTCGTGGCGGTCACCCCGGGTCTGGTCGTGACGTTGCTTGGAAACGGCACCGGGACTTTCAGCACGCAGACCGGCGGGGCTGTCTCGGGCGCGTTCGGAGTGGCAGTCGGGGATCTCGACGAGGATGCGAAGCCGGACGTGGTGACGGCCGCCGACCTGATCGGCCACATCGAGCCACCATACTCGGGAGGAGCGGCGTTCTTGCGAGGCCATGGGGATGGATCGTTCGATTCCTGGGTGGCCTATGGCACACATGGGACACCGGATGACGTCGCGATTGGCGACTTCGACGGTGATGGGCTCCCCGACCTGGTCGTCGCCGATCTCACGGCGAGCACCGTGAGCGTGCTGCTGCACGAGAAGAACGGCTCGGTCCCCGCGTTGGCCTCGATCGTGAGCGCCGAAGGCTCGATCGATCGCGTTAGGCTGCTCTGGCAGGGAGCGCCGTACGTCGCGGCGACCCTCTATCGCCGGAGCGGCACGGAGGCCTGGTCCGTGGTCGCGCCCGTGGTCGCGGATGCCAGCGGGCGCATCTTCTACGAGGACGACGATGTGAAAGCCGGGCAGAGCTACTCCTACCGCCTCGGCGCGGGTCAGGGCGCGAGCGAAGTCTTTTTCGGCGATGTGACCGTGAGGACGCCGAGCGGCGCGTCATTGGCGCTGGGAGGCGCCGCACCCAATCCGGCCCATGGCGTGTGGAGCGTGACCTTCTCGCTTCCGGGCACGGGCCCCGCGCGGCTCGAGGTGATCGATCTCGCCGGACGCATCGTGGCGGCGAGAGAAGTGGGACGTTTCGGCGAGGGCTCGCACGTGCTCGCACTACCCGAGACCGGGTCCTTGCCCACCGGGGTCTACTTTCTTCGTCTCACGCGGGCGGCCATGACCCAACTCGCCAAGGTGTGTGCCATCCGCTAGACGAGTGAAGCTCAACATCGACGGGGCCGGGCGCCAGGCGCTCGGCCCCGTTCGGTTGAGGGGTTCGACGACCCTCTGCTACGCTGCGCCGATTCGACTACTCGATCGAGAGGAGTTCCGTGAGCTCGACGCAGAAAGGCGCGGCCCCGGCCGCGGCCCACGATTACGCCCACAAGCTGCCGACACAGGAAGAAGACTTCTCCGGCTGGTACACCACACTGGTGCGCGCCGCGCAGCTCGCCGACTACGCGCCGGTCAAGGGCTGCATGGCCATCCGGCCGTACGGCTACGCGCTGTGGGAGAACATGCAGCGCCTGCTCGACGCCCGCATCAAGGCGACCGGCCACGTGAACGCTTACTTCCCGCTGCTCATCCCGGAGTCGTTTCTCAAGCAGGAAGCAGAGCACGTCGAAGGCTTCGCGCCGCAGGTGGCGGGGGTGACGCAAGGCGGCGACGACGAGCTGGAGGAGCGGCTCGCCATCCGTCCTACGTCGGAAGCCATCATCTGCCACTTCTATTCGAAGTGGATCGAGTCGTACCGCGATCTTCCGGTGCTCATCAATCAGTGGGCCAACGTGATGCGCTGGGAGAAGGT
>DASYSL010000105.1:0-4352 GCA_036003365.1 Candidatus Eiseniibacteriota bacterium
CTGGCCGACCTCACGGCCGAGCTGCGTGGGCTGTGCACGTCAGCGGTCAGCGAGTGGGACGTGGCAAGCCTTCATTACCGCTTCGATTCCATTCACGGCATCGGGCCCACGATCGCGGCCAAGCTCGTCAAGTATTTGCTACGCGAGATCCAGGTGGCCGACGTCGCGCCCGAGAACTTCTCGCGCATCGTGCCGCACCTGCTGCATGATTTTCAGGGCTCGGAGCTCATGAAGCGCTTGGCGCCCAACTCGCCGCAGACGCTCGGCCGCCGCCTCACGGCGGAAGTCGCCAAGCTGGGCGAGCCGCTCGCCATCGATGCGCTCTTCTACGCCGACCGTGTGTACGACGGAAAGATTCCCGGCCGGTTCATGATCTAGAATTCGCTACAGGATTTGACTGCGTGAGCGGCTCGGGCAATCGCCTGAGCCGCTCGCCATTTTGTTGCCGCCGCCCGCCCAGCGTCCTACTGTTTTCAATGAGCGGCGCGGCTGGTCGCGCATCGCCGCGCTCGCCCCACTTGCGCGCCCCGCTTTCGCAACTCTTCGTCTCACCCGCAGGACGAGAACCAAGAGGGTTCTATGGCCAGGTCCAATCTCAGCAATCAGGAACGCTCGGGAGAAATGACGCCGCAGGAGTCTCGTCCCTACACGCCGCCATACGGGACGAATTACCCGCCGAGCCCGTTCGGCATCATGCGTCGCTTGTCCGACGAGATGGATCGCATGTTCGGCGACTTCATGGGCCCGTTCGGTAATTTCGGTCAGTCGCAGCAGCGCTTCGGGTCGAATGCCATGCAAGGCAACCAGTGGGCCAATCAGTGGACTCCGCCCCTGGAAGTGTTCGAGAGGAACAACCGTTTCGTGGTGCGCGCCGAGCTACCGGGCATGAACCGCAAGGACGTGCGCGTCGAGATCGAAGACGACATGCTCACCATCTCCGGCGAGCGTCGCGAAGAGTACGAGGAGAACCGGCAAGGCTTCCGGCACAACGAGCGTCGCTTTGGCCGCTTCTTCCGGCGCATTCCGCTTCCGGAGGGGACGGAGCCCGATGAGGTGCAGGCGAGCTTCAAGAACGGCCTGCTCGAGGTCGAAGTCCCGCTCCATCAGCCCGAGCACCGCAGCTGCCAGGTCGACATCAAAGACGAGCCACTGACGCACTAAGCGCACGCGACACACTCAGCCGCCGGGGAATCATCCTCGGCGGCTGAGCTGTCTTGCGACTAACCCACGGTGTGGATGAGAACGCCTTCGGCGGGCAAGAGCTTCTGCAGGCCCTTGAGCACCGAGCCGCGCAGCATGTGATAGAGGTTCGAGCGCTGACTCACGCCCAGCATGATGCAATTGACGCGCAGCCGTGACGCGGCTTCGGCGATCGAGCGCGCCGCGTTGTGCGAGAGCCGCCAGATGGGGATGGGCGTCAGGCCGGCCTCGCGGATCTGGCGCGCCGCGTCGTCGATGGCCTCGAGAAGGTGTGGCTCGGGGCTCGCCTGCTCGCCCGAGAACAGTCCCGGCCATTCCGTGACCGCGATCAGAATGATCGCCGTGTCGCCGTTGCCGCGCGCGCGCAAGATCGATTCGTCGATCAACATGGGATTCTTGTCGCGCAGCGCCACCATGGTGCGCGAGGGCTCGAGCACGGCGGCCTCGAGCGCCGTTTCGAGCGACACGATCTCACGCCCGCGCTCCATGGCGATGTGCTCGGCGCGCACGCGATGGCGCGCCGCCTGATCGGCGATCCACGGCACGCGATTCACCCACAGGATGAACCAGTCGCGCCGGATGCCCACCGCGAACAAGACGCCGATCAGCACCACCGAGCCACCGAACACGGTGGCCTGCCATTTGACGATGATGTTGATGGCCCAGGCGCTGGCCACGAGCAGCGTGGTGAAGAGGCCAACCCAGAAGAGCGGGCCGAACTTGCGCTCGCGGAAGCGCACCACGTCGAGCGCCACGCACTCGAACGTGAACGCCCCGAGCAGCCCGAACGAGTACATGTGTCCCAGGGCGGCGAGATTGCCTTTCGTCACCCACATGACGCCGAGCGGCACGACGGTGATGAGCAGAATCGCCCAGTGCGGCGTGCCGAAGTAGCGATTACGCCGCGTGAGCACCTTGGGCAAGAAGTCGGCGTTGGCGAGCGCCAGCACCACGTGATAGGCGCCGATCACCGCCGTGTTGGCGGCGAAGATGAGGAGCGTGCTCGCGGTCGCCACCACCGCCCAGGCCATCGACACGCCGCCGAACATGCGGCCGAGCTCGGAAATGAATGATTCCTCGCTCGCGTGCTTCACCGTTTCGGGCAATGCGGCGACCGAGAACGCGGCCAAGGTCGGGCTCGTGAGCAGCATGGTGATCACCACCGCGAGCATGGTCTTGGCCGACGATTTCTTGAGCGGAAGCTGCATGGCGGGGGCGAGCTGGTTCAGGCTCTCGAGCCCCGAGAAGGCGAGCCAGGCGCCGCCATAGCCGACCAGGATCGTCTTCCAGTCGAGCCCGCCCATGCTGCGGGCATGCGTCCAGATGCGGCCGAGCTGCTCGGGCGTCATGTGGAAGGCGCAGATGCCCACGAGCACCACGTTCACGCTGAACGCGGCCACCGCCATGGTGAGCGCCACCATGGCACTCTCCTTGATACCCACGATGTTGAGCGCGCACAGGAGGACGAGGCCGACCACCGACAGTGGCAAGATCAGTGGCTTGACCGAAGGCAACACGGACGCCAAATAGTGGAATCCGCTCACCGAGGAGATGGCGGCGGTGAGGAAGTAGTCGACGATGATGAGCATGCCGCCGATGGCGCCGGCCATCGGGCCGAAGGCCTTGGACGACATGCTGACCACGCCGCCGCCTTCGGGATTGCGCCAGGTGACTTCCTGGATTTTCTGCGCGAGGAAGAGGAAGCCGATCGTCACCAAGATGATGAAGATGGCCGCGCGGTCGCCGACGTCGTGATAGAGGATGCCCGGGACGTAGTAGATGCTCGTCCCGATGTCACAAAAAACGACAGCCCAGGCGAGCGTCCACCCGAGCTGACGGAGATCGTTGCCGCCTTTAGCGGCCGGTGTACTCAAAGTGAGAAGGCTCCGATGCCAACTGCGACCCGTCCGCGGGGCGGCGGGGACAAGGCGCGAGTCTAACAGGTTTGACGGGGGGCGAAAGGGCTCGGCGGGGCGCGCCTAGCGCGCCTTTTCGGCTTCCCGGCGCAGGATGAGCGCGGCCGCTTCGTCGACGCGCGTGGCGCTGAGAGCGCCGTCGACGGGGGCGCCCCGAATCAGCACGGCCTTGAGCCCGGCGCGCGTCGCGCCTTGGATGTCGCCCACAGGATCGTCGCCCACGTGCCAGGCGTGCGACGCATCGACGCCTGCTTCGACCAACGCTGCCTCGAAGATCCGGCGATCCGGTTTCGTGGCGCCGCCACGCGACGGCGTCATGACCACTTCGAGATAGCGTCCGATGCCGAGTTGCGCCAGGAGCTCACGCACCGCGCCGTCGGCGTTGGTGATGACGCCGAGCACCGCACCGGCGCCGTGCAACAGTGAAAGTGCTGCGACCGCGCCGGGCGCCAGCACCGGTGGGTCGACGCGCTGGCAGGCTTCGAAGACCGCAGCACTCAAGCGTTCGGCATCCTCCTCGAGCGCCAGCTCCCGAAACACCTCGAGATAGAGCGCGCGCCGGTCCGACGATGTCGCGTCGCGCAGCGCCTTCTCGGTCGCTTCGCGCACCACGTTCGTCGAGCGCACGCGGTCGTGCGCGAAGAGCACCGTCTCGATCACCTGCTCGAGGGAAGTGGCGCGCACGATCAGCGTGCCTTCGAGATCGAAGAAGACGGCCCAGCGTCCGGGTGCGTTCACGGGCCGCATCCTACACGAGCCCGCGCGTGCTATGGTCTCGGTCCCATGGACCGCCCCGCCGGCAATGAGCTGACCCGCGCCCAGGCCCAGCGTTACTTCGAAAACTATCTGTCGGCACTCGGCCTCGATCTGCGCGACCCCGAGCTCAAGGGAACGGCGGCGCGCGTCGCCGAGATGATGGACGGGCTGCTCGCCGGTCACGATCCGGATCGCGCGCCCAAGCTTTTGTCCATCGCCAACGCCGATCCGAGCGCCGGCCTCGTGCTCGTGCGCGACCTTCCGTTCTATTCGCTGTGCGTGCACCACGTGCTGCCCTTTTTCGGTGTGGCGCACGTCGGTTACTTGCCAGGCACTCAGCTGGCCGGCCTGGGCGACCTGGCCAAAGTCGTGAGCTACTTCGCGAGCCGACTCACTTTGCAGGAGCGGCTCACGGCCGAAGTCGCCGAGTTCGTGGAGCGCGGGCTGCAAGCGCGCGGCGTGGGTGTGCTCCTCGAAGCG
>DASYSL010000106.1:0-12181 GCA_036003365.1 Candidatus Eiseniibacteriota bacterium
CGCTTCCACGTCGTGGGCGCCGCGGTTGGCGGCTTCCATGATGCCCGGGCCGCCGCCGGTGATGATCACGTAGTGGCGGCGGTGATCCTCTTGGAAGCGCTCGGAGACCATGCGCGCCAGCTTGCGCGCCTCCTCGTAGTAGCGAGAGTAATAGGCGCGCTTCTTCGCCTTGTGGAGGGCTTCGGGCAGGCCTTCGCTGTTGGGTTCCGCCTTCGCGCGCTTCTCGAGCTCGGCGAGATCCTTATGGGTGATCGTGTGCGATTGCACGCGTGCGCTGCCAAACACCACGATGGTGCTCTTGATGTGATGGCGCAGGAGAGCGCGCTCGGGCTTGAGCAGCTCGAGCTGCAGGCGGACAGGGCGGAGCTCGTCTTCCTGGAGGAAGTCGCCGTCTTCGAAGGCGATCCGATACGACGGGCTCGCCATGATGCGGTCGACGAGTCGCTGGCGCTCCTCGGGTGTCTCCTCGTCTGTGAATTTGTCTTTCAGTGGTTCACCACTTCGGCGGCGGCCTTGTGCCCGACCGATGATCCGATCTTCTGGCCGATTCTCTGACCGACGTAACTGCCGATCATGGATCCAATCGGGCCGCCGAGCATGCCACCCAGGCTGCTACCCCGTCCGCCTCCCATGCTCGCGTCCATGCCCCCCATCATATTGTCGGCCATGCCCTGCGTCATGCCTCCCATGGCGTTCTTGGGCATCTTGGCCATCATCTCATCCATCTCCGTCACTTCGTAGCCCTTGGGAACTTCGAACGATTCCTTTGGCTGCGGTCCGAACTGATAATTCTTGAAGTCTTCATGTCCTGCGCTTCCATGCGCAGCGGAAGGTTGTTCTTCGGATCGACCCACATCGTGCCCTTGCCCTTGTCGCCGTGATCGATCTCGTACTTGTCCATCTGTCTTCCGTCGATCGTGTCCTTGCCGATGAGTGTGACGAAGCCGTCGTTCGGAGCGGCCTTCTCTTCGCTCTCGAACAGTTTGGTAGCGGGCGCCGGAGCATGCTGTCCCGCGTGCTCCATCACCGCCGTGCTCGACGTCTTCATCGCGCGTTAAAGCTCGTGCGCTGGTCCGCTCCGGGCCTGGGACTGATCGCGCTCGGGGCTGTCGGCTCCTTGCACTTGTCTGCAAGGGCGACAGAGGCGACGAGTAGGAAAGTAAAAACGTCTCCGAACGAGCCCCGAGCCTATCAGGCGCGCCATGCGTCGGGAATTCCGATTTGGAAGGTCGATAAACGGTAAACGTAAACGGGGGAAGAGTCGGTCGTGTCTGATGACACGCCGCGCTCGAGCATGGTGTCGCGCTGTGTTTCTGTTTCGTTCAGGAACACTCCCGCCTACGATGCGTTGCGCTCCCTCCACACAATTCGCTAGTCTGGGTAAGAGCTAGTGAACCTCCTCGCAGTTGCAGCCTGGCGCTGCCCCGCCCCGCTGCGAACGAGTCATTGAATGATTCCGCTTCGAGCGGTGCTGCTACTCGGCGCCGCGGCACTGTTCGGCTGCGCGCACCCCTCTCTGCGCGAGCCGGCCACGACGACAGTCTCTGTTCTCTTGCCACCGAGCGAGCGCCCGTTCTGGCAGCCGATCGCGCGCGCCTACGAGGCGGTCCATCCCGGCGTGCGCGTCGACCTGGTCGAAGGGCCGCAATCCACCGACCTGCGCGAGAGTCTCTACACCACGTCGTTGCTCGCCCGTGATCCCACTTTCGATCTCGTTTATCTCGACGTCACGTGGACGCCCAAGTTCGTCGCCGCCGGATGGCTGCGTGCGCTCGACGATTCGTTCCCCGGGAGCGAGCGCGAGCAGTATCTGAGTGACGATTGGGACGCGGGCGTCTTGGATGGCCATCTCTATCGCGTGCCGGTGCGCACCGACATGGGCCTTCTCCTGTACCGGCAAGACTGGCTCGAGGAGCGCGGCATGCGTCCGCCGTCGACGTTCGAGCAGCTCACGGCGGATGCGCAAGAGCTGGGCGCACCGCCCGAGCGCTGGGGCTATGTGTGGCAGGGGGCGCAGTACGAAGGACTGGTCTGCAACTATCTCGAAGTGCTGTCCGGTTACGGCGGCTACTGGATCGACCCCAAGACCGATGACATCGGCCTCGAAGATCCCGAGGCCGTCGCCGCCGCCCATTTTCTCGTCGACTGCGCGCGCGTGCACGCGAGCCCGTCCGGAGTGGCGACGTATCAGGAGGAAGAGAGTCGCCGCATCTTCCAGGACGGACACGCCGCGTTCCTGCGCAACTGGCCGTACGCCTACCGGCTCTCGCAGCAGCCAGGCTCGCCTCTCGTGGGCAAGGTGGGCGTGCTCCTCATGCCGGCGCGCATCGGCGGCCACCCGACCGGCACCCTCGGTGGCTGGGGGCTCGGCGTGTCGCGTTTCAGTCGGCATGCGCAGCTGGCGCTTTCGTTCGTTCGCTTCGCGACGACGGTGGAGAGCCAGCGCGCGCTGTGCGCGCCCACCGGCTACGCGCCGGCGCTCGAAGCCGCCTATCGTGACTCCACGTTGCTCGCGGCCAATCCGTTTCTCACACGCTTCCATGGGCTGCATCGTCATGTCGTCGCGCGCCCGGCCATTCCGCGTTACGCGCAGGCTTCGGATATCCTGCAGCGCCATCTGAGCGCCGCGCTCGCGGGCATGGAGTCGCCGCAGCTGGCGCTCGAGCGCGCCGCGCAGGAGACGCGCCTGCTCCTCGGCCCGCGCCACCCGGCGCACGGAGGCCGCGTATGAACGGGCAGGCCACCTTGCGCGAGCGCTGGATGCTCATCGCCCCCGCGTTCCTGCTCCTGATCGCGGTGATCGTGTTGCCGATCTTCCGTGTCCTCTGGCTCTCGTTCCAGCATGCCGATCTCGTCGGGCACGACCGGGTCTCGTTCGCGGGACTCGACCAATATCTGCGCCTGTGGCACGACGCGCGCTGGTTCAAGGCGCTCGGCAACACGGTGATGTTCACATTCTCGTCCATCGCCGCGGAATTGCTTCTCGGCTTCGCCTTCGCGCTCTTCCTGCACCGCGCGTTTCGAGGACGCGGCCTCGTGCGCGCGCTGGTCACACTGCCCTGGGTGCTGCCGACGGCGATCATGGCGCTCGCCTGGGCGTGGATCGCCAACGATTCATTCGGCGTGGCGAACGATATGCTGGGGCGCTTGGGAATCCTGCACGCGCCCGTGGCCTGGCTCGGACATCCGGCGACCGCGATGACCACGCTCGTTCTCGCCGACACGTGGAAGACGACGCCCTTCGTCACCCTCGTCCTGCTCGCCGGGCTGCAGGGCATTCCCGAGACGGTGACCGAAGCTTCTCGTCTCGACGGTTTGACGAGCTGGCAACGGCTCACGCGCGTGACGCTGCCGTTGCTCTTGCCTTCGGTCTTGGTGGCCGGGCTCTTCCGCTTGATTCAGGCCTACGGCGCTTTCGACCTGATCTATGTGATGACGGGCGGCGGACCGGGCGGCTCGACCGAGACGGTCTCGCTCTACGCCTATCGCAATTACTTCCGCTACCTCGATTTCGGCTACGGCTCGGCGCTCGCGGTGCAGGCAGTGGTGCTGGTGGCGCTCGTGGCCTGGCTCATCGTGCGCTGGGCCCGCGAGCCGGGAGAAGTGGCGTGAATCGCCGTCGCCTGGCGTTCGGCGCCGCCCTGGTGCTCGCCATCCTGTGGAGCGTGGGGCCGGTCGTGTGGCAATTCCTCACCGCCTTGAAGCCTGACGCGCAGATCACGCACACGCCGCTGGTCTACCTGCCGCATCCGCCGACCGCCGAGCACTTCGCCGCGATCTGGGAGCGCAAGCCCTTCGGCATCTATCTCTTGAACAGCACCTTCATCGCCGCCTTCGCCACCGTGCTCTGCCTCGTGTTCGCCGCTCCGGCGGCCATGGCGCTCTCGCGCTTGCGGGCGCGCGACCGCGACGGCGTCCTGCTCGCGTTCCTCGTCCTGTCGCTGTTTCCGCCCATCCTGCTGTTGTTTCCATTGTACGAAGCCGTGCGCGGCCTCGGCTGGATCAACCAGCCGATCGCGCTCGTGATCCCCTATGCCGCGCTGCACTTGCCGCTCGCGGTCTGGGTGCTCGAGAGCGGCTTTCGCGCCATTCCGGTTTCGATCGATGACGCGGCGCGTTTGGACGGCCTTTCGGCGCCCCACCGTCTGGTGCTCGTCCACGCGCCGCTCTCCGCGCCCGCCATCGTCACCGCCGCCATCCTCGTCTTCATCTTCGCGTGGAACGAATTCATGCTGGCGGTGACCTTCCTGACGCGCGATCACGCCAAGACCGTGACCGCGGGCATCGCCAGCGTGAGCGGCGCTTCGCTATACGACATCCCGTGGGGCCCGCTGTGCGCGGCCATCACGCTCGCCAGCCTGCCTTTGTTCTTCCTCGTGCTCGTGTTCCAGCGCCGGATCGTGTCCGGGCTCACGCGCGGAGCGGTGAAGGGATGAGCCGGGTGACCGGCGTGAAAGCGCCTGCCAACGACGGGCCGCGGGTCACCGTGCGAGACCGCGTGCGCGACGGCCTGCGCGCCGAGGGCATCTACAAGATCTTCCCGCCGCTCACGCGCGCACTCGACGGAGTTTCCTTCCACGCGCCGCCCGGTCGCGTGGTGGCCCTTCTCGGGCCGTCAGGCTGCGGCAAAACGACACTGCTGCGTATTGTCGCAGGGCTCGAGCAGGCCTCGGCGGGGACGCTCACCATGGACGGTGAGCCGTTCGATACCATCCCGGCCGAGAAGCGCGACGTCGGCTTCGTGTTCCAGAATTACGCGCTCTACCCGCATCTCACGGTGGCCCAGAACATCGGCCTGGCGCTCGAAGTGCGCGGCGTCAAGCGTGACGAGCGCGAGGTGCGCGTCCGCCGAGTCGCCGATCGTCTCGGACTCGCCAAGGTGCTCGAGAGGAAGCCGGCGGCGCTTTCGGGCGGCGAGCAGCAGCGCGTGGCGCTGGGCCGCGCGCTGGTCAAGGAGCCGCGCCTCTACTTGCTCGACGAGCCGCTCTCCAATCTCGACGCCTCGCTGCGCGACAGGACACGCGGCGAGCTCAAGGCCATCTTCCGTTCGGTCGAAGCGCCGGTGCTTTACGTGACGCACGACCAGTCGGAAGCCATGAGCCTGGCCGACGAGGTCATGCTTCTGTGCGAAGGCCATGTCGAGCAGAGTGCGGCGCCGCATCTCCTCTATCAGACGCCGGAGAGCCTGTTCTCGGCCACGTTCGTGGGCAGCCCGCGCATCAACGTGTGGCACGCGCTGACCACCGACTCGTCGCTCGACGGCGAGGGCGTGCGCGCGCTGGCGCCGCCGGGTCTGCCGGAATCGAACGAGTGGTCGGTGTGCATTCGTCCCGAGGACGTCGAAGTGATGAGGACGCGCGCGCAGGGCGCCTGGCAGGCGGACGTTCTGCTGGCCGAGCCGCTCGGCGGACGCGAGCTGCTCACGCTGCGCGTCGGACAGCTCGAATTCCGCGCCCTCGCCGCCCCCATCGAGGGCGCGAGCAGCGTGTGGGTGCGCTGGCCAGCCGGCAAGCTGCACTGGTTTCCCAAGGGTGGCCGGCGCCATCAGCCGCCGGCGGTGTGGGACACGCTCGTGGCCGGCGGATTGCTCCTTCAGGCGTAGGCGAGAGCCACCACCAGATCGTTCACGTTGGTGCCGGTGTACCCCGTTCTCACCACGTCCCCGACCTTCTCGAAGAACGCCGCCGTGTCATTGTCGTCGAGCGCTTCGAGCGCCGACAAGTCGAGCGCGCGGGCGCGCGCCATGGTGTCGCCCGTGACCACGGCACCTGCGTCGCCGCTCGTGCCATCCATGCCGTCGGTGGCGAAAGACATGAGGGCACGTCGGGCTTCGCCTTCGAAAGCCATGGCGGCCGCCAGCGCCAGCTCGAGATTGCGTCCGCCGCGGCCGTTTCCCGTCACCGTGACGGTCGTCTCCCCGCCCCAGATGAGACAGGTGCCGAAGGCCGCGCGCTTGGCCTGGCGCGCGATCGCGTCCCCCGCCGTGCGCGCTTCGCCATGCAACGTGAGATCGACGATGGAGGACTGGAAGCCGAGCTTGGCGGCCGCGTCGCGGGCCGCGTCAGCGGCCAAACGATTCGATCCCACGATACGCGTGTCGCGCTTTCCTTCGCCCTGAGACAACTGCCCGCGTGGAGAGTCGAGCAAAGCGCGCTCGATGCGGACGCGCGCGCCTGCGAGGTGGCGCGCACCGAGCACGGCGAGAGCCTCGGGCGGTCCCGTGGGTGAAGGCACGGTGGGCCCCGAGGCGATGGCTGCCGGATCGTCCCCCACCACGTCGGAGAGCAACAAGGCCAGGAGATCGGCTTCGCCGGCGCGCGCCGCCAGTCCGCCGCCCTTCACCAGCGAAAGCGCGCGGCGCACCGTGTTGAGCTCGCGGATGTCGGCGCCGGCGCGCTGCAGATCGCGCGTCAGGGCCGCGAGATCCTCGAGTGACACACCCGGCCGCAGATGCTCGAACAGCGCCGAGCCGCCGCCCGAGACGAGCACCAGGACGAAATCCCCGCGGCCGGCGCTCTCGAGCATGTCCCACGCCGCAGCGCCGGCACGCAGGCTGCCTTCATCGGGCAACGGATGCCCGGCGGCGATGCACTGAATCGCGCTGGACCATCCCTCGGGAGGACGAGTGCCGCGCGGATGCGCGACGACGCCCGCGGTGACGCGCTCGCCCACACGCTCGAGCGCTGCGGTCGTCATGGCGATGGACGCTTTGCCGAGAGCAACGAGAAAGACGCGCCCGCTGGGTAGCGGCTGCGAGGCGAGCACCCGGCGCACCGCGCGCGCTGGATCGGCAGCCTCGAGCGCGGCCGCTCGCAGGATGCGGAAGTGTTCGGAGTGGTCTTCCCAGCGCGGGCCCGGAGGCGCGCTCAATTCACCGTGTGGCCGGGAGCCACCACCCCGTTCGGGTTGAGCTTTTCTCCCGCCTCGACCTTGATCGCGAGCTTGTTCTGCGCCGTGGGCAGCGGACAGGTGGCCCACGCGGTGAAGGCGCACGGCGGATTGTAGGCGCGATTGAAATCGAGCACGACGTGGCCGGTCGAATCGGGCAGGTCGGTATAGATGAATCGCCCACCCCCGTACGTGTCCCGCCCGGTCGTCGCGTCGGAGAAGACGAGGAAGAGCTCGTTCCCCTCACGCGTCGGCTCGAGCCGGTATTCCTTGCCGTCTTTCTGGAAGACGTAAGCGCCGGGACACTCTTCCTCGAACTTCTGGCCGACGATGTTCGTGACCTGGAGCGTCTTGGGCGGATCGTAGCGGTCCCACTTGGCGTCCATCCGCCAGCCTTCGTCGTACGGATACGTCGGCACGCCCTTGAACGTCTGGAGGGCCGGGCTCTCCTTGTCCTTGATGCGAATGGCGAAGCGATCGGCGCGCTGGATCACGAACCACTTGAGAGTGCCCAGCTCGAGCATCGTCGGCTCGCCCTTCGCATCGCTCTCGAGGTACATCTGGAGCACCGGTTTGCCGCCGCTCGTCACGTTCGTTCCCGGCAGCAGGCTCACGTGCACCTTGCCGTCACGCAGCGTGAACGTTCCCATGTGGGCCGGCGCTTTGTCGGGAAAGCGCACCGGGTTTTCTTCGGCGGATCCGAAACGATTGTCGCCGGGATTCAGCCAGTAGAGCCCGGCGAGCGAGAGCCAGCCGTCGGGGCTGGCCAGCGATTCCATGCGTGACTTGTGCCAGGCCTCGTACTCCTGCCGGTGCGTGGCCGCCATGTCCGAAGCGTACAACGTGCTCGCGAGCGCCAGGATGCCGATGGCCGGGATGCCGAATCGCTTCAATGCGTCCTCACCAGTGAGCGGCGCGGCCGCGCGCGTCGACGTGGACGAAGGGGCCGTGCTCGGAAGTGGATTTGTAGACGCCGATGCCGCCGGTCAGCGCAGCCAGCGCCGGCCCGTTCTGCATGGCGTCCACGATCTGCGAAAGCAGCTGCGAGTCCTTGATGTTCACGCGATGGTCGCCGTTCAGGTCGTCCATGCGCCCGTCGTGATCCTCGTCGATGTAGATGTCGGAGGCGTCGCCGTACTGATGCCGGCTCAGGCGCACGTTCCCGATGGCCGCGTTGTAGTAGGGCGTGCGGTAGCCGCTCATGATCACGAAGGTGCTCGTCGGGTGCCCGAGCCGGTTCACCTCGTCGAGAATGCGCTCGAGCTTGATGAGGAGCCGCGTCGTGAGCACGAGATACTTGGGGAAATCGCCCGGCTCCTTGCACAGGAACTGGCCGAGCTTGAAGTGGGGCGACACCGGGGTGTTGATGTTCTGCGCCGTGACCTCGATGAAGCCGGGCGGCGCGGAGTAGGCCGGAGCCAGCGCCAGAGACCAGGGCGAGTCGCCGTTCTGCGGCACCGGATAATTGCCGATGTGATAGCCGTTCAGCATGCCGTTCTGCACGGCTTCGAACGGCACCATGACGAAGGCGTGCAGGGTGATCGTCTCCGGGGTGCCGCCATGCAGCACCACCAGCTCGCACTGTCCCGGCTCGCTGGGCGCCCGCCACGCCCAGTGCCCCTGGCCCAGCTCGATCACCGTGCCGCGATCCGCGAGCAGCGCGTACGAGTGCGCCGGATCCGGCGACTCGATCTCGATCGGCATGCTCTCTTCGGGACGCACGTAGAAGGCAAGGACGTTGAAAGGACACTCCTCGCCGTCCAGGAGAACGCGGAAACCGGAGAGGCCGGGATCGAAGGGAGCCTGGGGCATGGCGGCCGCGGGGCCGGCAAAGGCCAACGTGATGACGAGCGGGGCTAGGGCTCTCAAAAGAGACTTCATCGTTTCCATTATCGGCGGGCCGGGGGCGGGTGGCCACCCCCATGCTAACTGAAACGCTCATCATTCCCTACCGGACATGGCTTGACGGGCTCGGCTCGCGGGTCCATGATTGTTCGGTATTTGGCGAATAAACGAAGGAGAGCAACGTTGAACGAAGTCTTTCGGGCCCTGGGCGATCCGACGCGGCGCGAGATCTTGCGCCTCTTGCATCGCCGCGACATGACCGCGGGCGAGCTGGCCGAGGCTTTCCCGCTGGCCAAGTCCACGCTGTCGGGACACTTCAACGTCTTGCGTCACGCCGGCCTCATCGTCTCAGAGCGGCGCGGCACGTCGATCGTCTACAGCCTCAATCTCTCGGCCTTCGAGGAACTGGTCTCGGCCGTGCTCGACATGCGAAACGGGCGCGGGCGCCCGGGCAGGAGGAAGTCATGAAGCTCGATTGGCGAAACGAACTCCCGATGTGGATCCTCCTGGCGCTGCTCTTCACCCTGGCGGCGGCGAACTGGCAATCGGCGCCCGATCACATCGCGGTGCACTACGGCCTCAATGGCCAGCCCGATCGCTGGGGTGGCCGCGCCGAGGGCCTGCTCGCGATGCCGCTTGTCTCGCTGGGCGTCTACCTGGCCATGTTGTTCCTGCCGTTCGTCGATCCGGGCCGCGCCAACTACGCCACCTTCGCGCGCACCTATGCCATCCTCCGGCTCCTTGTCCTGCTCGTGCTCGCAGGCATCTACATCGCCGTTTTGCTGACCTTGCACGGCCGCCGCGTGGACATGGCCGGCGTCGCCCCGCTGCTCGTAGGCGGTCTCTTCATCCTGCTCGGCAACATGCTCGGGAAGATCCGGCCGAACTGGTTCGTTGGGATTCGCAACCCGTGGACCTTGTCGAGCAAGGAGTCGTGGACGCGCACGCACCGCGTCGGGGGATGGGTGTTCATGGCGGGCGGAATCCTGTTCATGACCTGTGCCTTGGTGCGGCGGCCGGCCTACCTGGCGGCGGTCGGCGTCCTCTTCGGGATCGCGGTCGTCTGCTTGATGGCCTACTCGTATCGCGTCTGGAGGACCGATCCGGACAAGGTCCCGCCGGCTGGAACCTCGCCGGCGGAACCCTAGTTCGCCCTCGTCACTCGAGCGCCACGATCTTCGTGTTGAAGCTCGAGCCGGAAGTGGTCATGCGCAGGAAATAGACGCCGGCGCGCAGCTTCTCGCGCCCGCCATCGAGACGAGCATTATGCACGCCCGGTGCCAATGCGCCGCTCAAGAGCGTGCGCACGAGTCGCCCGCGCAAATCGTACAAGCCGATCTCCACGGTCCCCGGGCGTGCAAGTCCGAAACGAATCTGAGCGGAGCCACGGAACGGATTGGGCTGGGGTGCGGCGAGGAAGTCGACGTGCGGCGCGTCGCCGATCGCTACCACGCCCGCCGAGTTCACGGTCACGCTGAGCCCGGTCGCCTGGCCCCAGTTGCCGGCCTGGTCGCGCGCGCGCAGCCACAGCGTGCTCGATCCCACGGAGAAGCTGCCGGCGGCGAGCGCCACGGAAGCGTTCGCCGTCACCGCCGGGGTGCCGACGACCATCGCCGCGCCTGAGCCGGCAGCCACCGGTGACGGCCCCATCGAATACTCGGCCTGGACCACTGGCGAATCGCCGAGCGTGGCGTCGCTGAAGCTGGCGAGCAGCGTGGCCGAAGAATCGGCGCGCACCGGCTCGGGAGTGACGCGCGCCGAGCCTGCCACCGCGACCGGTCCGCGGGTGTCACCGCCGGATCGGTTGAGCGCGAACTCGCCGTCGAGCGTCGTCTCCCCGCGAAGCGCGGGCGCGCCGTTGTCCGTGGCCACGAGCTTGAGCAAGACATGTTGCGAGTTGGGCGCGGCTGGCCCGCCGAGCACGCCACCCAGATCCCAGATGAATCCCGAGTCCGGGCCGGGATGCGTGTCGACGAGAGTCCAGCTCGCGCCCCCATCGTACGAGGCGTAGACCGAACGGGAAGCGATCGCCAACCCCGAGTCGGGCGTCATCGAATAGAGCACCGGCACGAAACTGTCCGTGATCGACTGTCCGGGTGCGGGCGAAGTGATCGTCGCCACCGGAGGCTTGTGGCCGAGCAGCCAATCGACCGCGTGCTCGAGAACCGCGGTGCGCGGCGGCGAATGGGCCGCGCCCGAGACACCGAGCCCCGCCCACTCGAAGAACATGCCGAGGAGCCGCGACTTCTGCCCGCCCCAGAACGCGCTGCCCGGCGAACCCTTGGGCGCGTTGCTCTCCCAGCGCACGCCGGTCGAATCGAGCGGCGATTGATCGTCGATCCAGTCGACCGTGCCGATGCCGTCGGTGTTGGGTGCGGGCCGCACGTTGTCCGACGTCGCGTACTCGCGGATTTCCTGGTAGCTCACGCCGGGCACGAAGTCGTTGGTCGCCGGATCGCCGGGCTGGCCGTAGAAGTGGAAGTTCGGGCCGTAGACGTCGCTGTAGTAGCGCGTCTTGAGCCCGGTCTCCAGCCAGAGTTCGCGCTCCTGCGTGTAGCTGGGCGACGCGGCGTCCGAGAGGCTGAAGCCGATGTCGTGGCCGACGATCAAGAGCCGGGCGCCGCCATTCAGCAACGAGTCGATGGCCGTGCGCTGCGCGTCGCTGATCGCCGGATACCCATCGGGGTCGCACTGCCAGATGACGGCGGCGTAGCTCGCGAGCCCGGCGCTCGCGTTCCCGACGACCGGGGGATCGGCATCGCCGCCTGTCACCACGTCCACATTCCAGCTCAGAGCCTTGAACGCGTTGCTCCAGGTGGCGAGGAGAGTGGCGAGGAACGAGCTCGAGAGATGGGGCATGACGAGAGCGATCTGGGCCTTGGGGCGCGTGGTGAACGAGCGATGCGTGCCGCCCAGGCTGTCGCGTGTGACCGAGCCCAGAAGATTCACCGACTCCACGTCGTAGCGGTACGTGGTGTTGGGGAGGAGATGCGTGAGCAGCACGGTGTGCGTGTTCGAGTAGCCGCTCGAATCGGCGATCGAGCCCAGAACGGTGCTGCCGAAGCTCACGCGCGAGGACGCCGGCTGATCGGTAGACCAGGTCACGAGGGCCGAGGTCGAGCCGAGCGTTTGCGCCATCACGTTCGAGATCGTGGGGGCCCGTGAATGGATCGTCGCCTGCGCGCTCACGGTGGCCGCCGGCGAGTGGTCGGCGTAGGCGACCGTGATCGCGTCGCCCGACGACACGGCGAGCACATGGTCGCTTGGGTTGGGAATCGAAGGCGCGATCACGAGGGTGCCGTGGAAGACCCCGTTCGATCCCGTGAGCGTCACCGACTCGCCCCACGGATCGGTCGGCGAGGAAGCGGTCACGGTGAGGGGCGACGCGGCGTTTCCATCCAGCACTTCGACGCCGACCGTATCGCCGAGCGCGTAGTCGAAGCGGTCG